>JAJTEK010000135.1 GCA_021299695.1 Pirellula sp. | reverse complement strand
CTTCTAGCTGCGAACTTCTGCCTCCGCCGGGACGAGCCCGACGGGAGGCTTCTAGCTGCGAACTTCTGCCTCCGCCGGGACGAGCCCGACGGGAGGCTTTTGGCCTCCGTCGGCTTTATGCCGGCGGGGCCAAGACTAGCAGCTACGGGGGCTCCAGGATCGCTTTTCCAAACAGGCTTGGTCCTCTGGCTGATTCTTTCCTATAATCGCCGTCCGCGTCGAAGGCACACGAATCCAAAACTCCCGAACCGAGAAACCCATCCCAATGCCACTAATCGAACCTCGGACTCTCAAGGGTTTTCGCGATTTCCTCCCGGCCAAAATGGTCCAGCGGGAGAAGCTCATGGAAATCGCTAAGCGGGTCTACCGCCGTTATGGTTTTCTGCCGATCGACACCCCAGCCTTGGAGTACCTCGAGGTCCTTACTGGCAAGGGCTCTGAGGAAACCGACCGTCAGATGTACCACTTTGTCGACGCCGGGGGCCGGCAGGTCGGTATGCGATTTGACCTAACGGTCCCTTTGGCTCGGTTTGCCGCCCAGCACATCCACGAGCTTGGGGTTCCTTTTAAGCGCTACCACATCGCGCCAGTCTGGCGGGGTGAGAACCCCCAGGACGGAAGATTTCGCGAATTTGTCCAGTGCGATTTCGATACGATCGGCACGACGGGGGTCGTCTCGGATATCGAAACAGCTTTGGTCATTCATGAACTGCTTTTGGAAATCGGCATCCAAGACTTTCGTATCCGAATCAACAATCGTCAGATCCTCAGCGGCCTTCTGGAAACCTTGGACCTCAAGGAGCAATCGACCGCCGTCTTGAGGGCCTTGGACAAACTCGACAAGGTCGGTCCAGAGGGTGTATCCAAGGAGCTGTCCCAAGTCGGCATTGGGCCCGAATCGATCGAGACGATCTTTCGATTCGCGCAGGTTCAAGGCGCCCATGACGAAGTGCTCTCGAAGCTTTCCGCCATGCTCGGTTCGAATCCGCTTGCTAGCCAAGGGATCGAAAGACTTTCGGTCGTAACGCGAGCCTTGCGAGCCGCAGGTGTTCCGGCATCGCGATTCGAGATCGATGTCTCGATTGCCCGTGGGCTTGACTACTACACGGGGATCATTTTTGAAACCACTTTGCTCGAATTGCCCCGCATTGGGAGCGTCTGTAGCGGTGGCCGATACGATAACCTCACCGGGCTCTTTACCAAGCAGCCGCTTCCGGGCATCGGGGCCTCGTTGGGCTTGGACCGTCTGCTTGCCGCCTTAGAGAAGCTGGATCGATTTCAAGAATCGCCCAGGGCTGCGGACGTTTTCATTCCGCTCTTTGACCCTGATCGGATCAACGACTATTTTGCGCTCGCGGCGATGGTTCGCGCCGCTGGAATATCCGCAGAGGTGTATCCGGAGGCCAAGAAGCTCGGTCAGCAATTGAAGTATGCTGACCAGCGAGGATTTCTAGTTGCGCTGATCGCCGGGGCGCGTGAGCTCGACGAAGGACTCGTGCAGATCAAAGACCTTCGGACTCAGACGGCAACCGAGGTGGCCTGGAAGAATGACACCGAAGGGTTTCTCTCGGCGCTTCATTCGGTCTTGGGTATACAAAACATGCTCAGCTAACATGCTCAGCTAAGCCGTCTCAAGCGTCTACTTGTCGATCATTGGCCCGAGGTTTGTCAGGCGTTTTTCGCCCTTTTGGTTCGCTCTGTTGGCTTCGACCGCTTTTTGCTCGAAGGCTTCGTCGAGAAGCTGGTAAAAAACGTCTCGTTGGCGAGGGACGTAGCCCAGTTCGCTGATCGCATCGCGGATCTGGTCGAGCGTCAGGAAGTGGACCGTGCCGGCTTCGGCAACGACGTTTTCCTCGAGCATCAAAGAGCCCATGTCGTTGGCGCCAAAGAGGAGAGCCAATTGACCGATCTTGAGTCCTCTTGGGTTTTCAGGTACTCGAACGAGCCGGCCGGGGGGATGTGGCTCATCTGGGTGTTTTCTGGCTGGAATGTCCAGCAGATGAAGGCGGTAAAGCCTTTGGTTTGGTCTTGAAGACATCGGAGACGCTCTAAGTGTTCCACACGTTCTGCAAGGGTTTCGGCGTGTCCGAACATCATCGTTGCGGAGCTGATGCCACCCATTTCATGCCAGACTCGCATGACATTGAGCCAATCATCGGTCATCACTTTGCCGCGGGTGATCGCCGAGCGGACTCGATCGACGAGGATTTCGGCCCCTCCCCCTGGAATGCTTCCTAGTCCGGCCTGCTTGAGCCTTGCGAGTACCGTTTCGATCGAGAGTTTGTTGACTTTGGTAAAATGGTGCAGTTCCGGAGGGCTAAAACCGTGGACATTGACGTCGGGAAATCTGGATTTGATATCCCCGAGGAGCTCTTCGTACCAGTCGAGTTTGAAGTGGGGGTGCAATCCACCTTGCATGAGGATTTGATTTCCGCCAAGTTCGACGGTTTCCTGGATCTTCTCGAGCAGTTCCTGTCGATCCAGCACGTAGCCTTCGTCGCTTTTTGGGGTTCGGTAAAAAGCGCAAAAGTCGCAAACCGCAGTGCAAACGTTGGTGTAGTTGATATTCCGATCGATGTTGTAGGTTCGGTAGTTCTCGGGGTGCAGGCGGTTGGTGACTGCCTGTGCTGCTTGGCCAAGGGCGCTCAAGTCGGCGCTCTGGAGTAGGGTCAAAGCTTCTTGGCAGGAGATACGTTCCCCTGCGATCGCATTATCGAGAATGGAGCGGACACTGGAGCTAGAAGTTGCGATCATGTTTTGCCGATTGGAAAATGAAGTTGTCCTCGGATTGTACCGAGTCAGGCGAGCCCTAGTTGGCCGCATCGGCGCGAAAACTCTTCGAGCCCTTGGCGCTCGAGGCTACCGATTCGGAATTGGAGGTAATGCGTAAGGTATTCTCTACAAGCCTGGTCGCTCAGGCCGTAGCTTTTGGCGTATTTGGCGATGATGGCATCGACATTCCGGCAGCCTTCATCGCGGCTTGCCTCGAGCGACTCGATGATTCGAGGATCATCCAGGTCGGAGTTACGAGCTACCCACATCGCAAAGACAAAGGGGAGACCGGTCTCGAGGAACCACTGTTCACCGAGGTCCCAGTCGAAGAAGAAATCGGATCGGAAACGCTCAGGGTTCATCGCGCGATCGCCGATGACCAGCACCGCGTCGGCCGAGCAGTCCTTGGGCTCGGAGTCGATCGGGAAGGGGACCAGTTCTGGGAGTCGACCGAAGCGGCTTGCCAAGAGAACTTGGGATAAAGCGACACTGGTTCGGGATCCCTCGTCGGTCCCGAGCGAGCGGACTTGTTCGGGCGGAACGCGGAAGAGGATTCGCACCGACCAGACCGGACCACGGCAGGCGATTCCCGCGTCGCTGATGAGCCGATAGTCTTTCCGGTTTCGCAAGTACTCGACGACGGGGATGAGTCCGATGTCGAGGCGACGATCTTGCATCTGGCTAGCGAGTTGGCTGGGCAAGGCTAGATGGAGATTGGCGAAGCCTTCGAGGCGATCCTCGAGGCCGAAGATCAAGGGCTTGGTATTCAAATAGGCCACAGCACCGACGCTGAGCGTCGGCTGGCTCCTGGGTTTCGGATCGACCGCATTATGGACCATGAGTGGCTCGGTCGGTGCTCGCAGAGAGGTCAGCATGGGGTACGTGCCTAGGACGATGGTTGGAATGAACAGAGACGCCACCTGTTTTTCCAACCGTATGCTAGGGGGTAAATGTAACCATTAGGTTTTCCAAACGCAGCCGGCCCAGGACCATCCTACTCCGAAACCGATAAGCATATGGTTTTGGTTGGTACGTAGGATTCCTTCGCGGCGGAGGTCGTCGATGAGGATCGGCAGGGTCGAGGAGACGGTATTTCCTCGGTTGGCCAATCGGATCGGCAGTTTGGTTGCATCGACCTCGAGGGCTTGCTGAAGCATTTCCAGCATTTTGCGGGTGGCTTGATGCATCAGGAGTTGGTCGATTTGCGCGAGTGTAAGCTGGGATTTCGACAGGATGCTCCGGACTAAATCCGGGATGGCAACCACCGAGAAATCCATCAGGCTCTGGCCGTCCATGTACAGACGGCTGTTCCATCGTCGGCGTCGTTTCGGCTGGATCGCATGCTCGCTGCATCGGGCTCCCCCGTCGCCGACGATCAAGGTGTTAGCACCTTTGCCATCGGTACCGAATTCGAAGCCCAGGAGGGTAGGGGTCGGTGAGCATTCGATCAGGGTCGCTGCGGCCGCATCGCTGAAGATCGGTCGGAGGGCACGATCGTCGGGATCGATGAATTTGGTGTAGGTTTCGGCCGTAACCAAAAGGATTCGCTTGCACTGTTGGCTAGCGATGAGGCCTTCGGCAAGCCCGAGTCCGTAGACGAAACCTGAACAGCCGAGGTTGAAGTCCACGGCACCTGCATTGGTGCGCATACCGATGCGATCCTGAAGCAGGCAGGCGGTCGTAGGCAAAGGGTAGTCGGGCGATTGGGTGCAGAGCATCAAGTAATCGATCGACTGAGGATCGATGTTGTTTTGCTCAAAAAGTCTGGTGCAGGCATGATAAGCCAGATCGCTAGCCGTTTCGTTTGCAGCGGCGATGAAGCGTTGCTCGATCCCGGTTTTTTCGATCAATTCCTGAATATGCCATTCAGGGTGCTCGGCTGCCCACAAATCTGCCGTTTCGATTCGGGAGGGAAAGTGGACCGCGATGGGACCGATCTGAGCGTAAGGCACGGCAGGTGACTCGGAGAGGCGACTTAGTAGAGTGGTCGAAGTTTAGGATTCGTTGCAATCGGCTCCGATTGCACAGTGGTCGGAACCCAGAAAACAATGTTAAGATATTAGCCGCAGGAATTCGAAATGAAAAGGCCGGAAGGTTGATCCTATGGGGATTCAAATTGGGGCCTTTGGGCGGTTTGTAGGGTGGCCGGACACCAAGCGATGCGATCGGAGTCGGAACGTGCAAGACGATAGCAAATGGAAACTGATTCTTGCGGTTGTCCGTCCACATCTGGTCGAGGCCTTGCTCGACAGTCTCAAGCTCGCTCCGATCGAATCGCTTCTGATCAAGGAGGTCAAGGGCTTTGGTCGCCAGAAGAACATGCTCGATCGTTACTCTGGCAGCGATTTCGAACTTGCTTTTTTGCCCAAGGTCGAGTTGTCGATCTGGGTCGATGCACTCAGGCTCGAGGAGGTGCTCGACTTGCTCGAGGCCGTCGGCAGGACGGGTCGAATGGGGGATGGCAAGATCATGGTGATTCCCGGCGCGGCTCCTTTGGGTTTGCTTTAGTCGGCCTAGCCTGAGCGTGCTATAATACCAAGTTGTTTCCAAGCGCCTTTGTCCGACAACTCATGCTCAAGCACCCTTGAATTCGATGTTCAAAACCCTCATAAATCGACCGTTTGCTGCGTGGTTTCCTGAATTGCTAGGATGCGTGCTGGGTTTTGGTTTTATGTACGGCGCGTCGATTGGCCAGGAGCCTTTCGACTTTGCCCACAAGGTCCTACCGGTGCTCAAGAAACACTGCGCCGAGTGCCACACAGGGGATCAAAAGAAAGGTGGCCTGTCGCTCAACTCTCGAGAGTCGATGCTCGCGGGGGGGGAATCCGGGGCCGAGGTGCTCAGCGACGACAGATCCAAAAGCGAGTTGCTCGCCAGGGTGACGACCAAGGATCCCGATTTGCGGATGCCCCCTGAGGGTCCAGGCCTTGGGGAATTGGAGATCGCGGCGATCGAGCAGTGGGTCCGGGCCGGACTACCGTGGGAACCGGGGTTCTCGTTTGGGGCACAAGGTTACGAGCCACCATTGCTACCTAGGCGACCGGAGCTTCCGGCTCCGAGTTCGCCCGATCGAACCCATCCGATCGATCGCATCCTCGATGCCGACCGCGCTGCTCGGTCGCTCGCTCCGCTCAGATCGGTCAAGGACGAGGTTTTTATCCGGCGTTTGTATCTGGATTTGATCGGACTTTTGCCAACTCCCGAGCAGACCCAAGCGTTCCTGGCCGATGCGACGGCAGACAAACGTTTGAAACTGATCCGTTCGTTGCTCGATCGGGACATCGAGTACACCGAGCATTGGTTGACGTTTTGGAACGATCAGTTGCGAAACGACTATTCCGGAACTGGGTTTATCACCGGAGGCAGGACGCAGATCTCCAAGTGGCTCTACGAGTCATTGATCCACAATAAGCCTTACGATGCGATGGCTCGCGAGTTGATTGCGCCCCTCTCGGGTGAAAGCGCTGGTTTTGCCAACGGCATCCGATGGCGTGGCGAGGTCAGCGCTGGTCAGACGGTCGAGATTCAGTTCGCGCAGAGTCTCGGACAAGCATTCCTAGGAATCAACCTTAAATGCGCTTCATGCCACGATAGTTTCATCGATCGCTGGACCCTTAAGGACGCTTACGGATTGGCTGCTGTCTATTCGAACAGTCCGTTGCAGATCCATCGTTGCGATAAACCGATTGGGCAGACGGCCAGTCCTGGTTGGCTCTTTGAAGAGCTTGGGAAGATCGACGCGCAAGCGTCCCAACCGGAGCGGTTGAAGCAGCTTGCAGGCTTGATGACTCACCCTCAAAACGGGCGGTTTTCGCGAACCATTGTCAATCGATTTTGGCACCGCATGATGGGCTACGGGATCGTTCATCCTACCGATGCGATGCAAAGCCAACCTTGGAACGAGGATTTGCTCGACCATTTGGCTGTCGACTTTGTCGATCAGGGGTACAACCTCAAGGAGTTGCTCTTTACGATCGCCTCTTCGGAGGCTTATCGAGCCGAGTCCGAAAGGCTCGAAGAGAGGGAATCGGCAGTGGCCTATACTTACCAAGGCCCTCGTGCTCGGAGGATGACCGCCGAACAGTTTGTCGATGCGGTCTGGCAACTGACCGGATCGGCGCCGAGCAAGTTCGATGCGCCGATTCAACGCGGCAAACCCATTGAAGTCGACGTGACGCACCCCAAAGCTACCGATCCTCAGGGAGTATGGATTTGGTCCAATACGGCCCGATCGCCAAGCGTCCCACCGGCAGGGGAGAAAATCGCTTTCCGGGAGACCTTCACGCTCGATACGCTTCCGCACCAAGCCTTCGGCGTGATCACCTGCGACAACGAGTACCGGCTTTGGATCAACGATCGATTGATCGCCCAGGACAAAGCCTGGGAGAGCCTAGAGAGCTTTGATGCGATTGCCGCACTGCGGGTCGGGCAGAACGTGATCCTCGTCGAGGCGATCAACGGTGGAAACGGCCCGAACCCCGCGGCGCTGTATTTCGAGATGAAGCTTATCGATCCCCACAGTGCCGTCTCGATCGCTTCGTCGGACAAATGGAAATACACCGCCTCTGCCCTGGATGCTCAGGGCAAGCTTGCAGAGGGAGTCAACGATTGGAAAGATGCGGTCGTTGCTGATGGTCCTTGGGGGGGCCGATTGAAAAATGAAATCGCGATGGGACTGGCTCGTGGACCGCTCGACGGCCCGATGGTGCGGGCCTCGTTGATCAAAGCCGATCCGCTCATGCGAAGCCTTGGGCGTCCCAACCGCGATCAAATTGTCAGCATGAGGCCGACGGAGCTTACGACGCTCGAAGCGATGGATTTGTCCAACGGTCAGACGCTTGCCGATTGGCTCGAGCGTGGGGCTGCACTTTGGAACGCGCGCCGTGTATCTGCCCAAACCGGCGATACGGCTGCTGCGACGGGTGACAGCCGTGAACTGATCGATCGGATTTACATGCACGCGCTGAGTCGGCATCCTCGATCCGAGGAAATCGAGACGATCGATCAATGGGTCGGCCCGACGTTGGAACTGACCGAGCTTGAGGATCTCTTGTGGTCGGTTGTGATGCTGCCTGAATTCCAGTATGTCCGTTAGCCGAGATAGACGATAGCCGAGATAGACGTTAGCCAAAGTAGCCCGGTAGAAACGCTTTGAAACCCCAATCCAGAGAATTGCAACGATGATGCATCCTTTTGAGTTTGACCCCGATGCCCCGAGATCCCATGCTCGACGAGATTTCCTAAAGCAACTCTCCATCGCTGCGACCGCGACGCTTGGGCTCAGTAGCCCACGGCTTGTCCATGCGTTTTCCGATGGCACCCAGATTCTGCATCCGAAGGCCAAAGCCGACGCGATCATCGTGTTGTGGATGGGTGGTGGCATGGGGGCTCCCGATACATTTGATCCCAAGCATTACGAGCCCTTTGAGGTCGGCAAGCCGGTCGCACAGGTCGTGAGCACCTTCCCATCGATCCCGACAGCGGTCGACAACATCCGCATCAGTGAGGGGCTTGAGAATGTGGCCAAGGTCATGGATCGAGCTACCTTGATCCGTTCCCACGTCCAGCCGGACTTGGGTAGTATCTTGCATTCCCGCCATCAGTATCACTGGCACACTGGGTATGTTCCACCCCAGACCGTAGCCTGTCCGCATCTGGGGGCCTGGGTCGCCAAGGTTTTGGGACCAAACAACCCAGTGATCCCTCCGTTTATCAACATTGGGCAGAGGCTCGAGGGGGTCGGAGAGCAAGAGGAACTCAAAGCGTTCACCACAGCAGGATTCTTTGGGAGCGAGTATGCCCCGATGAATTTGCCTTTTCCGGAGGAAGCGGCCCTGTCGGTCCGTCCGCCGAAGGGAATGGAGCTTGGGAGATTCCAAAACAGGCATCGTTTTTACCGCAAGCTTGCTGACTCGCATCCTGAGCGCGATTCGATGAGCGACTTCCATCGCGATTCGATGATCCGTTCGATGGAAGGTGCCTATCGGTTGCTCGAATCCAAGGAGCGCGAAGCCTTCGATATCAACCTTGAGCCCAAAGAGAGTTACGAGAAGTACGACACGGGCCGTTTCGGACGAGGTTGCTTGTTGGCCCGTCGTTTGGTCGAAGCCGGAGCTCGGTATGTCGAGGTAACCACCGAGTACGTCCCGTTCCTGCATTGGGACACGCATGCCGACGGGCATACGACACTCCGCAGGATGAAGTCCGAGATCGATCGTCCTATCGCTCAGTTGATTCTCGATCTGGAGTCCCGAGGGCTACTCGATCGGACGCTGGTGGTTTTGGCGAGTGAATTCAGTCGCGACATGATCATGGAAGGCCAACCCGGATCCAATGCAGCCGATCAGGCAGAGAAGGTCGACAAGATGACCGAGATGAAGCATTACGGATTGCATCGGCACTTCACGGCCGGCTCGAGCGTCGTGATGTGGGGAGGCGGGGTCAAGAAGGGGTTCCTCTATGGGAAGACAGCCCCCGAGCGCCCCTGTATCGCGATTGAAAATCCGATCGGTGTGACCGACTTGCACGCGACCTTGTTGACCGCACTTGGGATTAGCCCCAAGACGGTATTCGATGTGGAACGAAGACCGTTCTATGTGACCGAAGACGGCAAAGGCCAGGCCCGGATGGATCTCTTCGGGAGCTAGGCTGCAACTGGCATCAGGCGACGGCGCGCAAAGGAATTGGTCCGATGGGAATACGACAGGTTTATGGTTTATTGGCACTTGCCGGACTTATCCTACCGATGGTTTGCTTCGGGCTTCATTTTACAAGGGCCGGTCAGCAAGCTTGGCCTGAGTTCTTTGCTGCCCCTTTTGCGACTTGGGTGATCTCCGGATTCAGTTGGGATTTGATGCTCACGGCCACGGCTTGCACCATCTGGATGGCCAGAGAGTCCAAGCGGTTGAAGATCGGGGGTTTTGCTTGGCACTTCGCTGCGATTTTCTTGGTCGGAATCTGCTTCGCATTGCCCACGTTTCTCTATCGCAGGGAAGCATTCTTGAATCGCTCAGACGAGCGGCAGGAGTGAGGCTCACGCCTTGGATCTTCCAGCAAAGGAGACCAATCCCAAGAGCATGACCCATTGAAATAAAAAGAGGTTCATCGAAGCCTCGATACCCAGATGCATCAGGGCTGCAAGTCCTATGGCAAGCCAACGGACCTTGGGGATCCACAAGCCGAACGGCAGGAAAACTTCGACGGCCAGCGTTCCCCAGGTTGCCAGGGGACTGATCCATGGCCAGTCGAACCATTCGGGCGAGACCCATCTGCCGAAGTTATCTGTCATACGCGAGACGTATCCTACGGCTGAACCGTTTTGCCAGGTTTCCCCCTCGATTTTGCACAAGGCTGTCGACGCATAGATGACGGTCATTTGAAATTGGATCAGGCGCAGAGCCCAGGCGTCTTTGGCGCTTGGAGTGCGGTGGGCTTTTTTCGAATTCCACAGCGAGGTGACGGACCATTTGGCGTCCAGTGGGAGCCAGATCAACAGAAAGGCCAGGATGCGAAAGACGGTGTCTTCGCCGTCGGTGATCAAGGGATTGCGGTTTTGAAAAGAAACCAACCAAACAAAAATTGCAGCGACTTGGAAACGCGAGTAGCACCCTAGGAGCATCAGTCCACAATGGATCATCAGGCACAGGAGTCCCAGTCGAGCGATCCATGGCTCGGAATTCAAGCACTGCAAGAGGGACCAGGCTTGGGGGCCAAGGATTTGTTCGGCCGTCTGGCTCTTGAGGACACCCGAGTCGGAGTACCAATAAGCCGCATCGGGCCATACACACAAGGTTTGAATTGCCATGAGCAGAGCAAAGCCGATGCGCAAGACCGGAGCCAAAAAAGGATCGCACGACTCGAAGAGGAAATGATCCCATCGTCGGAGAGAATCTCTTGCAAGTCCGATCATGGCTCCGATCAATGATCCGATCATGGAATCGCCTCGCGTCGAACGATGAAGCGGATTTGAGTGCTCCACTGGGTTTGGTCCAATGGCGGGAGTCCTTGGCCCTCCTCGATCACCATGGTATTTCGGTAATGGTAGAGCTTGATGTCGCGCATCGGAGGAACAAGCGGCTTGGGGTCAAGCATTTGATTTTCCGGTCCCCAAGCGACGCTGCCAACTGCGGGCTCACGCTCTGGGATCGAAGCCAAGAGGTAGTCGGCAAAGTCGTTTGCAGCCAGATGATTGTAGGGTAGCCGTTGAAGGTAGTTCATGTGTCGAAATCGATGGAACTTGGTCCAGACCGAAGCGTTTTGCCAATCGATGGATGTCCAGGTTCCTGGGTTACCTGACTGATCGGTGACTTCCCCGACCAGCACCCCGTTATTGAGGACAGGATTGGGGGCAAACAAGGGCCAATCACCTTGGGAGAGTCCTAGGATTCTCAGGGCCGGATGGACCCAAGCTTTCCATTTCGAGGCCCATGCATAGGATTCGGGAATGGCATCGATTGCCACGCCGAGGCAAAACAGCAAAGCCAGAATACGAATTGCATTTTTTTTCATGATCGAGGGTCCCGAGAGCACCTGAAGGATCGCTTCAGTATAGTGATTCCCGGGCCGTTATTCGTAGAGCTTGAACAATCCCGAGTGGTCCAGTTGCCCGAGCCCGAGTTGATCGACAAGCAATTCCCATTGGTTGCGACAATGCTCGAGGGTATCGGATTTGAGTCCGACGCTTTGAGCCAATTCGCAGATCAGTCGCACATCTTTGAGTTGCAGTTCGGACCTTCCTCCGGGCTGAAAATCCCGTCGGATCATCCGATCGCCGTGGAGTTGTAGGATTCGGCTTTCGGCAAAGCCACCCAGGAGGGCGTCTCGCAGGAGTTTCGGATCCACACCGGCCAGTTCGGCCAAGCGGATGGCTTGGGCCACCGCGTCGATGGTTTGAGCGACAATGAGTTGGTTGGCCAGTTTTGCGACTTGGCCGGAACCAGGTGGGCCGAGGTGAGTGATCCGTTTCCCGACGGTTTCGAGGACAGGTAGTGCCTGTTGGAAGTTTTCTGGGGCCCCACCGGCCATGATCGATAAACTGGCAGCTTGGGCGCCGAGTTGTCCCCCGCTGACCGGAGCATCCACCCATCGCCGTTGTTTAGCGAACTCTTTGGTGGAAAGAACACTTGAGGTTCCAAAGTCGATAAACAGGGTCTCTGGCGAGCAGAACTGCGCCAGGCCGCCTGGTCCGAAGACGACCGACTCGACGGCTTGGGTATTGGCAAGGTTCAGGCAAACGATTCCCCCGGTGGCATGTTCGGCGAGTTCTTTGAGAGAGTCGGCTCGGG
>JAJTEK010000134.1 GCA_021299695.1 Pirellula sp. | reverse complement strand
ATCGACATTCACAAGGTATATGATCTAGGCCATCGGCATAAAAACGCACTTGCATTCGCAGAGGAGGAAGGCTGTACCGATATTGCGAAGTATCTGCGAGAGCAGGGTGCCGTTTTGCCACCGGCAAAGTAGATTGCGTTCCGTATTCCAGGTGGCCTTGACGGGTTATTACGATGATTCGATCACATTCAACCGATTTCGCCTCGTCGGCAAGAACGTCGATCCTATCGACGTTTCAGAAATGGTTTCACTCAAATGAGATCATTTCAAGAGGCTGTTTCGAATTGGGAGATAAGCAAGAGAAAATAGAGTTCCTTTGGATGGATGCCATGACCATGGAGCATCCATTCCAAACGATCTTTTCTGTTGGACTGTCGAACAAACAAATGGAAACGCTCGGAAGTGCGTCCGCTTTCAACCGCATTGAATTGCTCATGCACTTACCACTTTCGTGGCCTGCAGGCGGAAAGCGATTGCAATTTGCCGAGTATCGATGGCCAGAGGAATGGTTGCGAACACTTGCTCAATCAATTTGCGAAGGCTCAATTCCACTTCCTGGTACGCATGTAATCATCAGCAACGATGAACCGCCCGTGCCACTGGGGCCTGGAACGGAGCAAACCTGCTTGCTCCTCATCGCCGACTTCTACCAGTGCTTCCCCGTGGAGGTTGGCGAGAACGAGAAGATACATTTCTATCACGTCGTTCCGCTCTACACCGAAGAACGCGAGTTCGAAAAAGCCAACGGGATGCAACCCTTGCTCGAAGCGATGGCTGCTGTGGGGGTCGAATCCCTGGTCGTCCGCCCCGACCGAGAGCGATTCGTCTAAAATCCCAAGGACTGTCCCCGGGGTTTTGTTATGTCATCTTGGGGCTGAGTCGCTATCCCGTTTTTCTTAACCACGGAATACACGGAACACACGGAAAGGAATCGTCGCACGGTTATGCCTTGCTTCCGTGTGTTCGGTGGTTGCTCGCTTTTTCTCGCTAGGATCGCGTAACGAATTGCGTCAAATCCCTAGAAGACCCGATCGGGTCGCGCGTTGTTCGACCAGTGTTGGCTCGGGTCGCTGCCCCGCACGTGGATCCCCTTCTCGTTCCATTGCATCCCGGCTCGAACGCTCGCAGCACAGAACCGCAGGGTCAAACCACATCTTCTGCGCGGCGAGAGGTTCGCTTCGGATCCGTGGAGCAGCAGATCGCTGTGGATCGAGACCTGGCCGGCCTTGAGCACATCGTAGACGACTTGGCCGTATTGCTCGGCGTTGTCGATCGATTGGTTCAACACGTTGTGTTCGGCACTGTCGCTTTCGCGGTAGGTCATGTGTCCGAAATGATGGGAACCCGCGATGAACTTCATGCAGGCGTTTTCCTCGTCGGCATCGTCGACGGCTAGCCACACGGTGGCGGCTTTGGAGGGAGACAAAGGCCAGTAGCTGGCGTCCTGGTGCCAAGCGACCATTTTTCCATCGTGAGGCATTTTGCAAAAGAAGTGCGAGCCCCAAGCGATGACGTCTTGGCCCAAAAGATCCGAGACATAATCGACGATTCTGCGGTCGGTGAGGATATCGTAGACCGGTCCGTACTTGAGGTGAGCCGAAGAAATCGAGTAGCTGTTGCCACCCTCGGCCACAACCTTCTCAAGCAGTTCGTCAAAGTACTTGCGGATCGATTGGATCTCGCTCGGGGAGTAGACGTCCAGCGGAGCGATGAATCCCTGGGTATTGTAGTGATCGATCTGCTGGCTCGTTAAGGTCTTCGGGGCGTTGTTCTCGACCGGATAGAAGTTCAGGTCCCGTCCCATGGCTTGAAGCGATTGGGCGTCGGGTGTGATGCTGAATTTGCTCATGGAATCAGTGTGCTTTCGAGAGGGGATTGGAGTGGATAAGTTTGGATCTCGGGCGAGCAAGCATCGGGCGAGCAAGCATCGGGCGAGCAAATGTCGCGCGATCGATTCGCTGTCCATTGTGTGCCAGCCAAGTGGGCTCTACAAGTCCTGGCGGTAGAGCAACCAGCAGCTTATCGAAAGCATCACAGCGATAAAAATGCCGTTGCTCCAGATGGGCTGCCAAGGGTCCGAGACGACCTGGGGCATATCCAAGTCGGCGCGATCGATGGCGCTGATTTTGTTTTCAGGGTTTTTCAGAACGTATTGGATCGTCTCTTGGATCGCCGAGGGCTTGGGATTGACCAAGTAGAACGGATTGATCAGGTAGTCGTAGAGGAACTCAGGAGTCGTTCGGCTCGGGCGATAGGCTTTTTCGGACCTCGCCATTTGGTTGTCCCAAACATCGAGTTGTTTGACATGGTGAGCTACCCACAATCGGCCCGTTTCGTCGAAAGCCATCGAAGAGATGTTTCCTTGGCCAACGAGGTTCGGTGAGGTGATGTTTAGAGGCAGCGGACCATTTGGGTTGCTGCTCAGGACCCACAGGCGGCCGTCGCGTTCCAAGAGTGCGACTCTGCCGTCGTCGCATTGGGCGGTGCGCTTGATCGTCTTTTGGCCGATGGCCTCGAGGGTACCGACCTTTTCCATCCGATCGATGTCGACCAATACAGGGGGCATCGTATCGGGGCATACGATCGCGATGCGACCGCATACGACAAGGTTCACGACGGTCTCGGCGGGGATATCCAGATCGGCGCTGTTTTGTTTTTGCAGTTTCTTGCCGTCGAAATCAAATCGCACCAATTTCCCTTTGGAAACCAGAACGACCGAGTCGCTCCCCGGGACGATGTTCGCAGCGATCGGTCGGCGGTAGTCCCAATCCGCATCGGTGATTTTCTTATGCGCTTCGGTCGCTTGAGGCAGTTTCAGATCGAATCCCAACACCGAGATCTTTTGTTGCTCGGCTTTCGAGGCCGACTCTCGATCGAACCAAAAAAGTCCATCAGGCGTCAGAGATAAAAACGAGTCTCGCCAGGGGAGGATTTCGGAGGTGCCATTAGGCAACTCCGGGGCCGTATCGAGTCTGGAATCATCCCAAAGGTTGCGAGTTTTTTTCTTGGCCGTTTCGGTCTCGCTAGTCGCTGGGATTTCCGTCGCTGGGATTTCCGTCGCTGGGATATCCGTCGCGGGGATATCGAGGCTTTTGTCGATCGCTTCGGACGCTTGGCTCGATGGTTCCGGAAGCTTCAGCTCGGGAAGTTTAACGATGTAGAGTCGAGGCGAGTCGTTACCGCCTAAGCCGAAGGGGACAAAGCGAGTGCGTCCGAAGTAGAGGACGCCTTGCTGGGTATTGATGATCGGTCCGATGACCCGATCGCCGTTGACTTCACCGAAGCCGACTTGCCACGTATTGAGCGGTGCGTTCCAGAACAGCAATCGACCTTGTTGGTTGGCCGCGATGGGGGTATCGCCCACGGCGACGATCGATTGGATTGTCGGTGGGCCTTTGAGGAAGCCTTCTGCAAATCCGCGGACGACACCGATGGTAAAGCAAAGTCCCCAGAACAGGGCTGTGAGCACCACGCAGATGATGGGGTTTTTCCAGATGAGTCCTACCAAGGCAGAGACCGAATAGAAGATCATGAAGGAAAAAATAAAGAGCGGGATGCACCAGAGGATCCCTCGGTTCCAGATTCCCAGTTGAATTCCCGCGTAGAAGTACAGGCCGACCAAAAAGACCCCGACGTTCATCGCGACAAAGATACAGCCGCCGAGGTACTTGCTCAAAAACAGCAAGCTTCGAGACAGCGGCTTGCTCAAGAGCAAATGGAGCGAACCGGTTTGGAACATATCGGGGATCATCGGTGCGGTCACGACGATGGCGACCATCATGGCGATTTGGCCTAGGCCGAGCCACATGATGAACGGAAACAAAGTCGCTTCGATGAAGGGGCGTATTTGCCTCAAGGTAAAAGGCAAGGGATCCATGAACTTCATGCCCGCGTACGTGATCCAGGTGGCTTGTCCGCTCGCCGATCGGATCGAGCCTGGGAAAGCCAAGTCGATGAGCCTGCGGTTGAGTTTTTCGAGTTCCGCCGGGTTCTTTGATTTGTCCTCGATGAGTTCCTTGAGTTCCTCGCGACGCTCGGCCGTAGGCCAAGCTTCTTTTTCGTACAGATCCTCTCG
The DNA here is from genome assembly GCA_021299695.1 of Pirellula sp. Lineage (GTDB taxonomy): Bacteria > Planctomycetota > Planctomycetia > Pirellulales > Pirellulaceae > JBKCUI01. The sequence continues at coordinate 6,919 of JAJTEK010000134.1, read as the reverse complement.
GCCGAGCAATTCGTTGAGCGAAGCGACAAGTTGCCCGACGGGGACTCGTTTTTGCGTTCGCAAACGATCTTTCAAGGTGCCTTGGAGGTCTTCGTCGAGCTTCTCGTACACGGCGCGTTGGGCTCGGCTCCCCCGCCCTGCGGTAGCTTGGGCTAGCTGATCGAGCATTGCTCGGGCGTTGGTAAGGTCTGAGGAGCTGATCCGATACGTTTCCTCTTCGGAGATCGAAAGTGGAAATAACGCGATGAGGATCAATAGCCAACCGGCCATGAGAATCCAGAGCACACGCGATCGGACCGATTCGATCAAGCTATCGTAGAGAACGGCAATGTAGGGCTTCATGACTTGGCTGCTCCGACGATGTTCATAAAGACCTGTTCGAGACTAGGACGGGCTCGCTCCATCCGCAGGATACTCAGCTCGGCGGTTCGAAGCCCATCGACCAATCGGTCTACACCGGCTTGGTCGATGCTCGCAACGGCGATGCGACTTAAGCTCTGATCGTTGAGTCCACCGAAATCGATCGTTTCTACAATTCCACCGGCCGGGACAATCGACAACGCACGGATTCGATCGGGTGATGCGAAAACTTCCAGTTTGAGACTCCCGGCTTGTTCATCGCTGTGGCTTCGTATCAGTTCATCGATCGTTCCGATGCCGCGCAGTCGGCCCAGGGCCATGATCGCAACACGGTCGCAGATCAGTTCGACTTCCTGGAGGATATGGCTGTTGAGAAAGACTGTTTTGCCACGCTGCTTGAGTTTGTCGAGCACATCGCGGATTTGCGATCGGCCCATGGGATCGAGGCCGTCGGTCGGTTCGTCGAGGATTAGCAAGTCCGGGTCGTGCAACATCGCTTGGGCAAGTCCGAGCCGCTGACGCATCCCTTTGGAGTAGCGACGCACGGCTTCATTCTGACGCCCTTGCAAACTGACCAAATCAAAAAGCTCGTTTTCGCGAGCCGCGATTTGTGCGTCGCTCATCTCGCTCAAGCGACCGTAGAAGTACAGGGCGCTTCGACCTGTGTGGTGTCTTGGGAAGACCAGGTTTTCCGGCAAGTATCCGATCTTTCGGCGGGCTGCCTTGCTTCCGGCAGGTTGCTTCAAGACCTCGGCGACCCCTTGGGTCGGGTGCAGGATCCCAAGCAGGACTTTGATCAGCGTCGTTTTGCCAGCACCGTTGGGGCCGAGCAATCCGAAGACTTCGCCGCTGCGAACCTGCAACGAGACATCCTTGAGCGCAGGGTGCAGCCGAGGAAAGACGATACCTTCGCGGTAAGTTTTGGAGAGTTGTTGAACATCAATCGCCAAGAGATTGGACGACGTGGGGACCATAAGATGCAAGAATCGTTGAGGTGTTTCTAAATTCCGGGGATTTGCCTAAGAACACTCCAGACACTCCAGAGCGATCTTGAGCATACCGGGTGCCTTGCTGGAATGAACTGATCGATGGAATTCGTTCCAATACTTTACATCTTTGGGAGACGGCAGAGTACAGGCTCGGTAATTTATCTTGGTTTCTAGGCGCAATTTCAACCCTCAAAATCGAACTTCAAAATCGACCGGCAAGGATTTTCTTGGTAAAATCGGGATCACTCCCAGTCGGTGCACTCGCACCTGTTGCCCCATCGGTCCTTCTAACCCCACCTTGCTATCCGCTATGCTTTACTCTCTCCGTCATGCATTTGCTTGGGTTTTCCCAGCCTTGCTCGCCGTCTCGATGGTCCAAGCCGCAGAACCTGTGGCCCTGTTTAATGGCAAAGATCTAAGCGGCTGGCATGGCCGCCCCACGCTTGACCCACGCAAATGGGAATCGACTCCCGAAGCCGAAAAAGCCAAATGGAACCAGGAAATTGCAGACCATTGGAAAATCGAAGGCAACGAAATCGTCAACGATGGTAAAGGGGCTTACCTCTCGACCAACGCCGACTACGGAGATTTTGAGCTCTCGCTCGATTACAAAATCGCCAAGGATTGTGACTCGGGTATCTACCTTCGAGGCATCCCCCAAGTCCAAATCTGGGATCCCGATGCAGAGAACAATCGCAGGAACGGAAACGAAAAAGGGAGCGGTGGCTTGTGGAATAACCCAGCGGGTTGGACCGGCAAGGACCCGATGGTCCGGGCCGATAACCCTATCGGCCAATGGAACACGATGAAGATGCGTTTGGTCGGAGAACGCTGTTGGGTTTGGCTCAACGGCAAAGCGGTCGTCGCCGATGCCCGACTGCACGATTTCTTCGCACCAGGCCAACCGTTGATCCAACGCGGACCGATCCAACTCCAGACCCACGGAGGCGAAATCCGTTTCCGCAATATCACGATCCAAGAATACTCCGACACCCAAGCCAACGAGATTCTCCACAAAGCCGAATCCGAAGTGCTTCAAAAGAATGCTTCGAAGTTCAATGTTCTTTTCAACGGAACGGACTTGGCCGGCTGGAAAGGTGCTACTGGAAACTACACCGTCAGCGAAGGTGCCATCCAGTGCATGCAAGGCAAGGGAGGTGTTTTGTACACCGAAAAAAGCTACGGCGACTTCGTCTTCCGCTTCGATTTCCAATTGCCACCTGCTGGTAACAACGGAATCGCGATCCGCTACCCAAGCGTCGAGGAAATCGAACAACTCCCCAAAGACCTTCGGCACGGCGATGCCGCCTATGTCGGCATGACCGAACTGCAAGTCCTCGATGATGGGCACCCCAATTACAAGACCATCGACCCGCGACAGGCCCACGGCAGCGCCTACGGCATGGCAGCGGCCAAGCGAGGCTATTTGCGCCCCACCGGACAATGGAACCACGAACGGATCGAAGTCACCGGATCGAAGATTGTCGTCGAGCTCAACGGTACGCGAATCCTCGACACCGACTTGGCAACCATCAGCGAATTCATGGCCAACACCCCTCATCCGGGCAAGGATCGAGCCAGCGGCCACATCGGCTTTGCCGGCCACTCCGATCCGGTGAAGTTCCGCAGCATCGAAGTTTTGCCCCTGGGCAACTGATCTGAAAACCATCCTCGGTCAGTCGCTCCGGCCCGATATCGGTTGCTAATTTACTCGTTACGAAAGGTCTCGTCTTGAATCGCAGAACCCTAAGACTCCATGCGGCTATCGGTTGCTTGGTCGTCTCGCTGGTCGTTTGCTCTTTGCAGTCGGCTCGTTCCCAGGAGACCAAGGCTTCGGCCGAGGAACTTCAACTCCTGGTCCCCGAGTCGGTCGCGTCAACCCAAGAGCAGATGCGCCCTTACGTCGAACGCATCGAACACTCGCCAGCGAAAATCGAGATGCTGCCGATCCCCGGCGGAAGCTTCACGATGGGCACCGACGCGTCCGAGGCAGGCCGCAAGGACGACGAAGGCCCAGTGCACGAAGTTCAGGTCGGTCCATTTTGGATGGCCAAATTCGAAGTCACTTGGGACGCCTACGACGTTTGGATGTCGGATCTGGACGTTTTTTACCGTGATGTCAATAAAGTCCAAGCCACCAAGCGGGACGAACTGGCCGACGAATTCCAAAAAAGCCAGCCGACCAAGCCCTATACCGACATGACCTTCGGCATGGGCAAGCACGGATATCCAGCCATCTGCATGACACAGCACGCGGCGCGAACCTTCTGCAAGTGGCTCTCTCGCAAGACCGGACGCTACTACCGTTTGCCCACCGAAGCCGAGTGGGAATACGCTTGCCGAGCCGGTACCAAGGACGCTTATTCGTTCGGATCGGATCCGGCCGAACTGGAAAACTACGCTTGGTTTCTCGACAACGCAGGCGAAGGCTACCACAAGGTCGGGCTCAAGAAGCCCAATCCATGGGGTTTGCACGATATGCACGGGAACGTCGCCGAGTGGGTGCTCGATCAGCACTTGCCCGAAGGCTTCCCGGCCGATTTGCCTAAGGAGAACCCGTTGCTGGTCCCCAAGACCCTGTATCCTCGAGTCGTTCGGGGGGGTGGATGGAACCAGGATGCCCAAGCATTGCGAAGCGGATCGCGCGAAGGCTCTACCGAAGATTGGATCGCCCAAGACCCACAGTCACCGGTGAGCATTTGGTATTTGACCGACGCACTGCATGTCGGGTTCAGGATCGTTCGACCTTTGAACGAACCGACCGAAGAAGAAAAAAACAAATTCTGGGAGTACTCCGAACCGATCCAAAAGGAACGCGCAGTACCCCTCGAACGCTGATCGTTACCTGCCCACCACTTTCTCCATTCCTACTCTTGAATCCCTCAGGGGATTGAATCCTTCCCAATTCGGAGCCTTGCTATGAACCTTGAAAACAACCCTGCTGCGTCTTCGGCTAGCCGAAGAAACTTTATGAAGACCTCCACAAGCTTGGCTGCCGCCGCAGGCTTGACCTCGACCCTCTCTCGCTCGGTCCATGCGGCCGAAGACAACAAGATTCGCGTGGCGCTGATCGGATGCGGTGGGCGTGGCACCGGGGCGGCTGAAAACGCCCTCCAGGTCGACAACGGCGAAATCGAGCTCGTCGCCATGGCCGATGTCTTTGAAAATCGACTCTCGAGCAGCTACTCTCGACTCAAAGAGAATCATCCCAAGAAGGTCGATGTGCCCAAGGAACGGCAGTTCGTGAGCTTCGATGGCTACAAACAAGCGATGGATACCCTGCGTCCTGGCGACGTGGCGATCTTGACCACTCCACCAGCGTTTCGCTGGGTGATGTTCAAGTACGCCATCGAGAAGGGGCTCAACGTCTTTATGGAAAAGCCCGTGACGGTCGACGGTCCTGCGAGCCGAAAGATGTTCGAGTTGGGCAAGCTCTCGGTCGAACGGAATTTGAAGGTCGGCGTTGGCCTCATGTGCCGACACTGCATCGTGCGCGGAGAGTTGCTCGATAGGATTCGCAACGGCGAGATCGGCGATCTGCTCATGCTCAGAGCCTACCGAATGGCCGGCCCGACCGGTTCGGCCGCAGCGACCAAACAACCCGAAGACATGAAGAGCGAACTGCTCTATCAACTGAGCCGATTCCACGGATTCCTTTGGGCCAGTGGCGGTGCTGTCAGCGACTTCTTGATCCACAACATCGACGAATGCTGCTGGATGAAGGAAGACTGGCCGGTCAACGCGGTGGCATCCGGAGGAAGGCACTATCGAAACGATTGCGTCGACCAGAACTTCGATACTTATTCGATTGAGTACACGTTCGCAGACGGCACCAAGATGTTCGTCAACGGGCGCACCATTCCAGGTTGCCACAATGAGTTTGCCAGTTATGCCCACGGAACCAAGGGGAGCGCGGTGATCTCAGCCTCCGGGCACTCGCCGGCCAAGTGCAGGATTTACCAAGGTCAGAACATGACCCGCAACAACATCCTTTGGGAGGGGCCAAAGTCTGAGCCGAACCCTTATCAACTCGAATGGAACGATCTGATCAACGCGATCCGCAAGGATATGCCTTACAACGAAGTTGAGCGAGGGGTCAAAGCCAGCGTCGTGACCAGCATGGGACGCATGGCGGCTCACACCGGAGTTAAGGTGACTTATGACGAAATGCTCAATTGCGAGCATGAGTTTGCACCGGGACTCGAGACGATGACCTTCGATAGCCCAGCACCGGTTCGAGCCAACGCACAAGGCATCTATCCGGTGCCTCAGCCAGGGATCCTAACGACCCGCGAATACGGCGATTCTTAGGTCGGTTTGGGGGCGTAGCATGGCCCTCCGAGGCCGTGCGTTTACGAGATGGATCGATCGCGTTCATCTACAAACGGGTCGCAGACCCATTTTACGGGAGGTGAAGCGCTCTTTGTCTGATCAAAGCCCCTATGCAGTTTGCTAGCGGGCTTGGTTAAATCCCTCGCCGTTGGCTACGGGTTAAACGAAATCGCCTGGCTACATTTCATAACGCGATGGAGCGAACCCAGGGCAGCGCTTCGCTTTGCCCTGGGCTATCACCTTGCGCCCCGTTGGGGCAAAAAGACCATTGATTCTCGTACGATGCACCAACATCCCTAGGACCCCACCTCCTCGGGCTCCCTGGCCCGCGAGCGAAAGACAGGGCGGCTTGCATTGCTGCTCCCCCTCGCCCGCAGGCGGGAGAGCGACCGTCTAGGGGAAAGGCAGGGAGAGCGACCGTCTAGGGGAAAGGCAAGTGAGCCGATTCGAAAATCTGAAAGTTTTCGAATTCGATCCCATGCTCCTTGGGGGCTCTGCCCCCAAACCCCCGGGATTTTTCGAGGCATGACGCCGAACATCAACTTATTGCTTGCGTACCAGCGCAGCACTACAATTGGCACCGCTGGATGAAACGCAACGGAGCTCTGTGGGGACACAACTCTGCTAGGGATAATTCAGTCGCCGATAAGTCAACTCTTATCGAGCACGTGAGCGGGTGCAGGCCGGTTGGAAACAACTGAGCCTGCAACGCTCTTTTTCTTTTCTCCCCATTTCGTTTCGTGTCTGACCATATCGTTGAGGATTGTCAGTAATGTGCGCATGCATGCGACAAGAGCAAGCTTTTTGGGCTTACCGGATGCCAACAACTTGATGTAACGCTTCTTGATCACATCGTTCTTTTGTGTGGCAGCGAGCGTTGCCATATAGAGAACCCTGCGAACGCCGCCGCGACCACCGCGAGCCCGACGCCTCTCTTCGGATTTACCCGATTGCTTGATCATCGGTGCGACCCCAACGAGCTTTGCAATCTTCGTCCTTGAGATAGTCCCGAGTTCGGGTAGCTCGGCTACAAGCGTAGCGGTCATAACCGGTCCAACTCCCGGAACGCTGCGAATCACATCGATGCTGGGATTTGTTTTGGCATGTTCATCCAACGCTTTGGAGATCCAAGAATCCACGGATTTCATCTGGGTTTGCAGAGATTTCAGCATCTCTTCGACAAACGCTTTGACCTGAGGATCATTGCTTTGACGAAGCCGGTTGCTCTCTTGGCTGAT
>JAJTEK010000133.1 GCA_021299695.1 Pirellula sp. | reverse complement strand
ATTGATCGCTACGCTTGATTTCTCCGAGTACGAGTACGAGTACCGCGATGCTGAGTACGAGTACGAAAAGAAGCACGATGTTCTTACTCCATGCCAGATCGTTTGCGATCCGCTGAGCCGAGGAGTTGGCTCTGGCGCAAGTCAAAAACAAACGATCGAAGACTTCGGTGCAACGCTTGGTCCTGGCTGTTCGTCGTGCTCGTGCTCGTGCTCGTGCTCGAAAGGCGATAAGCGTCTAGTCGATCATTATCAAACCAGTACTCGTGCATCGCATCGGATTTCGTCGTACTCGATGGCTGTTTGAACTGCGGCGATGCAGATCGCTGATCGAGACGGTTCGGGGTAACTTGCGGACCCATGAGACCGATTGCTATACTAGATCCCTTCTTAGTACGAGAAGAAGCACCTCGTGGCACTCGGTCAATGCGAGTCGATCGAAAGGTAGGCATGGAAACGCCAGAACCTTGCAAAACCGCCAGCAAAACGACCGCAAAATGGACCGATGCGTTCGTCGATTTCGGACCCGATCCCCTGCTGAGCGATCCGTCGCTTGAACACTGCGCCGCCGGACTCGCACGCATCGATGCGACCGACTTAAAGAGTTCTGCCTCGATTCAAAAAGAGCTCAAAGGCCTCGTCCAGCAATTCGTTCCCTACACGCCTGGTGTCTACGGAATCCTCGATCCTCTCTGTCGCTTGGTCTATGTCGGTAAATCCAAAGCCCTTCGCTCGCGACTGCTGAGCTATTTCTTGCCAGGTGCCAAGGACGAAAAGGCAGGGCATATTCTCAAGCAAGCCCGAGCAATTGTCTGGGAAACTCAGCCCAGTGAATTCGCGGCACTGCTGCGCGAACAAGCCCTAATTCGCACTTGGCAACCGACTCTCAACGTCGTCGGTATGCCCAATCGAAGCCAACCGGCTTACCTAAACCTCGGACGCGGTCCAGCCGAGTCGTTCTACGTCACCCGCCAATGGGATACCCGCGCCTCGATCTCCCGAGGCCCGTTCTATGGATCGACAAAACTCTATCGAGCTGCCGAAATCCTAAACCGATACTTTCTGCTGCGGGATTGCTCGAGCAAAACTCCCATGCTCTTTTCGAACCAGCTTGCCCTTTTTGACCTTCCGGAGCGAGCCGGCTGCCTGCGGGCCGAATTAGGAACCTGCCTTGCCCCGTGCCTGAGCGATTCGCTTCGAACCGATTACCACACGCAGGAGCAAATGGCTCGAGCTTGGATGCGCGGCGAGTCGGCCAAAATCCACCTTCAAATGCTCGAACAGATGGACTCAGCAATCGAGCGGAGACAGTTCGAACGCGCTGCTCGCTTGCACGAAGATTCGGCGATCCTCAAATGGCTCCACGGTAAACTCAGGCAGCTTCAGAAGGCCTCGAACAATCCGCCGAGCATCTACTGGGTACAGACGACCGGCGGGTCTAGGTTTCCAAAAGATGGCATTTTGTACCTGATGCGATCCGGGGGTGTACAGTACGCGATCGCACAACGCTCGACTACCAACGCGACTTCGAAGAAAGCATCGAAGCAACCGAAGTCAGCCGATGCAAGGAGAGAATCGCTAGAGACATGGCTCAAGGCCGACGAACAAGTGGAGTTCAGGTACTCTTTGCCCCACGAATCGCTTGGACTCGTAGCGACTTGGTTTCAGAAAAACCCGTCGCTACGCAAACACTATGTCGAGGTTTCGACGATTGACGAAGCCCTCGAGAAATCGTCGAGGCTTCCGCCAAGTTCGTAGTTGCCGTCGCTATTGCTGGCTACCTAGTTGCGGTCGCCACCAGGACGACGGTTTCCTCGCCCACCGCCAGGCCCACCAGGCCCACCAGGTCCGCCGGGTCCACCAGGTCCGCCTCTCCACTGAGGCTCTGGGAATTTGAACTCAGCTCCCTTGAGAGCCTCCATGTCTTCTTTTTGCTTTGAGGTCAGGACTTCCTTGATCTTCGCTTCGGATTCGTCGCGCATCTTGCCCATTTTCTCGCGGGCATCCGGACCGAACCCGCCTTGGAAAAGCTCGCGCATCTTCTCACCATTGGCTTTGTTGATCTCGGCCATTTTGGTCTTTTGATCCTCGGTGATTCCAAGCCGAGTGGCTACCAACTTGGTATTCAGCGATTGAAGATTCATCCGTTGGATGAGCAAACCGACGAGCCGGTCGACTTGCTTTGGATCGAGGATCTCCTCGACCTTGGCTTCGTTCTCTTCATTGGCCTTTTGGACCTTTTCCATCATCGCTTGGATATCTTGGGCATTCGGAGGCTGACCACCCCCTCCGCCCTGCGGACGCATGTTTCGCATCGACTCCATCATCGCCTTGCCCAAGTCCTCGAGTTCGGCGACTTGGTCCTCGTCGAGCTTGAGCTCCTCGCGGACTTCTTTCATCATCAGTAGGCCCGTGACCCCGCCGCCACCCATACCGCCCATCATGCCGCCCATCATCATCCGGCCGCCACCTTGACCTCGACCACCCCCCTGCCCTGCAGGATCCTGCGCCATGGCCGATAAGGTCAGAGCGCTGACCAAGCCGACAGAAAGAGCGAACCTCGACATAAGTTTCTTCATTGGCATGGCCTTAACCCCGATTGAGAAAAATGGTAACACAAGCGATTATAGGACTTCCGAGACGGATTGCAGGGTCCTTTTCGGCCTTGCCCACTCCGACGGTGAGCATTGTAACCCATGGATTTCGATGTCGTTTCGCTAAGAGTCAAAATATTTCTTATGGAAATTCCAGTCACCATTCCCTCTCCCGATGAGGCCATCGCCATGCGGGATTCGACCCTTGGGCAGATGGAATTCGCCAGAAAATACACCCTGGGACTCCTTGCCGACGTTCCCGAGGAACTCTGGCAACGCGAGCCGCAAGGAACCCCGACCCATTTTGCTTGGCAAATCGGGCACCTTGCCGTCGCCCAGTACGGCCTGATGCTCTTTCGCCAACGCGGGCGTGCCCAAGGGGACGTCGAACTCATGCCCGGCTGGTTTCGAAAACGCTACTCACGGGGTACAAAACCCTCGGACGATCCAAGTCCCCATCCGGACCGCCAAACCATGCTCGGCTTGCTCGAACGGATCCACTTGAATTCGATGGGGTTTGTCAGCCAAGCTCCCGCTGAATTGCTCCTGGAACCTACCGAGATGCCCTATGCGGCCTACCCGATCAAACTCGGCGCGCTGCTCTTTTGCCCCTTGCACGAGTCGATCCACTCAGGCCAAATCGGTCTGCTGCGACGTGCTTTCGGGTTGAGCCCCGTAAGGTGATCCACCCGTAAGATGATCCCAGGTAGCCTGACTGCCGAGTGGCACTAGCCCAAGACCGCCTAAGTCTCCCCTAACCCAGAAAGGCATCCTGAGCATGGAGGCTGCCGGCCATCAATCGCACTCGTGGAAGGATCGAATCGCCTACTGGGGATTTCGGCTGATCGTCGCCCTGATCCAGTCTCTGCCGCTCGATCGCTGCGAACGGCTCGCTCAACTGCTCGCAACACTCATGACCCGAGTGATTCGAATCCGACACGCCTTGGTCCAAAACAACCTTCAACGCGTTTTCCCCGAATGGCCCGAATCGAAAACCAATCGGACCCAAGGGCAGATGTGGGAACACTTGGTCCTGATGCTCTGCGAGGTCGCCCACGCACCGAGAAAAATACACCGAGAGAATTGGTACGAACACTTCGAATTGCCCGACCGCAGAGAAATGCTCAAGCTCGCCCTGGACCCACGCCCCAAAGTCATGGTCTCGGGCCACTTCGGTAACTTTGAACTCGCAGGCTTTGTCACAGGCCTTTTCGGAATCTCGACGACCACCATCGCCCGACCCCTCGATAACGGCTTTGTCCACGATTACATCGATCGGTTCCGATCCTCAGGCGGGCAATTCATGCTTGCCAAGTCCGGCTCGTCGGGCCAAGTCGAGGCGCTTCTGGCCCAAGGGGGCGCTCTGTCGCTGCTGGCCGACCAATACGGTGGCCCAAAAGGCTGCTGGGTCGAATTCCTCGGCCAAATGGCCTCGTGCCACAAAGCCCTGGCTCTCTTTACTCTCTCGAGCGGCGCGCCCATGATGGTCTGCTCGAACATCCGCAAAGACCGACCACTTCACTTCGAAATGACGATCCTCGGAATCGCCGATCCGAAGTGCGAAAATTGCCCCGACTCGATCGTCTCGATCACCCAGTGGTACAATCGCTGCCTCGAGAAGGCGATCCGCGCCCGACCCGAACAATACTGGTGGGTCCACCATCGCTGGAAAGGCACCCCGCCTGCCCGAACAAGCAAATCTCTTTAGCCCTCAAGCACACCATGCCAAAAATCCATCGCGCTCTAGGACTCAGTGTAACCTACCCAGACAACTGGACCCTGACCGAAGATGTCCAAGACGACCAAGTGGTGGGCTTCCAACTCCAAAGCCCCGCTACTGCATTCCTCGCAGTCATCGGCTTCGATCCATCCACCTCGGCCGAACAAGCCATCGAGCAAGTCACCCAACTGATCTCCGTCGACTACGAAAACGTCGAAAGCGAAGACTTCTCGCCCCAAGAAGACTCCCACCCAGGTGTCCTTGCCGACTCCATCGGTCGCGAAATGTACTTCTACTACCTCGATATGCTCGTCCACACCGAACTGATCGCCATGGGACTCCCAAACCAAACCATCCTGGTTCAATTCCAAGCCGAGGACTCCGAATACCGTTCCCTCGAAAGAGTCTATGCTGCCATGCTCATGACTCTCTGCGAGTCGATCGAACATACCCGAGAAGGACCTGCCGGAGAACCCGACTAGAAAAAGAAAAAGCCCCACCTAACAACAGTTGGTCACGCCCGAAATCCAACCACTGCTAGGTGAGGCAAGTCTAATTTTTATTGATACTGACACGACTCATAATCGTTGATTTAATCTCAATCAACCTCGCTGAATCGCACTGCCGAAGTATAGCCTATCTTTCGACGCGATGCCACAACTGAAGGAACTTTTTCTCTTGTTTTCTTTCCAAAAACCTGTTCGCTTTTTAACTTTATTGCGTCACCACCGAAAAGACAGGGAAAACGGCTTTTTCTCACCCCAAAGGGACTATTGAATACGCTCCTTGCCCACCCATGGAACCAAAGCTTTCGGGATTTTAATCGATCCGTCGGAAAGTTGATGGTTTTCCATCAAAGCAATTAATGCGCGACTGATGGCCACAGCCGTACCGTTCAATGTGTGCGCAAAGTGTGTTCCTTTTTCACCCTTCGTGCGATAACGAATATTTAATCTCCTGGCTTGATAGTCGGTGCAGTTCGATGTGCTCGTGACCTCGCCCCACTGACCACCGTCGCCTCGGCCAGGCATCCAGGCTTCCAAGTCGTATTTTCGGTAAGCTGGCCCACCTAGATCGCCTGTTGCAGTATCGACGACGCGAAAAGGGATCTCCAAAGCGTCAAAAATCTCACATTCGATGCCTCGGAGCTCTTCATGAACCGCGCCGCTTTGGTCCGGAAGCGTGAAGGCGAACATCTCCACCTTGGTGAATTGATGCACGCGATAGAGACCTCGGGAAGCACGGCCTGCGGCTCCTGCCTCCGTTCGGAAACAATGGCTGATCCCGACCAACTTCAACGGCAATTGCTCGGCTTCCAAAACCTGGTTGTGGTACATCCCCCCAAGCGTGATCTCGGCGGTAGCGACCAAGTTCAATTCGGTGTTCTCGATGCTGTAAATTTGGGTCTCAGGCCCCCGAGGGATGAACCCAATCCCATGCAGAATATCGGTATTGGCCACATCGGGCGTCGAGACGGGAATGAACCCCTTCTTGGCCAAATGGCTCACGACAAACTGCTGCAAAGCTAGTTCCAAAAGGACCGCATCTCGCTTCAAGAAATAGAATCCTGCTCCAGCAACCCTAGCCCCAGCCTCAAAATCGATCATGTCGTGCTGCTGGCCGAGTTCCAAGTGATCTTTTGGCTTGAAATCGAATTGGGGGATGGGTGTGGATCCCCGGGCAATCTCAAGATTCGCATGATCGTCGTTGCCGATCGGGGCCGACGGATGGGTCATATTCGGAACGCGCGCAAGGAGTTCGTCGATCTGACGATCCAGGGCATCGTGGTCTTTTTGCGCCTGCTCCTTCGAAGCCCTAAGCCCCCGCCCTCGCTCCCTATATTCCTCGCGTTGCTCGGCTGGAACCTTGCCAATCTGAGCGCTGACCTCATTGGCCTGACGGTTCCATTCCTCAACCTCCGCCATTTTAGCCCGACGCTCCATCTCCAACGCGATGATCCGATCGACGTCGGCTTGAGCCCCGCGATGGAGACAATTGAGTTTGACCGCTTCGGCGTTCTCTACCACATATTTTCGGTCGAGCATAGGATGGATGTCCGGTGAAAGAATTCGCATGCAAAGGAGCATTGCTCGCTGAATCACGTGCAAAGCCCCAAAAAAAGACGTTTCAAGTTTAACGCATTTCTAGATTTTGAGGATAGCTTGATATCCGCGCTTGGCCTCCGGCCTGAATAAGCAGGATCCAAGGAGGCTCGAAGGTCGATCCTCTAAGTTGCGACGATTGGCGATGCTTCGCCCACCGGATCGCAACGGAAATCCCCCCCCCCCTGCCCTTAGGACTTGGACCATGGATCGACGGACCCTGCGACCTACTCTTTTTGCCAACGCATTGTGGCTCGGCTTGGCCGCAACAGGCTTTTGTCAACAACCCCAGAGCGATACCGATCCGAATACATCTAGCCCAGGCGAACTTCGCACCTTCCCATCGGCAAGCGACACTTCTTCGAATTCCGAAAAATCCCTTCCGGGAAAGCACCGTTTCGAACCCTCGGCGTCCAAGGAGTATCGAGTTGAGCGTGCCCGAAAGGAATCCGAAGCTCGCCAGGAGCTTTTGCAGCACTACCGCGCCATCGGATTTGACTACGCTCACCCTACGTTCGATGGCATGGCTCTGAACCCATACCGGCCCAAACGCCGTCTGTTCTTTGTTCAGCCAATTCGCCCTTGGTAGATCGATTGTCCCCAATCGATCAGCACCTGAAGCCACCGCAACGAGCGAGACCAACAGCAGAAAAACCCAAGACGCCACCGCTTGCGCTGCATGGTAGATCGATTGTCCCCAATCGATCAGCGCCTGACGCCACCTCAACAAGCGAGACCAACAGCTAAAAAACCCAAGACGCCGCCGCTTGCGCGGCCTCCGGAGCCATTGGGGACAATGGCTCTACCATCTGGTAGATCGATTGTCCCCAATCGATCAGCACCCGAAGCCACCGCAACGAGCGAGACCAACAGCAAAAAACCCAAGACGCCACCGCTTGCGCGGCCTCCGGAGCCATTGGGGACAATGGCTCTACCATCTTGGTAGATCGATTGTCCCCAATCGATCAGCACCCGAAGCCACCGCAAGCGGTGGGAGCAATTGCACCGCCGACCCTCTTGTGAGACAATCCACCACCTTCCTACGCGCACAAACAAGCGCTAGTGCTACGTAATCTGGAAACCCAGGACTCGATGTCCCAAAAAACAGGTGATGTGATGGCCAAAAAATCCTCTCGTCGATTGTTTATCAAGAGCACTGCAATCGGGTCGGCCGCTGTCGCTGCCGCAACGCAACTCCCAAGGCTCGGAGCGGGACTTGCCGATGGTGCTCCCGTGCGGCATTTCGATACCGAAATCCTGACCGGCTCGGGCGACTACCAATACCGTGTCAAACACCATTACGTCAAACTCCCTAGCGAATACTCTTGGCAAACCACGCACAACGTCGCCGTCGATTCCCAAAACCGAATTTACGTCATTCACGAAGGGCGAGAGGAACTCAAAGATCATCCATCGATCTTCGTCTTCGATGACCAAGGTAAATTCATTCGCGCATTCGGCAACCAGTATCAAGGGGGTGGCCATGGACTCGAAGTGCGACGCGAAGGGTCCGATGAATTCCTTTATGTATCGGCCTACCAACAAGTCAAAGCCTTTTCCAAGCTGACCCTCGACGGCAAAGTCATATGGTCAAAAAGAGCTCCCCAAGAATCCAAAATCTACAACCAAGAGGAATACGAAGCACCGAAGAAAGTTTGGGGAAGAGATCGCTTCATGCCAACAAACTTCGCATTTCTACCCAAAGGGGGGTTTCTCCTAGCCGATGGTTATGGTGCTTTCCATATCCATCGCTATGACCAAGACGGAAAATGGATGAGTTCCTTCGGTGGAGCAGGTGATGGGACCGGGAAGTTCAATACCCCTCACGGCCTTTGGATCGATGATCGAGACGAGGCCAATCCTAAGATCGTCGTTACCGACAGAGCGCACAACACACTCCAGATTTTTGATATCGATGGAAAGTACCTGGCAACCATCCCCGGTTTCGGACTCCCTGCGAACATCGATTGCCAAGGCCAAGTCCTATTGGTCCCCGAACTCGGGGCCCGCGTATCGCTCCTGGACCGAGAATACAAAGTCCTTGCACAGCTCGGAAGCGATGTCGAACGTATTCGCGATACCAAGGGGGTTCGAGAGGACGAATCGTTGTGGATCGATGGTAAATTTGTCCATCCCCACGATGCCTGCTTCGATCGCAACGGAGACATCCTCGTGGCCGAATGGGTGCGAACAGGCCGAGTGACCAAGCTTGAGCGGGTACGATAACTACACACTTGCGACTCAAGGTTGCAGCGGGATACAACGTGGAGAACCGATCGAGGGTCCAGGATTTCAAGGAACTGCTCAGTACGGCTTGGCCGTTGATGCTCTCGACCGGATTGTTCTCGATCACCCTATTTGTCGACCGACTGTTTTTATTTCAGTACTCCGATGCGGCCGCCGCTGCGGCCATGTCGGCAGGTACCTTGTTTTGGTCGGTGACTTGTTTGCCCGCCGGAATCTGTGGGTACACAAGCACCTTCGTCGCTCAATACTTGGGAGTCCGCAGGGTCGACCGGGCCATGCATGTGGTCTGGCAAGGTTGCCTGTTGGCCATCGCGATGATGCCCATTCTGGTGCTCTTGGGACTTTACTCGTACCAATTGTTCATCACCTTTGGACATCCACCAGAGTTGGCCAAGTCCGAGTATGATTTTTTTCTCGGACTCGTACCCGGCGCTTGCGCGACAATCCTGAGTTCTGCACTGGTTGGGCTTTTTGCAGGAAGCGGCCGTCCCCTAGTCCTGCTATACTGCGATGCGATCGCAACGGCAACCAACGCTGTCCTCGATTATGGCATGATCTTCGGGAATCTGGGATTCCCCGAATGGGGCGTCGCAGGTGCAGCCCTCGCCTCAAGCCTCTCTTTATCACTAAAATGCATACTGCTTGCCGGTTTCGCACTCTGGTATCTGAAAACCAATCGGTTTGGGGTATGGCCAACCCATGCGGGGGGCATGAACCGATTCCAGGACGTGTTTCGGTGGGATTTTCCACTCATGCGACGCCTAATCCGCTTCGGCTGGCCCGCAGGAGTCTCCGTCGTTGCAGAAGCCTGGAGCTTTGCGATCATCATGATGATTGTCGGGAACCTCGGAGAACGCCCGGCGGCCGCAACCACGTTGGCACTAGGAGTCAATGTGCTTGCCTTTATTCCACTCATGGGTTTAGGGATCGCTGTGGGTGTCTTGGTCGGCAAGTACCTAGTCCAATCCCAATTGAAAACAGCGCAGCGGTTGATCGAAGCGGCCCTAACCGTCGGACTGATCTACAGCGGTGTCTTTGCAATTCTCTACGGAGTATTTCCCGAACAGATCATGAGTATCTACGCCATCGGGAACGATCCGGCTCGATTTGAGGCGATCAAGCCCGAGCTCAAGCCACTTTTATACTTCATTGCAGCCTACTGCGTGTTCGATTCGGTACAAGTCATCTTTTCAGGCGTGCTCAAGGGTGCGGGCGATACGCTGTTTGTTCTCCTAGGCCATGCGATCGCAGGTTTTGGAACGGTAGGGCTGGCCGTCCTAGGGCAGAAAATTTTCGGGTGGGACGGCCTGTATTACTGGTGGGGAGTCATCAGCATATGGGTGATCGTTCTGGCGATTTTCTTTACCGCTCGGTACCTCCATGGCGGCTGGAAAAACAAGCGTGTCATCGAGCCAGACTTGGTTTCGTGCGACGCCTGATCGCATCTTCCATCAAGCAGAAGATGTTAGAATGCCCCCATGGGCCGGTGGCTCTGGCCCACCCCGAGATGGCTCTGGCCCACCCCGAGGCTCCTTCGTCCGGCGACCTGGTGGTGATCGTCGACTCGCACTCGTTGATCTACCAGGTTTTTCATGCGTTACCTCCAATGACTAGCCCCCATGGACTCGAGGTCGGTGCCGTGCACGGATTCCTTCGAGACATCGCTACGATCCTGCAACAATGGTCTCCGACTTTTCTTTTGTGCGCTTTTGACGCTTCCGAAGTCACGTTTCGAAACGCGTTGTATCCCGAATACAAAGCCCATCGCGAAGAAATGCCCGATGCGCTCCGAGGTCAACTGGGACTCATCCAAGAGGCTCTCAAGCTCCTAGGGATCCCAATCCTCTCGATCCCAGGATTCGAGGCCGACGATATTCTAGCGACCATCGCCGATCGGGCCGGTTCCAACGGAGCTCGCGTGTTGCTCGTGACCAGCGATAAGGACTGCCGACAACTGATCACTCCTCGCGTTTCAATGCTGAATCTCCGCAAAAGTGAGCTCTTTACAGCCAAGGAGCTTCAAGAGGTTTGGGGGATCCGCCCCGAACAAGTAGTCGATTTCCAAGCGATGGTCGGCGATTCGACCGACAACGTACCTGGCGTCCATAGCATTGGCCCTAAAGCTGCCCAGCAGTTGCTCGAGCAATTTGGTTCTCTCGATGGAATTTATGCCAACATCGACAAAGTTACCGGCGACAAAAAGCGAGAGAAACTGATCGAACACCGCAAGCTTGCGTACCTGAGTCGGGATCTTGTCAAGCTGCGGACCGATACACCGGTGCCCGAGGATTGGGAATCGCTCCGGCGAAAAGCCCCCGATGCCGAGGGTCTCGAGAACTTGTTCCGAGACCTTGGCTTCCGGAAAATCGCGGAAGTCCTCCTGCAACACACACAAGCAGCTTCCTCGAATTCCCAGCAATCGATTCACGAACCGGGCACCGACGAGGAGTTTCGTCTCTCCCCCTCCCCTACCCCACAAGTCGTCCCGTCGGTTCGTCTATCTTCGGAACACTACCGGACCATCGCAAATGTGTCGGAACTTGCCGATCTGGTCGAGGTCCTTCGCAAGGCCCCATGTGTGTCGATCGACACCGAAACGACCTCCACCAAAGCAAGGCAGACGGAGCTTGTGGGAATCAGCCTTTGCTGGGCGCCAGGCCAAGCGGCTTATCTACCGATTCTCAGCCCGGAACCGAGCAGAAACCTGCCGCTCGAAGCCGTTCGAGAAAAACTCGCCAGCCTTTTGGCGGATCCGAAAATCGCTTGGATCGGACAAAACATCAAGTTCGATGCGATCGTCTTGAAAACCCATGGCATGCCTATTGCGAATATCCTTTTTGACACGATGGTCGCCGACTATCTGCTCGATGCAGGGGGGCGAAACCACGACTTGGGCGATATCGCCAAACGCTGGCTTGGAGTCGACTCGATCCCCATCCACGCCCTCATCGGGACCGGTAAATCTCAACGGACCATGGACCAAATCCCGATCGATCAGGTCGCCCTCTATGCTGCCGAGGATGTGGACATCCCAATCCGCTTGTATCCGGACATGCACGAGCGAATCGTTGCCGAAGGGCTCGAGCATGTGATGAAGCAACTCGAACTCCCATTGATCCAAGTCCTGGTTTCGATGGAATGCATCGGGGTCTCGGTCGATACGAACCGCCTGGCCGCTCTGCGCGACGATTTCAAACAACGCGTCGATTTGCTTCATGATCAGATCATGGAAATCGCCGGCGAGAGGTTCAACCCAGATAGCCCGAAACAACTCTCAACGATTCTGTTCAGCAAATTCAATCTCCGGGTCGTCAAGAAGACCAAAACCGGAATCAGTACCGATGCGGAAGTTCTCGAGGAGCTGGCCAGCGAACACCCACTCCCGGCGAAGATTCTCGAATACCGACAAATGGCCAAGCTTCTTAGCACGTATGTCGAAGCACTTCCACTTCTGATCCATCCGCAAACCCAACGTATCCATACCTCGTATCGCCAGGACATCGCCGCGACGGGACGACTCAGCAGCGTCGAACCTAACCTACAGAATATCCCCGTTCGAACTCCCGAAGGTCGCTCGATCCGCTCGGCCTTTGTGCCCGGACCGGCCGGCTGGAAATTCATGACCGCTGACTACTCACAAATCGAACTGCGTGTCCTCGCCCACTGCTGCTCGGACACCAACCTCTGTAAGGCTTTTGAAAACAACATCGATATCCATGCGGCTGTCGCTGCACAGGTCCATGGCGTTCCGGTCGACCAGGTCACCTCGAGCATGAGACGAAACGCCAAGGCGGTAAGCTTCGGTATTCTTTACGGCCAAAGCCCTTTTGGGCTCGCCAAGGCGCTGGGTATCTCGCGCTCCGATGCTGGGCAGTTCATCGATCAATACTTCGCCAAATACCCCAACGTGCGTGAGTTCATCTCCGACACGTTGGTCGATTGCCGAACCAGAGGATTCGTCACAACCCTTTCGGGCAGAAAACGGATCCTCAAAGGAGTTAGAGACTTTAAATCTCTCGACGAAAACAAGAAAAAACAATTGCTCGAACCCGAACGAATGGCGATCAACACGGTAATCCAAGGTACCGCGGCCGACATGATCAAAATGGCGATGATCTCGCTCGATCGCAAACTTCGAGAGTCGCAACTGCCAGCCAACATGCTTCTGCAAATCCACGATGAACTGGTCTTCGAAGTCGCTCCCGAGGCCGTCGATGCCCTGGCGGCTTTGGTGCGGAGCGAAATGTCCTCGGTCATGCCCCTGAGAGTCCCCATTCAGGTCGACGTCAAAGTTGGAAACAACTGGGCAGAGTGCGAACCGCTATGAAACGCCCTTGGGTTATCGGGATC
Organism: Pirellula sp.; assembly: GCA_021299695.1. Taxonomy (GTDB): domain Bacteria; phylum Planctomycetota; class Planctomycetia; order Pirellulales; family Pirellulaceae; genus JBKCUI01. The sequence continues at coordinate 6,282 of JAJTEK010000133.1, read as the reverse complement.
ACCGGCGGAATCGCCAGCGGCAAAAGCGTTGTGACCAACGTCCTGGAGAACCGAGGAGCATTGGCCCTACGCGCCGATCGCATCGGACATGAAATTCTCAAAAGTCCGATCGTCCAATCAAAACTTGTCCGACAATTCGGCCAATCGATCTTTTCGCAGGACTCCAAGTCCATCGATCGCAAACGGATCGCCGCTTTGGTTTTTGGCGATACCCCTCAAGCCATCGAGCGGCGCAAGAGCCTCGAGGCAATTACCCATCCACCTATCCGCGAAAAAATACGCCAGGAGCTCGATAAGTCACTCATCGCCGGAATTCATCCGTGGGTTGCCCTAGACATTCCATTGCTCCTTGAATCGGGTTGGGATAAGTCCTGCGATGCGATTTGGTTCGTCGCTTCTCCGTACGAAGATCGCTTGAAGCGAGCACTTGCCAGAGGCTGGACTCAAGAGCACTTCGATGCCCGTGAGGCCTCGCAGTGGAGCATGCAGAAAAAACGCTCGAAAGCAACCTGGGTCCTCTCCAACGAGGGAAACCTTAGAGATCTTGAACTACAAATCGCCCGAGCGCTCGACGCGATAGGTCCGGTCCGCTTACAATCTTGATCGACAATGCTCGATAGCTGGATCAAATTTTCGTCCATTGGAACCCTAAACATGAATTTCAGAATCCTTCTCGTCGTCGGCTTATTGGGACTCCTCGGGACCCTGCAAACCCAATCGAGAAGCCTTGCTCAAGACGTCGATCGCAAGTCACTGCGCGAGGCGTTGGCTTTTCACGCTTCCTTCGATGGATCAGCCGATGCGGTGGTTCAGCAGGGCGATGGACGTGTCTACACGACCGAATCGCTCGCTCGTAAAGAATGGACACCGGGCATCCAACGTCCCGATGTTTCGATCGTCAAGGGAGCGGGGGTTCGGGGAGACTGCATTCGATTTGCGGACAAATCCCCAAAGGTCATCTGCTACAAAGGTGAGGTTCTACCTCGATACGAGCAAAAGATCTCAGGTACAGTCGGTTTTTGGATGCGACTCGACCCGGACAAGGACCTCAAACCTGGCTATTGCGACCCGATCCAAATCACCGAAAAGACCTGGAACGATGCGGCGATGTTCGTCGACTTTGACAAGGATCTCCCAAGAGATTTTCGCTTGGGGATGTTCTCCGATCTGAAATACTGGAATCCTGAAAATATTCCCTGGGAGAAATGGCCCGTCGAAAAAAGACCCATGGTTACGGTCAAAAACCCAGGATTCACCAGGGAAGCCTGGAAGCATGTCGCGTTTAGCTTCGAAGGTATCAACGCAGCCGATCCAAAATCAACCCAAAGCTCGCTCTATCTGGATGGCAAATTGCAAGGGGTACTTCAAGGACCCATGCGATTTACTTGGGACCCAACCAAAACAGCCATCATGATCGGGATCGAATACATCGGCGACATGGACGAGTTGATGATTTTCAATCGTCCACTCAACGCCCAAGAACTACAAACTGTCATTCAAGGAAAGTTGCAGCAATGAGTGTCCATGGGATTCGTCCAGTGACGGTTACACGAGGATTCACCAAGACCACACCCGGCTCAGTCCTGTACCAATGCGGCGATACCGTCGTGCTCTGCACAGCTAGCTTAGAACAGAAAGTTCCCGATTGGATGGTCGGAAAAGGCAAAGGTTGGATCACTGCCGAGTACAACATGCTCCCAGGCTCTACTCCCCAACGTAAATCGCGAGAAAGAAATGGGAAAGTCGACGGTCGCACCACTGAAATCCAACGATTGATCGGGCGTTCCTTTCGAGCTATTGCCGATCTCCAAAAGCTGGGCGAACGATCGTTGACCATCGATTGTGATGTTTTGCAAGCCGACGGTGGGACCCGTACCGCCGCGATCACCGGCGGAATGATCGCTTTGATCGACGCGGTCAATTCCGTGTTTGCCGGTGTGCCTGCCGCGCAATATCCACTAAGGGACTCCGTCGCTGCTATCAGCGTCGGAATCGTCGATGGCAAGCCTAGCCTCGACCTGGACTACCTGCGCGATGTTCGTGCCGATGTCGATATGAACGTCGTCATGACCGGCAACAATCGATTTGTCGAGGTCCAAGGAACCGGCGAAGAAGCCACCTTCGACGACCAAGAACTCACCGAACTCCTTGCGCTGGCCAAACAAGGGATCGCGCAACTGCACGCCAAACAAAAAGCAGCCCTCGGAAAGGCATGGCCTTGGTAGGCTCCCGAGAAAGAAAAATTCTGATCCTCGTTGATGCTGCTCAGCGGTTACCTGCAACTAACGTTTAGCAGCGGCGGCCCTGGAGATCGGTTCAACGTACTCGTCGAAATACTCTTGGACCGCTTGCGCCAGAACCTCCGCCGTTTTCTCTCTTGAAGTTTTGTTCCGATAATCGGCACCAAACTCCAGTTGCATCGCGTCAAGACCATTGGGCTGATGGCTCCCGTGAGTCTGGACGATGTAACCACCGGTGAATCCAGATTGCTCTTTGCCATTGCCCGGTGGTGGGAACACGGTCCATCCCAACCGACCAAGGGTTCCGAAAAAGCTTTTTTCTCCCGTATGGGCCGTTTCACCAAAACGCTCCTTGAGCCTCGCGACGGTTTTTCCGTTCGCTGTTCCACGGTAAAGGGTCTTGCTCGATGAGCCCTGTCCGTGGATGTCCAGCAACAATCCAGTATGGTGCTCCTCAAGGATCTCTTTGCAGTACCTGTGCAACATACCGTGGTAACGCTGGTAAACAGGTTCTGCATCGGAATCCTCGTAAGCGATCCCCGAAGGACGATTCGGATCGAGGTACTTGCGGTGCACCTTGCTGACGACCAAGTAGGGTCGTTTGCCCATCCGCTTTTCGATCGCATCGGCTAAAGCGACAGCCAGTTCAGAAGTCCCAGCGTCACGTCCGGTAAAAAAACCCGAAGGTCCGCTAGCCATCCCAATCCCTTGGCGTGGTTCGACACCTGGGATCTGGAGGGTTCCACCATGAGGGGCCGATAGGACCACCGGCAACTGACCCGCTTGGACCATCACCAACTCCTCAAGCTCTTCACCTGCGAGGTGCTTTTCGGAGAATGGCTCGATCGATTTGCCTGTCGATAGAGATTGAGTTTCCTGCGCAAACACATATCGATAGGTGGTCGATTGGCAGATCCCTTCCAAAAGAAAAACGACCAAAAAACAGGTCCTCAGAGCCGATAGCATGGATACTTGGATTGACATAACGACGACTTTCCCAAAGCAGAAGTTGATTATCCGGCCGCTCGGTCGAGCCGGTCCATGATCGCGCGACCCAAGCCCGAGAGCTCGACACGTTGACAGTAGATGGTCGGAACATTTTCAAGATCGCATTCTCTGAAAAATTCGAACAAGCGTCCGGCGTAATCGTCAAAAGAACTACACACGCAGAGTTTAGCCCCAGGATACTTCCCAGAGAGATCCGATTCGATTGCGTGTAGATCACTCTTCGAGGCGATCGCAAGGATCCCAACGGCGAGGGGAAGTTCCCCTAGCTGATCGATCGAGTCAAACAGAACGACCCTGGCCTTGGGTTGGTAATGCCGATGGCGTGTCCCTGGGGACCTTCGCGCGAAATCCACCTGGACCTCAGAAGCCGCCGGGCCGTTCGAGCCTGGAATAGGCCCTAACCCTAAGTGCGTTGAGCTCGATCGACCAGATGGCCAAACTCTCTGGATCATCTCCTGAGTGATCGCGCCGTGCCTTAGGATGACAGGCTCGTCGGTCGTCGTATCGACGACGGTGCTCTCAAGACCGATACGGGTTGGTGGGCCACAGAGGACTCCATCGATTCGGCCATCGAGATCGATCAGAACCGACTCCCAAGTTGTCGCAGAGGGTCGCCCCGAACGATTGGCGCTCGGGGCGACGATCGGCCTACCAACGCGTCGAATCAGATCGAGTGCGATGGGGTCCTCGGGCATGCGGACCGCAACCGTATCAAGCCCTGCAGTTAGATCATCGGGTAGATCCGGATCTTTGTCCATGACGAGCGTCAGAGGCCCTGGCCAAAATCGCTCGATAAGAAGTTTCGCCAATGGCGAGACTTCTATTGCAAGCTGCCTGAGCTGTTCGTGTGAAGCGATATGGGCGATCAGGGGATTATCCGACGGGCGACCCTTGGCTTCAAAAATCCTCTTCACAGCGTGTGGATTGAGGGCATCTGCCCCCAATCCGTAAACCGTTTCCGTCGGAAAGGCCACCAGCTTTCCGGCGATCAACAAATCCGCCGCCGTTTGGATCTGCTCGATCGTTATGCGTTGCGTAGTTCGCATCGACACATCGCTTTGTGGAAATACTTTTTCTTAAGGACGTTTTTTGAACTTACCGCCGAACGAAGACCGGTTGTCCTTGAAGGAACCTTCGGGTCGGGGTCTACGGGGGAAATCGCGGCGTGTGTCTGCAGGCCTATCGTTCGAGGACGAATTTCCAAAAGAGCTTGGATGGTCGCTCAATTTGGAGATTCGCAGTTGGTGCCCTAGAACCCATGCTCGACCGATGATCTTAAAGGTTTCCCGAGGCATACCTGCCGGAAGATCGACGGTGCTGAATTCCTGCTCGATTCGGATATGTCCAATTTGGCCAGGACTGAGTCCGATTTCGTTGACGATTGCACCTACAAGATTCCCTGGTTTGACCCCGTGAATTCGACCGACTTCAACCCGGAAGGTCTCGGTCGCAGCGCGGTCGCCATCAAATGGAACGCCAGATCGCTGCTGTCGTGGTTCTCTCCGCGAATCGCGATCATTGCGGTCATTGCGATCAAAACGGTCGTTGCGGTCGAAGCGATCGCCGCGCTCTGGACGGTCGTTTCGAGAGCTACTTCTCAAAAGCCGTTCGGGTAGCTCTTGGATGAAAAAGGGCCGATCGCCATGCATCATGACCGCCAAACCGGTCGCGATTTTGAGGGGATCGAGTTGTTGGTCCGTGGTGGTTTGGGCTAGGAGCTTTTCAAAGGTTTCGAAGAGTTCGGGGTTGTTTTGTCCTGAGGCTGCTTGGACAAGACGGTCTTTGAACCTCTGGACCCGAGCCGTGTTAATCTCCTTGGCCGTTGGCACAGCCATCGGTTCGATCATGTCGCCTGCGGCTCGATCGATCTCGCGAAGGAAACCTCGTTGCTTGGGTGAGACAAAGACAATCGCGTTTCCTTTTCGACCCGCTCGTCCCGTTCGACCGATGCGGTGCACATACGCTTCGGAGTCCGGTGGCAGGTCGTAGTTGATCACGTGGGTAATCCGTTGGACATCCAATCCGCGGGCAGCGACATCGGTGGCAACGAGGATATTGAAAACCCCTTCCTTGAGCTGTTCGACGGTCCTTTCGCGTTGGTTCTGTGCGATATCGCCGTTGAGGGGTACGGCCGCATAGCCATGCTCGCGCAGGTAGTCGGCAACTTCAACGGTCCCCAATTTGGTCTTCACAAAAATGATCATGCCGTCGAAATCCTCGGCCTCGATGATACGGGTCAAGGCTTCGAGCTTCATGCGGGGTTCGACGACGAGGAAGCGTTGACGGATGTTATCTCCGGTTTGCTGCCTTGAGGTGATCTTGATCACCTTGGGGGTCTTCAAGTGCTTGTTGGCGATCTGTCGAATCTGATCGGGCATCGTGGCCGAAAACAAAGCGATCTGTTTGTCCGATGGGCACTGATCGAGGATCCACTGGACGTCGTCGACAAATCCCATCCGTAGCATTTCGTCGGCTTCATCAAGCACCATCGTCTTGAGCGAATCGATGCGCAAGCGTGACTCCCTCATGTGATCCATGATTCTTCCAGGAGTGCCTACCACGACATGTGCACCCCGCTTTAGGGCATGGATTTGATTCGCGTAAGGTGCACCGCCGTAGATCGGCGCGACGCGCAGTCCGCGAAGGTGCTGTCCGTACTTGAGGAACGATTCGGAAACTTGGTTGGCCAATTCGCGGGTCGGAGCTAGTACCAAAACCTGAGTCTCTGGATTCTCGACATCGATATTGGCAAGCAACGGAAGTGCAAAGGCGGCGGTCTTACCCGTTCCGGTCTGAGCCTGACCGAGCACATCGCGGCCTTCGAGCATCGCAGGGATCGTAGCAGCTTGGATATCCGTCGGCGTATGGTAGCCGGCCGCCTCAAGGGCCGAGCAAATATCATCCGGCAACATCAAGTCACGAAAGGTAGGACCAGACGGAATTTCATTCTCTTGATCTTGCGATGCAGACTCCTCGAACTGAGTGTCCTGGGCATGGATCTCCTCGGCAAGAGCTTCCGACGAAACCCGAGGGG
>JAJTEK010000020.1:23607-59907 GCA_021299695.1 Pirellula sp. | reverse complement strand
AGGGGACACTCGATCCGCTCAAGGCGACGGTGGTCGTGATTCGAGCCGGTCGTCGCAAGATGGCGATCGTGGGATTGGACTTGGGTCGCTCGCCTCAGGAGGAATCGCTTCAGGCGATCCGTTCGGAGATCAAGTTGCAGGCGGGGATCGATGTTTCGTTTATTTCCGGGTCGCACACGCACCATGGCCCGATCTTGGAGTTATTCGACGCGCCGGGACGAGGTCGGGGACGATTTGATGCAGCGATTCGATACAACCAGCAGTTGGAAAAATCGCTGATCGAGGCGATCGTAACGGCAAGTCAGCGGATGGTTCCGGCAAAGATTGGCCAGGGAGCCAAGGAGCTAGTGGGTTTCAATCGCAATCGGCATACGAAGTTGCGACCAGCGCCGCTCGACACGCGGTTAGGGATTTTGCGATTCGACGCGTTGGACAGCGGGAAGAACATCGCAACGATTGTCAATTTCACGGGTCATCCGACGAACATTTCGTCGGAGGTGCGGAAATTTTCGGCCGATTATGTCGGCGCGATGCGGGGGGTGGTATCCGAGCAGACCGGTGGAGTCGTGGTATTTAAGCAGGGGGCATCGGGGGACATTTCGGTCGACCGCGGGAGCCACGGGGATTACGTGGGTTATGGAGCGGCGCTTGGGCAAGAGGTGCTCAAGGTCTATCAGGAGATTGAGTGCAAGGTGGTCGATGCACCGACGTTGCGTTTCAAGGAGGAGCGGTTTACGTATTCATCGAGGACTGACTTTACGAACCCTTTGGTCCAGGGGGTGTATTCGGTTGCGTTCTTTCCAGAGTTGGTTGAGAACTTTGCGGCCGAGTACCAAGACGGGATACGGCCGAGGTTGACCGTAGCGGTATTGAACAAGGAGATAGCGTTTGTTGGTGGGAGCGGTGAGTTTTTCTGCAACCATGCGATACGGTTGCGTGAGCGGGCTCGGATGGAGAATTGTTTCTTCTTTGGGTACTGCAATGGGTATCACCAGTACTTTCCGACGATTGAGGCTACGGCCGAGGGGGGGTATGGTGCTGATGCCCAGGTGGCCCCGGCCCAGATCGGAGCCGGAGAGGATCTGATGAATCAAGCTTTGAAGTGGCTCTATCAGATCCGTTAGTTCGAGCTTCCGTTGGGATTACGAGTACCGTCCGCCGCGGCGGACTGAGTACGAGAAGAGTGCCAGATGGCAGCTTCCTCGCCGTTGGCTGCGGGTTAAACGATTGTTCGTGTTTCCGTTGGGATTTCGTCGTACTCGTACTCAGCGAAGCGGTACTCGTACTCGGTGGCTGTTGGAACTGCGTCGATGCCGATCGTTGATCGCGGCGGTTCGCGGAACTTGGGGACCAATTGGACAGATTGCTGAACTCGATCGCTTCGAGTACGAGTACGAGTACGAGTACCGTCCGCCGCGGCGGACTGAGTACGAGAAGAGTGCCAGATAGCAACTTCCTCGCCGTTGGCTGCGGGTTAAACGATTGTTCGTGTTTCCGTTGGGATTTCGTCGTACTCGTACTCAGTGAAGCGGTACTCGTACTCGTACTCGTACTCGATGGCTGTTGGAACTGCAGCGTGAGAAAGCTTAGTATCCGGCGAATTTTCGGATTGGTCCGACGACGTATCCTGGGTTATTGGCGCTGGCGATATTGGCTGCGTCGAAGGAGTTTCGGGCGTTGACGACGACGGAGATGGGGTAGGCTGCCACGCCGACGGGTGGGTAGAGGTAGACTTCCCACATGCTAAATACGCCGGCTGCAACGGCTTGCATTTGGAGTTGCATGCGAGCGATTTGCATCATTTCTTGTTGGTAGGCTTGGTTTTGTTGGGTGGATTGTTGGTAGGCGGCGGCTTGGGATTGCAGGTAGAGGGATTGTTGTCTTTTGGTTTCTTCGTCTTGTTTGGAGGCTTGGTTAGCCGCGAGCCATTCATCCCACTGGGGTTCGAGGACTTTGAGTTCCATGTCTTTGAAGAAGAAGAAGGGGATGCCGTATTCTTCGCCGTTGGGCAGTTCCATGAGGACACCTTCGCAGGTGAAGGTACGGGCTTCGGCTTTTTGGGCTAGGACCCAGTCGTTGAATTGGGAGTCGTTGGCGAAGGTTTTCTTTTCGAAGTGTTCGACGATGCGTGGGACCATTCGGCGGTAGACTTCGGGAAGGTTTTCGAAGGGTCGGTCGTTGACATAGAGTTTGCCTCGGCGGCGTTGTAGGGTGACATCTTTGCGATTGAATCCGACGACTTTTCCGAAGACATTCATTCCGTTTTTGAGTCCCCAGGAGTGTTTTTCGGTTGCGGCTTTGAGTTGGCCTTCGCTTTCCTCGAGCATGAGGAATTTTTGGTCGGCTTCGGAGAGTTCGGCGATGTCGATGGCTAGGAGTTCGCGACCTTTGACGGCTTGGTCGAGTTTCACGACGATGTCTTTTTGGTCAGCGGCGATGAGGGTACCGTTGACTTTGACGTTGCCGGTTTTATCGGTCCATTCCCTAGCGAGGCTCATTGAGCAGGACAGGCAGATCGAAAACATCGAGAAAAAGAAAGATGCCGATTTCATTGGACGGATTTCCTCAGTACCTTTTACGGATGGTCGGTTTGGTAAGCTCGTTGGATTGGGTGTCCCCTGCGAGGGGCGATATTTATTGCGAGCTTATCGCCTCGCTGGGTTGAAGGGCATCGGTGGGCGATGCATCAGTATTCTAGCTTGGATTCCTTTGAACTGAAAGTCAATGCCGTTGGAGCCTTACAACTCAACTAGGATTCGTGCGGTCCGGCTCAAGCCGGGCAAGGGGCGCGAGTCGTTAGGTCGTCATCCGTGGATATTGGAGGCATCGTTGGTCGAGTCGGTCAGTCCGCCGAGGCTAGGCGAGCAGGTCGATGTTTTGGGAGCTGATGGCAGGTGGATTGGGCGTGGTTTGTACCATCCTGAGAGCCGGATTCGGGTTCGGATGTATGTTTGGTCGCAGGACCAGTGGATCGATGCGGAGCGGTTCGCTGTTCGGATAGGCCAAGCGATCGAGCTTCGTCGTCAGTACTTGGCCGGTTCGGGTCAGGTCGATGGATTGCGATGGATCAACAGTGAGGGGGATTTTCTCAGTGGGTTGGTGGTCGATGGTTTTGCGGGGCATTTGGTCGTTCAGGTCAACGCGCGGGTCCTGATGCCTTATTTGGATGGGATATTGGGACAGCTTGTTGAGCAGATCAAGCCGCTGAGTATTTCGTTGAGTATCGATGAGAAAACGGCCCGGAGCGAGGGATTAGAGGTCCAGGAGCGGTTGGTCTATGGTCAGTTGCCCGAAGGGACTTTGAGTCTACGAGAGAATGGGTTGACATGGCGGGTCGATCTGGTGGGTGGTCAAAAGACTGGGTATTACTTGGATCAGCGGGAGAATCGGCTTGCGGCGAGCCGTTGGGTACCTTCGGGTGGGAGGGTATTGGATGTGTGCACTTATGCGGGTGGATTCGCTTTGACGTTGGCGAAGCTTGGGGGTTGTTCGTCGGTCGTGGGGGTCGACTCGAGTGCAAGGGCATTGGATTTGGGGAGGCAAAATGCGGCGGCGAATGGGATTTTGGGGGGAGTTGAGTGGGAGCAGGCGGATTTTTTTGAGGCATTGTCGGCCCGGGTCGACCGACAGGAGTTGTTTGACATGGTGGTATTGGATCCGCCGAAGTTGGCCGGAGCGCGGGACAAGGTGCCCAGGGCTTTGGCCGCTTATCATCGACTTAACTACTTGGCGATGCGGTGTTTACGTCCAGGCGGGGTGTTGGTAAGTTGCAGTTGTTCGGGTCGCGTGAGTCGTTCGGATTTCGTCGAGGTGTTGCTTGGGGCAGCCCGTCGGGCGGGTCGCGATTTGCAAATATTGGAGAATCGGGGGCCGTCGGCCGACCATCCTGTCAACATTCATTGTCCGGAGACCGATTATCTCAAGTGCCTGATCGGCCGGGTTTTGTGAGCAAGTTGGGGAAATTTTGCTGGAAAACCGGGTCGGTGGACTTGCTCATCCTCTGGGTTCGCCGGTAAACTCTCCGCTCTTAAATTAGCCGAGGAAATTTCGTTTGGAATTTGCTCGGGGAATGCCAAAGTGGCGGAATGGCAGACGCGCTGGACTCAAAATCCTGTGTCCGCAAGGACGTGTGGGTTCGACTCCCACCTTTGGTACTTACGATGGGATTCTCCAGACAATTGGATCGTCCAAACCATTTGAACGTTAGAATTCGGAACCTTTGAGACTGTATGCCAACGATTAATCAACTTGTTCGACGCAACCGTGTCGTGCAGCACAAGACGACCAAGAGCCCGGTTCTGGAGCGATGCCCCCAGAAGCAGGGAGTTTGTTTGATGGTCAAGACGATGACACCGAAGAAGCCGAATTCGGCTTTGCGGAAGATCACTCGTGTCCGTCTGAGCAATGGCAAGGAAGTGACCGTGTACATTCCTGGCGAGGGGCACAACCTCCAGGAGCACTCGATCGTTTTGATCCGCGGTGGTCGCGTGCGAGACTTGCCTGGAGTGCGATATCAAGTGGTCCGAGGCTGCCGTGATACTCTCGGGGTCAATGGACGCAAGCAATCCCGTAGTCGCTACGGAGCAAAGAGCCCGAAGAAGTCCTAGCCTTGTCGCTGGTCCTTCAACCCAAAATTCACCTTACCCTTCGCATTAAAGAGCCTTCTGCCCTATGGGAAAAATCACCGCTTCGAAGACGACCCTTCGTCCTGATCCGCGCCACAATTCACTGTTGGTTGCCAAGTTTGTCAACTGCTTGATGTACGATGGCAAGAAAACCGTCGCTTATGGCGTAATCTACGATGCGTTCGATGAGATTGCAGAGAAGATCAAGGATCGACCTGCGGTTGAGGTTTTCGAGCAAGCGATCGAGAACGTGAAGCCCTACATCGAAGTCCGCTCCAAGCGAGTCGGTGGTGCTTCTTACCAAGTTCCGATGCAAGTCAATAAGAACCGTCAGCAGTCGCTTGCGTTCCGCTGGATTCTCAGTGCCGTTCGGGACAAGAAGGGCCGAGCGACCTCGACCAAGCTAGCCGATGAACTCATGGCAGCTTATCGCAAGGAAGGCACCGCGATTACCAAGCGGGAAAACACCCACCGCATGGCTGATGCGAACAAGGCGTTCGCTCACTTTGCTTGGTAGTTTGGCGAGTTAAGCTTGGTCGGATACCATAGATCGGGCCGCTTGGCCTGGACCTTTGGTCTACAATCATAAAAGTCTTCAAGACACCTCCAGACCTCTGGGGGTGTTTTTCTTTTGTAGGGGCCAAGGGGTGGCAGCGATGTTCCGTGATTTGCTCGAATGCACGCCGCGTGGTCTTTATTGCCCGGCCGGAGATTTTTACGTCGATCCATGGGCAAGTGTCGATTGTGCAATTTTGACCCATGCGCACGCGGATCATGCGAGGTCGGGGAGCAAGCGTTATCTGTCGGCCAAATCGAGCGAGTCGCTCTTGAGGGTTCGTTTGGGTCAATCGATCGACTTGCAGACGGTCGCTTACGGGGAGAGTTTGAGGATCAAGGATGCGAGGGTATCTTTGCATCCGGCAGGGCACATATTGGGTTCCTCGCAGGTTCGGATTGAAGTCGCAGGTCGCGTGGCATTGATCACTGGAGATTACAAGCTTCAATCCGATTTGACTTGCGATGCATGGGAGCCTGTGCGTTGCGATTTGATGGTGAGCGAATCGACTTTTGGATTGCCGGTATTTCGATGGCCCGAGACGAGGCTTGTGATCCAGGAGATGATTGGATGGTGGGAGGAGAATCAGCGGCAGGGGCGAACGAGTCTGCTGCTGGCTTATTCGGTGGGCAAGGCCCAGCGGGTGCTTGCAGAGATCTTTCGAGAATGTGGGGTGGAGGTTGCCTCGAAGGTTGCGGTGCATGGGGCGATGCTCGGACCGAATCGAGCTTATGTGTCTGCTGGGGTTGCGTTGCCTGAGTTGCCCTCGGCCGCATCGCTTGGGGGGCAGCACGATTGGTCTGAATCGTTGGTCATAGGTCCCCCGTCGACACAATCGACGCCATGGATGGAGCGATTTTCGGATCCATCGATTGCGATGGCTTCGGGATGGATGGCGATCCGCGGAACGCGACGAAGGCGGAATGTCGAGCGTGGTTTTGTGCTATCGGACCATGTCGATTGGCCTGATTTGCTCACAGCTATCGGGCAGTGTCAACCGGAGCAAGTTTGGGTGACCCATGGTTTTTCCGAGGTTGTATCGAGGTATTTGACAGAGTGTGGAACTGCGGCCGAGGTTTTGCAGACGCGTTTTGCTGGTGAGGAGTCCGAGCCCACGCTAGCCGAGAAATCAGAGGAAGCTTCATGAGAGAATTTGCGAAGCTTTATCAGAGGCTTGACGAGACGACCAAGACCAACGACAAGGTATTGGCCATGCGGGAATACTTCTCTCAGGCCAGCGGTACCGATGCAGCTTATGCGCTTTACTTTCTGCTTGGCAACAAGCTCAAGCCTTCGTTGCCCACTCGGATCATTCGTCGAGCGGCGAGGCTTGGTGCGGAGGTTCCCGAGTGGTTGTTTGAGGAGACCTATCAATGGGTAGGAGATTTGGCTGAGACGGCCGCAGCGATGGCAAAGGGGCGATCGCACGGCGGCCAGGAGACATTGTCTGAGACGATCGCAGAGCGATTGCTCCCGTTGCTTCGCAGTGCCAGTGGATCGCAGCGATCGACTCGAAAGTCGTCCTTGAGTTCCGATCGTCGGATGGAAATGGACGAGTCATTGGCATCGACGCTGGTCGAGTTATGGAGTCGTTATGATTTGCTTGAGCGATTTGTATTCAACAAGTTGCTTACAGGGAACTTGCGGGTCGGCGTGAGTGCCAAGTTGGTGACCAAGGCGTTGAGTCAGTGGTGTGGGGTTCCGAGTGAGGAGCTTTGCCATCGGATGATGGGGGAATGGGAGCCGAGCGAGACGTTTTTTAAGCAGCTCGTTGCACCCGAGTATTCTGGTTCGTCTCCCGCGAAGCCTTATCCGTTCTGTTTGGCACATCCGTTGCCCCAGGGGTACAGCGAAGAGAATTCGGTGGTTGATTTTTTCGCTGAGTGGAAGTGGGATGGGATAAGGGCTCAGTTGGTGCGTCGAGCGGGGCGTACTTATTTATGGTCTCGGGGCGAGGAGTTGCTCGAGGGTCGCTTTCCGGAGATCGAGCTTGCGGCAGAGGTGCTACCCGATGGGCTAGTTCTCGACGGGGAGGTGTTGGGCTTTCGGGATGGGGAGCCGTTGGCATTTACGTTGTTGCAGAGGCGGATACAGAGGAGGAAGCCTGGGGTCAAGTTGCTCGGAGAGGTTCCTGTCGTGTTTACTGCGTTCGATATTTTGGAGCATGAGGGCAAGGATGTGCGTCAGGAGGCTTATCAGAAGCGGCGGAGGCTTTTGGAGTCGTTGGATTGGGGGGGAGCTTGTGGTGGGCAGGCAATGCGGATCAGCGAGGTGTTTTCGTTCAGCGATTGGGGGGCGTTGTTTCAGAAGCGGGACACAGCAAGGGAGCATGGGTCCGAGGGATTGATGCTCAAGCATCGGCATGGGCGTTATGACGTTGGGCGAGTGACAGGAACGTGGTGGAAGTCGAAGGTGACACCCTATACGGTCGACGCGGTGTTGGTCTATGCGCAGCGAGGTCACGGAAGGCGAGCGGGAATGTTTTCCGACTACACGTTTGCCTTGTGGGAGGAGGATCGTCTGGTCCCTTTCGCGAAGGCATATTCGGGCTTGAGCGATCAGGAGATTACCAGAGTGGATCGATGGATCAAGGAGAATACGCAGAAGAAATTTGGTCCGGTGCATGAGGTGCCGGCGGTTTTGGTCATGGAGTTAGCGTTTGAGAATTTGCAGGAGTCGAGTCGGCACAAGAGTGGGATTGCCGTACGGTTTCCGAGGATCGTGCGATGGCGAGAGGACAAGCGGGCCGGGGATGCGGACCGCTTGGAGGATATTCGCAAGATGCTAAAGGGTTGAGGGCGGAACGGGTTTGGGAGAAACCGGTAGGGGTTAATCGCTTTGTTCTGGCATCCAATCGCAAATGTCGTGCTCGTGCTCAGTGAAACGGTGCTTGTGCTCGTGCTCGAAAGAGTGAGTGTACACCGGCCTGATCGGGTTTTTCTCAGCACAGGGCTCGCTTGCGGGTAGATTCAAGGAACGCCCTTGTTTCTATCCTAGTTCTGCCAGTCGATCGGCTGCTCGCCTATGTTTTCACCGCATGGAGTCGTACAAGTCGATCAAAACGTAAACTCGCTGCCGCGCTTCAAGCATCCGCCTTTCTGCGTGTGCAAACATCGGATTCCACCAAGGACTCAATCGAGATCAAACTCCCCTCGCCCGGACCGGTGGTTATCACCACCGGCAGAGGTTGTGTCAGCCCTCGGGGCTTGATGAATGCAAATCTGTGTGGATCGATTGGACTGTATTGCATTAGTGGCCATGTGTGGCCATTACAGCCAAGCAGCCTTACGCGCGGTCGGCCCCCTCATCCCCCCCGCCCCTTGCTCCCCCGGCCAAAGCCCCGGTGGAGAAGGGGAGCCAAGCGGTTGGATGGATCGGACGCCCGGACCGGTGGTTACCACCACCGGCAGAGGTTGTGTCAGCCCTCCGGGCTTGATGAATGCAAATCTGTGTGGATCGATCTGTGTGTATTGCATGAGTAGCCATGTGTGGCCATTACAGCCCAGCAGCCTTACGCGCGGTCGGCCCCCTCAACCCCCCCGCCCCTTACTCCCCCGGCCAAAGCCCCGGTGGAGAAGGGGAGCCAAGCGGTTGGAGGGAGCGGACGCCCGGACCGGTGGTTACCACCACCGGCAGAGGTTGTGTCAGCCCTCCGGGCTTGAATGCCAATCTGTGTGGATCGATCTGTGTGTATTGCATGAGTAGCCATGTGTGGCCATTACAGCCAAGCAGCCTTACGCGCGGTCGGCCCCCTCAACCCCCCCGCCCCTTACTCCCCCGGCCAAAGCCCCGGTGGAGAAGGGGAGCCAAGCGGTTGGAGGGAGCGGACGTGAGGACCGGTGGTTATGGCCCCCTCAGCCCCCCCGCCCCTTACTCCCCCGGCCAAAGCCCCGGTGGAGCAAGGGGAGCCAAGCGGTTGGATGGAGCGGACGCCCGGACCGGTGGTTATCACCACCGGCAGAGGTTGTGTCAGCCCTCCGGGCTTGATGAATGCCTATCTGTGAGGATCGATCGTCGTTGGCTGCGGGTTAAACGATGGTTCGTGCTTTGCATCCGGTTGTGAACAGAGTGTGGTTAGGCCAGAAGGATTTTGCGCGTGTTTGTTGTGTTGGCATGTTTGCGGGCTTTGATGCGCAGGTAGGGGCGGATGTATTGGCTGCGATGGCCCATGGTTCCTGGTGGTGCGTCGAGTTTGGCGTGGTCGGGTTCTGAGACGGCTTCGATGTTCATGCCTGCGCGGCAGATGCCACCTAGGATGGCGTCTAGAGAGTGGGCGAATTCGGTGGTTTCGGGTTCGCGAAGCAAGCTGGATTGGCCTATCGCAAGGGATCTTGCGGGATGGCCGACAGGGGTTTCGACGATGTACTTTCCGTGGACGAGTTCCAAGGAAGCTTGTAGGTTCATCGGCTGTTTGTGTTGGGAGACATACAGTCCACCTGGGCGTAGGACCCGGGCCACTTCGGCGAGTACTGGTTCGAGGTTGGGGACATAGCAAGTGCTCACTGGGTGAGCGACTAGGTCGAATTCTTCGTTTGCAAACATGGACAAGTTGGCCATGTCTCCTTGGACGATTGGGTAGTTGAGTCCCAGGTGTCCGGAGACTTGGCGATCGAGTTCGAGCATGGCAGGACTGATGTCCAGGACGGTGACTTGAGCCCCTGCGGCGCGGTACAAGGGACCTTGTCGTCCTCCGCCTGCGGCTAGGCACAGCACATTCCAGCCGCGGATGTTGCCGCCTAGCCAACCTTTGGCGTCGAGGGTGGCGAGAGGGTTGGCAAGTTCCTCGGAGCTGACGGGTTGGGTCAGGAAGTGTTTCGAATGGACCATCCGATCGTAGGCTTGTCGGTTTCGGTTTTCGATAGCGCCGCGTTCGTGTGGGTTGATTCCTAGGGAGAGGTGGTTGGGGTCAGTCATGACGCAGGCAGTGGATTCGAGGTCTATTTGGGCCGACGGGGAATCGTTCTCGCGGTGGGTTTGGAACGAGATTGTATGGGCTTGTGGGTATCCTGGGAGTGGCGGCCGTTGGTTTTGGGGTCGAGTCAAGTTGTTCCAGCGGGAACCCAACAGCGTAAATCTAACTGGGGATTGGTCCCTGTTGATTCTTGCTTTTTTATGGATTTAGGTGAAAATCTTAGAGTGTCGACCTTGTCGAGCCGATCCGCAACTTAACGATGCGTGTTCGGTCCTACCCCTTTGCCAGGCCCCCTTCCCTACCCCATGGCTTGGCGTCTTTCTACTTGCAAAAAACGATGAGCCTTATGGACTTCCATTGCATTCGATCCTGGACTCTGAAGGTCTTTTTTCTTTTTGGTGTAGTGCAGATCGTCTTGGGTTCGCCTTCGGCGCTCCATGCGCGGAGCGGGATGGTTCAGTACAACCGGGACATTCGACCGATACTCAACGACCATTGTTTCGCTTGCCATGGTCCGGACGAGAACAAGCGGGCAGCGGAGCTAAGGCTCGACATTCGCGAGGCTGCGTTGGGTAAGCAAGCGATTGTGCCGGGCAAGCCTGAGCAGAGTGTGATACTTCAGCGGATATTGAGCACGGATGAAAACGAGGTGATGCCTCCTCCGACGTCGCACAAGTCGCTTACCGAGAGTCAAAAGGAGATGATTCGGGCTTGGATTGCCGAGGGTGCTGAGTACCAGGGGCACTGGGCGTATGTCGCGCCTGTTAAGCCGGAGTTGCCCCAGGTGCGCAATCCGGGTTGGGTGCGCAATCCCATCGATCGATTTGTGTTATCGGAGCTTGAGCGACGAGGCATTGAGCCTTCTCCCGAGGCGGATTTGCGGACCCTGGTTCGTCGAGTGTCCTTGGACTTGACCGGATTGCCACCGAGTCCTCAGGAGGTCGATCGAGTGTTGGCTGACCCGTCTGCGGATCGTTATGAGAATTATGTCGATGAGCTACTAGGTCGCCAGGAATGGGGCGAGCATCGCGGACGGTATTGGTTGGACTATGCGCGTTATGCCGACACGCATGGGATACACTTCGACAATTATCGCGAGATGTGGTCGTACCGGCAGTGGGTGATTCAAGCATTCAATCGGAACTTACCGTTCGATCAATTCACTCTTGAGCAGCTTGCGGGGGATTTGATTCCTGAGGCGAGTTTAGACCAGAGGATCGCCAGTGGTTTTAATCGGTGCAACATCACGACCAATGAGGGCGGAGCGATTTCAGAGGAGTATCAGGTACTCTACACGCGCGATCGGGTTGAGACGACGAGTTTGGTGTGGTTGGCATTAACGATGGGATGTGCGGTGTGTCACGATCACAAGTTCGATCCGATTCGCCAAAGGGATTTCTATCAGATGGCTGCGTTCTTCAACAACACGACGCAGAACGCGATGGATGGGAACATCAAAGACACGCCGCCGATCGTTCCGGTGCCGATGGAAGAGGACCGCGAGCGATTCCAAGCGATCGATGGGCTGATCGCGCAGGCCAAGCAGGCCGTCGAGAGCCGCAGGGTTGAATCCCGGGGAGCGTTTGATGCGTTTTTGAGCAACGCGTCGGATCGCGACGCACTTGTTCAGTTAGCATTGCCCGCGCAGGAGTCGCTCGCTATTCACTTGCCTTTGATGGGATCGGATTCGAAGGCGCTTGAGTGGACCCTGGCGGGTCAAAAGCAGGTCTTGGATTTAGGTGGCGAGTCCGTATTGTCACCGGGGCATTTGAGCCCTTTGGCATGGCAGGTCAAGAGTGGTCTTTATCCGACGTTTGAGGCAGGCGACATCGAGCGTGATGAGGCCTTCACGATATCGATGTGGGTCAAGCTTGGAGCTGACAATCAGGGTGGATCGTTGTTGGCTCGGATGGATGATGGATCGAAGTTTCGGGGGTGGGATGTTTGGTTGGAGAATGGAAATGTCGGTACCCATATCATCCACCAGTGGCCCGAGAATGCCTTGAAGGTCGTCTCGCAGCAGAGGCTAACGGCCAGTCGCTGGCAGCATGTGACGATCAGTTACGACGGCAGTTCGAAAGCCCAGGGGGTAAAGATCTACGTCGACGGCAAGTCGGTGGGGTTGAATATAGCCAGCGACAATTTGAATCAAACGATTCGCACGGCGGTACCTATGCGGCTTGGGAGTCGTCATGCGACGGCCCCGACGGTGGATGCGAAGTTGCAAGATGTGCGGATGTACCGTCGGGTGCTGAGTCTTGAGGAGTTGCAGATCGTCGGGCAACTTCCGCGACGTCAGTATTTGGTATCCAAGTCGGAGCGGAGTGCTGAGGAGATCGAGGAGTTGTTCGCATGGTATTTGGAGTCTCGCGATGGAGAGTATTCCCGGTTGACACAGGCCGAGCGGCAACTGAGCGACGAGAAGGGGGCGATTCTCAAAAGGGGAACGATCGCCCACGTGATGAATGAGAAGAACGAGATGGCCAAGGCATGGTTATTGGTCCGTGGTGATTACGACAAGCGGGCCGATGAAGTTGCCCCTGCTACTCCGGCGGTTTTGCATGCTTGGGACGAGCAGTTACCCAAGAATCGGTTGGGTTTGGCCAAGTGGTTGCTCGATGAGAAGAATCCGTTGACGGCCCGGGTGACGGTCAATCGATTTTGGCAGGAGGTTTTTGGTAATGGGATTGTGTTATCCGCGGGTGATTTTGGGGTCACCGGTCAGTTGCCCACGCATCCGGAGCTATTGGATTATCTTGCGATATCGTTTCGCGAGGATGGGTGGGACGTCAAGAATTTCTTCCGCACGGTGGTCACGAGTTCGACGTATCGGCAATCGGCCAGTGCGAGCAACGAGAGGTTGTCGTCGGATCCGACGAACAAGTGGTTGGCTCGGGGACCGAGGTTTCGGATGGATGCCGAGATGATCCGCGACTCTGCGCTTTGGTCAAGCGGATTGTTGGTCCAAAAGATTGGGGGGCCAAGTGTGCGACCTTATCAGCCCCCAGGGGTTTGGGAGGCCGTAGCGATGCCTGGGAGCAACACGCGGGATTATGTGGTCGACCAAGGAGAGGGGTTGTATCGAAGGAGTTTGTATACGTTTTTGAAGCGATCGGCACCGCCCCCGAGCATGGAGGTATTCAATGCGACGGCGCGGGAGGTTTGCACGGTACGCCGGGAGCGGACCAATACGCCGCTTCAGGCTTTGGTGACGATGAACGACACGCAGTTTGTGGAGGCCGCAAGGGTGTTGGCACAAAAAGCGATTCAAGCGAACCCAGAGGGTTCCGATCCGGTCGCGAGGCTTCAGTGGATTGCGGCCAGGGTACTTTCGAGGCCGCTGCGGGGCGAGGAGCTCGGGGTGCTTCAAGGTTCCTTTAGTGAAATATTCGGTCACTACCAATCCAATGTTGAGGGAGCCAAAGAGCTCTTGTCGGTCGGTGCGACACGTTCTCCTGAGGGGATCGACGCATCGGAGTTGGCTTCGTGGACCATGACGGTCAACATTTTGATGAATCTCGACGAGGCGATAACCAAATGAGCAATTCGATCCATCCGTTGATTGAGCAGTACGTACAGAGTGAGACTCGGAGGCAGTTTTTTCGCCGTGGAGGGAGCATTCTTGGGACCGCAGCCTTGGCGAGCCTCGGTGGAACGCTTGGGGCACGGGCTGAGGGAGGTTTAGGGACACTTCCTCATTTTGCGCCTAAGGCCAAGCGGGTGATCTATCTGCACATGGTCGGTGGTCCCTCGCAGATGGACATCTACGATTACAAGCCGCAGATGAACGATTGGTATGACAAGGATTTGCCTGAGTCGATTCGCAACGGCCAGAGGCTAACGACCATGACCAGTGGTCAAGCGCGTTTTCCGATTGCGCCGTCGATGTACAAGTTTGCGCAGCACGGTCAGAGCGGCATGTGGGTCACGGAGCTTTTGCCTCAGACGGCCAAGGTTGTCGATGATCTTTGTTTTGTTCGCTCGATGAATACCGAAGCGATCAATCATGAGCCCGCGATCACTTACATGCAGACCGGGAACATGGTCACGGGGCGGCCGTGCATTGGATCTTGGTTGTCCTATGGTTTAGGATCGATGAACGACAATTTACCGACTTTCGTGGTTTTGGTAGCCACGCCGACGAATACCGAGCAGATCCAAGCGATATCGGCAAGGCTATGGTCATCGGGATGTTTGCCTGGAGAGCATGGAGGTTGTTCGTTCCGATCCGTTGGCGATCCGATTTTGTACATCAACAACCCGTCTGGGGTTCCGACGGACATTCGCCGCAAGACTCTCGATGGTTTGAAGAGTCTCAATGAGATGAATTTCCGAGCTGTTGGCGATCCGGAGATTCACACACGGATCCAGCAGTACGAATTGGCATTTCGGATGCAGTCGAGTGTTCCGGATTTGACCAATATTGCCGACGAGCCTGAGAGCACGATGGAGCTCTATGGCCAGGAGGCCAAGAAGCCAGGGACGTTTGCCAATTCGGTGTTGTTAGCCAGACGCATGGTCGAGCGGGATGTTCGATTCGTGCAGATCTATTTGAACAATTGGGATCATCATGGCAACGTCGCCAAGCGGTTGCCCTCGCAGTGCAAGGACATCGATCAGGCGACTTATGGATTGATCACCGATTTGAAGAGTCGCGGTTTGCTCGACTCAACGTTGGTCGTCTGGGGTGGAGAATTTGGGCGGACGATCTACTCGCAGGGTGGATTGAGCAAGGAAAATTATGGTCGGGATCACCATCCTCGGTGCTTTACGATGTGGATGGCAGGTGGCGGGATCAAGGGGGGTACGATCTACGGCGAGACCGACGATTTCTCGTACAACATTGTCAAGGATCCGGTCCATATCCGAGACTTCCATGCCACGGCGCCTCATGTGTTGGGCATCGATCACGAGCGATTCACGTTCAAGAATCAGGGGCTTGATTTGAGGCTTACCGGTGTGGAGCCAGCGCGGGTCATCAAAGAGTTGTTGGCTTAGGGTGTTAGGTTTTTCTATCTTCGGCCACAAGAAGACCATGGCAAAGCGATCGGAAATTATTGGGCTTGCGATCCTTTGTTGGGTCTTGCAGGGCTCAGGTCTATGGGCTCAGCAGGACGTGGAGGTTGTGACTCCGACGGTCCAACAATTGGAGTTTTTCGAGTCCAAGATCCGACCTGTGTTGGTCGAGCGTTGTTACGAATGCCATTCGTCGGGGGCGACGATATTGCAAGCGAATTTGAGTCTTGAGACACGCGAGGGGATTTTGCGTGGTGGGGATTCGGGACCTGCGGTGGTGGTAGGCAAGCCGGAGGAGAGTTTGCTCATTGCGGTGCTCGGAGAGCATGAGCCCAAGATGCCACCTGAGGGTCAGTTGCCCGAGGGGCACATCAGGGATCTGAAGCGATGGATTGAGGATGGGTTTGTCGATCCGAGGGTGGCCTCGGAAAGTGATTCATCGGGGGGTAAAAAAGCCTGGGTCGACCCTGAGCTGGCCGATAGCCATTGGGCCTTTCAGCCTATTGGGGATACGGTCTTGCCGGCTGCAGAGCGATGGCACATGCCGAGTGTTTCGCATGGCAATTCGATCGATGCGTTTGTGCAGGCGAAGCTCAAGGAGAGGGGCTGGGAGGCCGATTCGCGAGCCGAAGCGTTGGTGTTGTTGCGTAGGGCAACGTTGGGAGTAACGGGTTTGCCCCCGAGCGAACAGGAGATCGAGTCCTACATGGGGGATCGGCCAGAGGACCGCTACGAACGACTTATCGATCGTTTATTGGCATCTGACGCTTATGGGGTTCGTTGGGGGAGGCATTGGTTGGACTTGGTACGGTATGCCAACAGCAATGGTGCCGATGAGAATCACGACATGCCCAACGCTTGGCGGTACCGCGATTGGGTGATCGATGCGTTGAATGAGGACTTGGGTTTCGACGCATTTGTCGAGCAGCAGATCGCTGGTGATTTGTTGCTCGAGCGCGATAGAGCGACGCTCAGCGAGGAGGAACGCAATCGTTTGATTACGGCAACTGGATTTTGGGTTTTGGGGCCCAAGATGCTCGCAGAGCAAGACAAGGAGAAGATGAAGATCGACATTGTCGACGAGCAGATCGACACGTTTTCCCGAACCATGTTGGGAGTGACGTTGGCATGTGCTCGGTGTCACGATCACAAATTCGATCCGTTCACGCAGCGCGATTACTATTCGATGGCCGGAGTGTTGATGAGCACCCGGACGATGGCCGATCAAGCTTTTGTGAGTCAATGGATGGAGCGACCCTTGGAGACGGATGCGAGGCGCCAGGAGCGTCAGGAGCACCAGCGGCGAATCGACGAGTCGATCGCAGCAGAGCGGATGCTCGTTCAGCGGTTCCATGAGGAGTTGGTCTCTGGAGGCCGGTTGGAAAAGCTACCCGAGGATCCGACGGCACGACTCAAGGATGGGCCTTACAGCGAGTCGATGATCAAGGATCTCGATGCGGCGTCCAAGCAGATTGAGGAATTGAAAAAGGGGATGCCGGCATTCGACAAGGCGATGGCCGTCGAGGAGCAGCAGGCCGTCGAGTTGCCGATCCACATTCGGGGTAATCATTTAAAGACGACATCGGAAAAGATCCCTCGGGGAATTCCGCAAGTGTTAACCAGGGGTGTAGGTTTAGAGAGTATTGAGGGGAGTCAAAGTGGCCGAATGCAGCTTGCCCGTTGGTTGACTGATCGTTCGAACCCATTGTTTGCTCGTGTGATGGTCAATCGGGTTTGGATGTGGCATTTTGCACAGCCGCTGGTCGGTTCACCGTCGAACTTTGGGTTTAAGGGACAGCGTCCGACGCATCCGGAGTTACTCGACGATCTTTCGAGGCGATGGATGGAGCATGGTTGGTCGCTCAAGTGGTTGCATCGCGAGATCCTGCTCTCGGCGGCTTATCAGAGAAGTTCCCGATCGTCGCTCTATGAGCAGGAGGATCCCGAGAATGCTTATTTATGGAGGCAGCATCGGCGCCGGTTGGAGATGGAGCCGATTCGCGATTCGTTGTTGGCCAGTGCTGATCGGATCGATGTTCGGCATGCTCGAGGGGTTCAAGGGATGGAGAGTTCTCTGCGGAGTGTTTACTTGAACATCAACCGAGCTGCATTGAACGATACGTTTGCGATATTTGATTATGTGGATCCTGCCAGCCACATCGAGCAGCGAGCCGTTACGACCGTACCGAGCCAATCGTTGTTTTTCCTGAACAATGAGATCGTTTCGAAGTCTTCCGAGAGGCTCGGCGAGCAGTTGGCGAGTCGTTCTGAGGATATCAATCAGGTGATTCACCTTGCGTTTCGGCGGGTATTAGGACGGGATCCGACGCCTGGGGAGCTTGAGCGTTCGAGTGCATTTGTGGCTCGAGCGATGGAGATTTGGGCCGGTCAGATCAAGCCAGTCGAGGGAGTGACCGAGGAATCGCATCGAGCGTCGATGCGCACCAGGGCCATAGGTAGTTTGGTTCATAGTTTGTTTGCTTTGCGCGAATTCATTTGGGTGGAGTAGGCATCGATGGATCTTTGGAATCGAATCGATCGACGGACTTTTTTGGGTGGGATCTCCCAGGGGCTCGCCGGGTTGGCTTTGGCCGATCTGCTGAGCCCTCAGCGCAGCGAGGGTTCGGAGGTTTTGAGCGATGACTCAGGACTGGAACCTGGTTGTCATTTCCCGCCGAAGGTCAAGCGAGTGATCTTTGTGTTTATGCATGGTGGTCCATCGCATATCGATACGTTTGACTACAAGCCTGAGTTGATTCGGTTGCATGGTCAGCCTTTGCCGATAGCCAAGCCTAGGATCCAGTTTGCACAAACGGGAAATTTGCTCAAGAGTCCTTGGGAGTTCAAGCAGTACGGCGAGTCGGGAGCTTGGGTCAGCGATTTATTTCCAAACGTGGCCAAGCATGTCGATCGTTTGACGTTTATCAAATCGTTGCATGGTTCGAACGAAGCGCATGGGGGCGCGTTGTTGAAGATCCATACGGGGTCCGATACGTTTGTGCGTCCGAGTTTAGGGGCATGGATCAGTTATGGGCTCGGGACACAGAATGCGAACTTGCCGAGTTTCGTGACCATCAATCCGACGTTGGGGCATGGAGGGGTACGGAATTTTGGGTCGGCTTTTTTGCCTCCGAATCATCAAGGGACACGGATCGCTGTTTCTGGTAAGGAAGCCAAGTTAGAGAATTTGGTGCCCAGGCATGGCGATGCATTGCAACGTTTGGGGCTCGATTATGTGCGAGACATGGAGCGAGTTGGGGCGGCTGGCAGTATGCTCGAGGCGATCGAGGCCAAGGAGAAGACCTTCGAGTTGGCTTATCGGATGCAGAGCGAGGCGTTGGGTCGGTTTCAGCTCGAGAGCGAAACAGAGGAGACGCAGAAGCTTTACGGGATCGATGGCGGACCGAGCGACGGTTTTGGGCGTCAGTGTTTGTTGGCGCGTAGGTTGAGTGAGGCGGGGGTTCGATTCGTACAGGTTTCGCATGCTTATTGGGATCAGCATTCGGAGCTTAAGCAGAAGCATGCGGAGTTGGCAGGTCAGGTCGATGTTCCGATCGCGGGTTTGATCGAGGACCTTCAGAGGCGAGGGTTATTCAGCGAGACGCTGTTGATTTGGGGTGGGGAATTCGGTAGGACGCCAACGGCGCAAGGGGACAACGGTCGGGATCACAATCCGCATGCATTTACTTGGTGGATGTGTGGGCCGGGGATCAAGCCCGGTTTGACTTGGGGTGCCTCGGACGACTTTGGGTTTTACGCCCAGCAGGACAAGGTGCATGTGCATGATTTGCATGCGACGCTTTTGCATCTGTTGGGGATCGACCACGAACGCTTGACGTTTCGGTATGGAGGTCGGGATTTCCGGCTTACGGACGTCCATGGCCGGGTGGTTCGGGAATTGTTTGCTTGAGCGTTATGGCGTGGGGGCTTGTGTTACAATCCGAAGGGATCCAGTTCAAACAGCTACGGGGTCGAAGTATTTTTTGTTGGATTATCCAAAGAGCAAAAGGGTGGTGATTCGAATGGACCGAAGACGATTTTTAGCAGTGGGCGCAGTGGTACCTGTCGTGGCAGGGGCGGTAGGCATCTCGGGAGACTTGTTTGCCTTTGAGACCTATACGAGCATCGCTGAGGCTGGGGATTTGTACCGTTTGCAAGGCGAGTACCTTGGGGTCGTCGAGTCGTTGGATGGGACATGGGGGGCGCAAGTGATCGCCACGGGTGAGAAAACGTTGGAGGTCCACTTATTGAAAGGTGGATTGCCTGGGGATGGGTTTAAATCCAAGGAGCCGACGCGGGTGTGCAAGGTCGAGCGGCTCGAGAGTGCCTTGGCCAAGGGAAAGGGGAGCGATTTGAGTGTCAGTCTCGATGGCAAGACGCTGACGGTGACGAATGCTGAAGGAAAGAAACTTGGCGAGTTGACCAAGGTGGTGCGCGAGAGCAAGACGCTTGGGCTGGAGGCTCCCAAGGGAGCTTTGGTGTTGTTTGATGGAACCACTGCCGATCGCTTTGAGGGGGGCAAGATGGTTGAGCAGAAGTATTTGGGGGTTGGGTGCAAGTCCAAGGATACGTTTGGGGATCATCGATTGCATTTGGAATTCCGCACCCCGTTCCAGCCTAGCGATTCGGGACAGGGACGTGGAAATAGTGGCGTGTACATTCAGGGGCGGTACGAGTTGCAGGTGCTCGATTCGTTCGGTTTGAGGGGCGAGAACAACGAGTGCGGAGGGATTTACCAGATTGCCAGTCCGAGCTTGAACATGTGCTATCCGCCGTTGAGTTGGCAGACTTACGATATCGATTTCAAGTCGGCCAAGTTTGGAGCAGACGGCAAGAAGACCAGCAATGCAAGGGTGACGATACGGCACAACGGGGTGGTCATCCATGATGATCTTGAGTTTCCTAGGGGGACACCCGGTGGTGTTGGCGACGAGGCACCTCAAGGGGGTCCTTTGTATTTGCAGGACCATTCGAATCCTGTGGTATTCCGAAACATTTGGGTTTCCAAGTCGGAGTGAGGGGTTTGGGTTTTTGGAGGGCCGGGGGCTTGAAATCCCGCGTTTTCTCTATTGCCCCCAGTGTCGCAGATCGGCTATGACCCAACGAGGCTCCTTTGCGTTTTAGGGAGTCCAACGCGTGGCCGATAGCTGGAGAGATCGCATGAGAGACTTGGCAGTTGGTGTGTTACGGGATTGCCATAGGTTCGTGTTGATGGTGGTCTTCTCGAGTGTTGCATTATCCGTGCAGGGATACGTATTTGGTCAAAGCGGGTTGCCGGTAGGACCTGTTGGCCAGCCGGGTGGCCTTTCGAATGCGGGGGGTGGCGAAGTTGTCCCGAGTCTTCAGGGTGTCCCGAGTGTCCCGAGTATTGAGGGACTATCTGCTGCTGGAGCACAGCCAGTTGGAGCACAGCCAGTTGGAGCACAGCCAGTTGGGGGCCAAGTCAGTGGAGTAGGAAATCCGCTTGGGGTCAAGGTGCATGAGCGATTGGAGTTGCCCAGGGATGCAGGTCAGTATTGGGTTGAGTACGATTTGAAGCCTTATACGATGGCGTTGAAGGGAGTGGATCGACCGCAGCAAGCGGTGATTGATTGGATCATTCGCGAGACGGGGAGCGATTTGTGGTTCCAGGAGCCGGTGGGTGTACTCACGGCGGATCGATCGACATTGCGGGTGTATCACAATGCTGGGATGCAGAAGGTCGTCGCGCAGGTTTATGAGCGATTCGTCAATGGGATCAATGAGCCTCAGGTCTATAGTCTTCGGCTCATCACGATAGGGAATCCGAATTGGCGATCGAAGGCTTTGCCGTTGATGCGATCTGCGGCGGCACGATCCCCGGGCGTATCGGCTTGGTTGATGCCCAAGGAGAATGGGGCGATTGTCATGGCGCAGTTGCGTCAGCGGCAGGATGTGCGTGAGTTGCAGTCGGTGGATTTGCGGTTGGTGCAGGGTCAGACGCAGGTCATTGAGCAGATGCGTCCGAGGAATTATCTCCGGGAGTATGCTCCGAATACGACTTCTGCATGGCCTCCATTGACTCCGACTTACGGTGAGATTCAGGAGGGGTATCGGATGGTATTTAGTCCGTTGCTGAGTTTGGATGGGAGCACGATGGATATGATGCTCAAGTGCCAGGTGGATCAAGTCGAGAAGATGAATGCAGTGCCATTGGAGGTTCCCGGTGCTGGGGGGGCCTATCAGGTGGAGGTTCCGCAGATGATCACTTGGCAGATGGCCGAGCGGTTCAAGTGGCCGACGGATCATGTGTTGATTTTGTCGTGTGGGGTGATTGCTCCACCGGTGGTCAATGCGCAGAGCACGCTGCTTACGGGAGGGGCGGGTGGGCTCTTTGGGATCAATCGGATCCTACCAGACTTGTCGTTTCAGAAGCAGGATGCGATTTTGGTTGTTGAGTATCGCGGATCGGCATCGACGCAGTTGGTGCCCGGTGGGATAGCAGCCGGTGGGCTAGCACCCGGTGGGGTCGCTGCCGGGGGTGTAGCAACGGGTGGAACAGCGAATGGGGGGGTTCCGGCGGTTGGTATGACCAATGGGGTGGGTACTGGAGTGATGGTACCTGGGGTAGCAGGTGGCAACAGTCTTCGGGGTCGATATTGATCGGGCGAGGTGGTTTTGGCGGCAACAGCAGATCGTTCGGCGGCGAGCTTTAGCGTAGGTTTTTGTGCTCGCTGGAGTGGGATTGTCCTTGCTGCGTTGGTCTTGTTGTTGGTCAATGGATATTGGCTATATCGCTTTGATGGTTTTTATGATCCACCGTTGCCGCATGGGGATGGACCGGATTACGAGTCGATCGCTTACAGTCTTTCGGTGGGTGCTGGTTATCAATTTGCTTGGGAGGATCCGCAGTGGCAATCGGTGTACCTAGAGTCTCGCCGGGTGGCTGAGTATAGCCAATTGTCGAGGCGAGATTGGGAGGGACCAACGACGTCGCGGCCCCCTGCCCTGCCTTGGTTGATCCGATGGGTGTATTGGTTTGTCCCACGGGGTCCGCTCGCATTTGCCACGGTACGAAGTTTATCGGTAGTGGCCTTGAGCATTGCGGGTTTGGTGGCTGTTGGATTTGCTTGGCGTTGGAGTCTGAGGGAGGGTTCGGTTTTCTTGCCGGCGCTCGCAGCGACGATCTCGTTGGGGGTTGCTTGTTTGGATCGGACGATCAAGACGTATGTGGAGGATTTCCTTACGGAGCCTTGGGCGCTGCTTGCGCTCATGGGGATGGTATGGGGTTTGATGCGGTGGGTAGAGTCGGAGGGATCGAGGAATTCGTCGTTGCGTTGGTTGATGCTTGGGGGAGTGTTTTTTGGGGTGATGTTGTTGTTTCGGTCGTTGTTTATTTTTTGGTTGCCGGTGCTTGCAGGAGGTATATTCCTGGCAGGTCGAGATCGGTTTGGTGGGGGCGTGCAGCGGGGTTGGAAGTCGGCGGTCTTGTTTGTGGTCGTTGTGTGTTTGGTATCGGGTGGTTGGTGGGTTCGCAACTGCGAGGTTACCGGGCGTTGGATGCCGATGGGGGCCCAGGGAGCGGCGAGTCTGCGGGGAGGGTATAGCGATGAGGCGTTGGCCGACTGGGGCAATTGGCATTCCGAGGCCGAGCAAGCCATGCAGCGGAAGTTGGATCATGAGGAGGGCGTTTTGGGGTGGACGGCCGTCGAGCGTGAGGTTGCGTTGGCGGATTTAGCGATGTTCGAGACATGGCAATGGGTGGGTGAACATGTTTGGGAGATGCCCAAGCTCGGAGCGATGCGATTGGTATCGCATTGGGGTCCATGGCGGATCGACCATGGAATATGGAAGTTCATGGCGTTTCTTGGGTGGGTTTTCGTGTGGCGTCAGAGTCGTCCGAGGGGGATCCTATTAGCTAGCATCTTCTTAGCCGATGCATGGACGACCTTGGTTTTGTATGAGACGGGTGGTCGTTTTTTGATCCCGATGCATGGACTTTTGTATAGCCTGTCGGGAGTTGGTCTGGCAGGTTGTCTTGCATTGGTGGTGACGGATCCTGTACATCGGATGCATGGATTGGATTCGACGATGGCAAAGCGAGATAACGAATAGAAGCCGCATGGCATCGACCATGTTTGGTGGGGCGTGTTTCTTTTTGTTGAGCGTCGTGTTTTTGGGTGGAACATCGATCAGAGCGCAGGAAGTTGGAGTTGGGGGAGTTGGTGCTGGGGAGACACGGCTTGGTAGGTCTCTTTCGCAGAGGTCTGCATTGACGCGAGAGCCCGAGGTGGTCAAGCCTACGGCGCAGCCGATTTTACCTCAGACGCTCGAGCGGTTATCGCAGAGTTCGATCAAGACGACCGAGGGGGGATGGTTGCAGGGGTTTGAGCAGTGGATAGGACCTAAGGGATTAGCGCAATCGGTCCAGACGTTGCTTATGTTGACCTTGCTCAGCGCAGCGCCAGCGGCGTTGTTGATGACGACCTGTTATGTTCGGGTGGTGATCGTATTGGGGATATTGAAGCAAGCTTTGGGGAATCAGCAGTTGCCCCCAGCGCAGGTGCTCAGTGGCATTTCGCTATTCATCACGTTGTTTGTGATGAGTCCGGTTTGGAAGCAGGTCTATGACGATGCGATTGTGCCTTATACGGCCGCAGAGAGTACGATGCGAGCCGATGAGGCTTGGGAGCGTGGCATCGCGCCGGTGCATCGGTTTATGGCAAGGCAGATCGCGATGGCAGGCAATTACGAGGATGTGCATTTGTTTTATAGCAGGTATGCACCGCAATCGGCGCCGCCGGACGATTTTCAAAGTGTACCGATGGTCGTGTTGTTGCCGGCGTACATGCTCAGCGAGCTCAAGACGGCATTTTTGATGGGTTTTCAGATCTGCTTGCCATTTTTGGTGTTGGATTTGGTGATTGCGGCGGTGATTTCTGCGATGGGGATGTCGCAGTTATCTCCGGCGATGGTTTCGATACCGTTTAAGCTTTTGCTATTTGTGTTGGTGGATGGATGGCGGTTGGTCATCCAGATGCTGCTCGATAGTTTCGGTTCGATCGGCTCGACGATATAGCGGGGGCTTGGGCATGATAGCGCAGGATGCATTGGATTTGGTGCGAGGGGTACTTTTTGAGGCGTTGTTGATTGCAGGTCCTGTGCTGCTGATCGCGATGGTCGTCGGATTGATTTTGGGAGTTTTGCAAACGGCCATGCAGATCCAGGACACGACCATTGCGATCGTTCCGCGGTTGCTGCTCATCGGGTTCGCATTGGTGTTGCTGCTTCCATGGATGGCGCAGAGGCTGGTCGATTATTCGCGGGACTTGATCTTGGACATCCCTGCAGTTGTTTCGGGCAAAGGCTCGCCATGAATGGGTTTGCCATGAATGGGTTTGAGGCGCTCGTATGGTGTTACGTTTGCGTTGCGATGCGACTCGGACCGATTCTCGCGACACTTCCTCCGTTTTCGTTCCGTGGAGTGTCGTGGTTGGTGCGAGCGTTATTGCTGACGATGGTCAGTCTTTCGGTGACGCCACTGGTTTCCATGCAGGTTTCGATTCAGGTACCCGAGACGATCGTATCGGGGGTGGCGGTATTGGTTGGGGAGTTGATTTTGGGGGCAACCATTGCGCTCGGTGTGCATTTTTTCCTCGGGGTATTTCAGACGGTAGGCAACACGCTCGCCGAGTTGGGTGGGCAAGGTTTCGTCGATGGGCAGGACGAACAAGGGGTATCGAATCAGATCGAGAGGATTTTGGTTTGGATATCTGGAGTTTTGTTTGTTTTGGTCGGTGGTCATCGGTGGGTATTGCGTTTGGTGATCGAGACTTTCGAGCGACTGCCGCTGGGGACTGGTTTTGAAACTATCGATTGGCTTTACGAGTTGCCTTTTCGTTTTGGGGTTGCATTGTCGATCGCCGTCAGCGTCGCGTTGCCTGCTGCGGTCGTGATGATAGCCGTTGGGATCGCCAAGGTTTGGATCCTGAGGAGTCTGAGCGCTTGGGATCGCCGCGCGGTCGGTGGTCCATTGCAGGCGATGGGGTTGGTGTGGGGGTTGGTGTTATCGCTCAGCGCGATGGGGTGGGTGTATCAAAATGAGTTGGCCGATTGGCTGGATCAGACACAGCGTATGTTGATCGAGCCTCCGCGGTGGAGTTCCTCTGGGGAAGAACGATCGGTGCGTGTAGATGGCTGAGTCGATGGAGTCCAAAAAGCACCCGGCGACGGAGCTCAAGCGTCGTCGCATCGATCAGGAGGGAGTTTTTCCTCGGAGTCAGGAGTGGTCCGTTGCATTGGTATGGCTTATGGGAGTCGGTTTTTTCCAGTGGGGGGGCTCGCAGGCTTATGCGTATTTGACTCGGATGCTCGTCCAGGAGATTCGGTCGGTGGAACCAGGGGTTTCGAGTCGATTGGATTGGCATGGGGAGTTGGTCCGATGCGCTGTGCAAGGGATGGTCTCGATGGCGCCGATTTTTTTGGGTTGTCTATGTGTGACGCTCGCGGTGCATTTTGCTCAGGCTGGATTTCGTTGGAATCCACAGCGGCTTGGTTTGGATTGGGGGCGATTGTTTGCCCGGGGAGGGCACAGGTTTAGTCCTGAGACTTTTTTTGGGGTTTTCCAGGGGGTGCTTCGTCTCGTTTTGGTTGTGGCAGTCGTATTTGGGGGGATATGGCATCGGATGGGTGAGATATCAGCATGGGGGCAATTGCCGTTGCTCCAGGGTTTCGAGGCGGCTTGGCGTTTTTTCTTGGGGATGGGCTGGACGTTGGGTTTTGGTTGGCTTTTGCTGGCGGGAGTCGATTTTGGTTGGCAGTGGTGGGTCCATGAGCGACGATTGAGGATGAGCGATAGTGAATTGCGGGAGGAGCTCAAGGAGAGCCAGGGGGATTCTCAGTTGCGAGCCAAACGGCGTAGAGTCGTTTCTTGAAATGGCGTGTTGGGTTGTGGTTTGGTTAGAGAAGGGACTTGGGTCTGGGGCTCGGTTGGACTTGTGGCATAATTTCGATGGATTTACACTGCTTGTTTGTTGAGAACTGGTACCCTTCGGGCTGGGTGTTCGACCCGGCCGTGAGGCCTCATGGCTACGTGGAAAATTTGCTTGTGGATCTCCTTTTGGACCTGTGCATCGGTATGCCTTGCCGAAACCCAGGATTCCTTGGAGAATTCGACGATTTCGGGCGAAGTGAAGGCGGCCTCGGGTGCGGTTTCGGGTCTTGAGAAGCCGACGAAGGCCCCTGTTTCCTTTTGGGAAGAGGTACTTAGCAATCCGCTTTGGTTGATGATGGCGATGCTTTTGGTTTTTTATGTGGGAGTGCTTTTGCCATCCCAGCGATCCAACAAGCGGCAGCAGAGAGAATTAGCGGATCTGATTTCAAGTCTAAAGAAAAACGATCGGGTGGTGACCTCATTTGGGGTTCACGGCGTGGTTGTGAGCACACAATCCGAGGCGGGTACCGTGACGATCCGCCTGGACGAAAATTCCAATGCAAAAATGACTGTTAATCGCGACACGATTCGAGTCGTCAAGAAGGATTAGGAAACCCCTATGCTGGAAATGTTTAATCAACCGATCTTTGCATCGGAGAATCTGTTCGATTCGATGCAATTTTTGGTAGCGGGATGGCCCGTTGTATTGGCACAAACGTCGGCCCAAGCTGCTGAGGCTGCAGAGGTTGCTGCTAATAACTGGAAGGGGTTTTACGACGTCGGCTTGTTTCTGTTTGCGGTAATAGTTCCCTTCGTATTGGGGAAGTTCTTTTCGAGTCGGCTGAAGATGCCCAGTCACGCGATGGCCTTCAGTTGGATTCTCTTGGCGATGATAGCTACGGGGATTGTGTTGGCGACCGGGCAGTTGAAGCTCGGTCCGGACATCAAGGGTGGAACGAATCTGATTTATCAGATCGATCAGACGACGGTAGGTAACAGTGGTTATCGTGTCACGGCCAAGGACTTCATCGCACCGATTCTCAATCGGATCAATCCTTCGGGGATGAACGAGTCGGTGGTTCGACCTGCTGGGGACGACAAGCTTGAGATCATCATTGCGGATGTGGATCCGGCGGAGATTGAGGAGGTCAAGCGCAAGATCACCAATGCGGGTATTTTGCAGTTTCGTATTGTCGCGAACTTGAACGACCACGAGGAGTTGATCAAGGCGGCCAAGGCGCAAGCAGAGAATCCGAGTATGGATTTGCGTTTGAGTCGCGAGGTGAAGCTAGCCAACAAGACCAGTGGAGAGTTGGAGACGGTAGGTCTTTGGCGGACCCTTGGTCGAACGGCCGAGCAAAGTGGTGCCGGAGAGGTTCAGGGCTATGTACCTGGGGATACGATTCGCAATGCCCGGACTGGCGAGATACTCAATCCTGTCTTGACGGGTCGTCCCAACGACTTTGAGGTTTGGTTGGACGGGCAGAAGATCAGGGACGTCGACGTATTATTGTCTTTGCAGAAGAACAGCGTTCCTTACGTTGAGGTCAACGGATCGGATCTTTCGCGAGCCAAGGTTGAGATCGCCAAGAACGGTGGGTATCAGGTTTCGTTTGTGATGACGACGGCTGGTGCTGAGAAGATGCTCAAGATGACGATTGCCAATCAGCCGGACGTCAACACGGGGTTCAAGCGTCGGATGGCGATTTTGCTCGATGGGATTGTTTTATCTGCTCCGAGTTTGAACAGTCCGATCCGCAGCGAGGGTCAGATCGAGGGCAATTTCTCGCTTAAAGACGTTGAGTTTTTGGTTCAGATTTTGAATTCGGGATCGTTGCCTGGTGCGATTAGCAAGCAACCGATCAGCGAGAATGTGGTAGGGGCGACGATGGGTGCCGATGCGATTTCCAAGGGGCGCATGGCAAGTCTGTTCGGGTTGATCAGCACGGTCGTGTGCGTGTTGGCTTACTATCGTTTTTCAGGATTGATCGCGACTGTCGCTTTGGTTTTGAATTTGGCGATGATTTTGGCGAGCATGATGCTTTTCCGACAACCACTGACTTTGGCTGGATTAGCGGGGTTGGTTTTGTCGGTGGGCATGAGTGTCGACGCCAATGTTTTGGTGTTTGAGCGTATTCGCGAAGAGAAGGAAAAGAACGCGACGAATCGCATGGCGATTCGCAACGGATTCGATCGAGCTTGGACGACCATTTTCGACTCGAACTTGACGACGCTCATCAGCGCCTTGGTTCTTTATTATGTGGGGACCGAGCAGGTCAAGGGATTTGCGATCACGTTGATCATTGGTTTGGCGATCAGCATGTTTACGGCGGTGTTTTTTGCTCACAATTTGTTTGAGATCGCCGAGCGTTGGGGTTTTGCGAACTTGGGGATGTCCGATTGGGTCAATTCGACGAAGCGCTCCTTTTTTGGGCTGGGCGACATCGACTTTTTGAGTTACCGCAACCTAGCCTATTTGATTTCTGGTTGTTTGATTGCGATCGGTTTGCTTGCAACGGTGCTCAGGGGTCGGGAGTTTCTCGATATCGACTTCAATGGTGGTACGTCGGTCGTATTCTCTTTGGACAAGACGATGGAACCGGACCGGGTTCGAGAGATTGCTCAGAAGGCATTTGATGTCGACGAGCGTGGACTGCCTATTCAAACGACGCTGACGAATGTGGAGATGCGAGAGTTTGAAAAGAACTCGGTATTCAAGTTGGACGTCTCACTCAAGGATGAGGTGCAAGTTCGCGACCGGTTGCTCAAGGGCTTCAATGGTGAGAACGGCGCGAAGCTGGTGACTTATGACATGAAATCGGCGGTTCAAGGTCCGGCCAGTGGTGCAACCTCCGAACCGAGTCTAGTACCCTTGGAATCCACGGCGGCGAAGTTGACGTTTCTCGATACGATCGGATCGTCTTCGGCTCGCTTGAATGCGACGCAGATTATCGAAGCGTTGGTGGCCGCATCGCAAGCCGCAGGACGGAACTTGGTTGACTCGCAAGTAGAGCTTGAGCCTGCAACCGAGTCGAATTGGACAAGGACTTCCGAGGTTGGTTTTTCGGAGTGGAACGTCAAGTTGCCTTATGACGCGGCCACGACGGGTCTTGTGTTGGATCAGATGCGCACGGCGATTCAGACCAAGCCTGTGTTTCAGTCCTTTAGCAAGATTGAGAGTCGTGTCGCAGGTGAGATGCAGCAGAAGGCGATACTGGGTCTGCTTCTGAGTTTATTATTCATCACGATTTACATTTGGTTTCGTTTCAATAAGGTTTCTTATGGGGTCGCTGCGGTCGTTGCGGTGGTGCACGACGTACTGATTACGGTTGGTTTGTTGGCGATCAGTCACTGGTTGTTTAAGCCGCTAGGATTCTTATTGATCGATGACTTCAAGATTTCGTTGACGATTGTTGCTGCGATCTTGACGGTGATCGGTTATTCGCTCAACGACACGATTGTGGTGTTTGACCGGATTCGGGAGGTCAAGGGCAAGAGTCCCAATTTGACCGAGAAGATGATCAATGCGTCGGTGACCCAGACATTGAGTCGAACGTTGTTGACTTCCTCGACGACGATCCTTGCGATTTTGTTGATGTACATTTGGGGTGGAGAGGGGATCCATGGATTCGCTTTCTGCTTATTGATCGGGATTGTGGTGGGTACTTTCAGTTCGATTTTCATCGCATCACCGATTCTTTTGTGGCTTGCTCAGCGCGAGCAAGCAGCTCGTGCCGCTTCGAAAGTGACTTCATAATGCACGCCTATCGCACGCATACGTGTGGACAGTTGCGTTCAGCCCTTGTTGGATCGTCGGTCAAGCTTTCGGGCTGGGTGTATCGCAAGCGGGATCACGGGAATTTGTTGTTTGTCGACTTGAGGGACCATTATGGGATAACCCAGGTGGTCGTTGACCGAGACAGTCAAGCCTTCAAGCTCATCGAGGGGATCAAGCTCGAGTCGGTCGTGTGCATCGAGGGAGAGGTGCGGGCGCGGGGTGCGGACCGAGTCAATCCGGAGATACCCACCGGTGAGATTGAGGTTAAGGCGACGGGAGTCGCGTTGCTTTCTGAGGCCACTGAGGTTCCGTTTCCAATTTTCGGGAATACCGAGTACCCCGAAGAGATCCGCTTGAAGAATCGCTTTTTGGATCTTCGTCGCGAGAAGCTCCATGCGAACATTGTGTTGCGCAGTCAGGTGATAGCGAGTTTGCGTCGTCGCATGATCGACGAGGGCTTTACGGAGTTTCAGACACCGATTCTGACGGCGTCGAGTCCTGAGGGAGCGAGGGACTTTTTGGTCGCATCGCGGATCCATCACGGCAAGTTTTATGCGTTGCCGCAAGCTCCGCAGATGTTCAAGCAGTTGCTGATGGTAGCGGGTTTTGATCGGTACTTTCAGATCGCACCGTGTTTCCGAGACGAGGATGCGCGGGCCGACCGATCACCGGGTGAGTTTTATCAGCTCGATTTTGAGATGAGTTTCGTGACCCAGGAGGATGTTTTTGGGGCGATTGAGCCGGTGTTGTCCGGAGTCTTCGACGAGTTTTCTCGAGGTCGCAGTGTGACACCGCCACCTTTTCCGAGGATTACTTATAAGGATTCGATGCTCAAGTATGGATCGGACAAGCCTGACTTGAGGAATCCGATTGAGATTTCGGATGTGACTGAGATTTTCAAGGATGGATCGTTTGCGGTTTTCGCGAAAGCGATTGAGTCAGGTTCGGTGGTTCGAGCGATTCCTGCTCCGGGGGCTGGAACACGGGCGCGTAGCTTTTTTGATTCTGCCAATCAGTGGTCGCGGGATGAAGGTTATGCGGGATTGGCTTACATCAATTTCAAGGGTGGTGAAGGTGGCGGGATCGCGAAGAATCTCGGGCCTGATCGCGTCGCGCAATTGGTGGCCAAGATGGGTCTTGGACCCAACGACGGTGTGTTTTTTGCTTGCGACAAGCCGTCGACTGCCGCGAAGCTTGCTGGGTTGGTGCGGACACGGGTTGGAACCGAGTTGGGATTGATTGAGCAGAACGCGTTCAAGTTCTGTTGGATTGTTGATTTCCCAATGTACGAGTGGGATGAAGTCGAGCAGCGAGTGATATTCAGTCACAATCCATTTTCGATGCCGCAGGGGGAGATGGAAGCTTTGGAGACGAGGAATCCGCTGGACATCTTGGCTTATCAGTACGACATCGTCTGCAACGGGATTGAGTTGTCGTCGGGTGCGATTCGCAATCATAAGCCTGAGATCATGTACAAGGCTTTTGAGATTGCAGGCTACGACCGATCGGTGGTCGATGAGAAGTTCAAGGGGATGATCACGGCGTTCAAGTATGGAGCGCCGCCACACGGTGGTTCTGCGCCGGGCGTGGATCGGATCGTGATGTTGCTTGCTGATGAGCCGAACATTCGCGAGGTGATCTTGTTCCCGATGAATCAGAAGGCTGAGGATTTGATGATGGGTGCACCATCGTATGTCTCTGAGAAGCAACTACGGGAGTTGCGAATTGCGATCGTAGGCGATCCGCATAAACCGCAGTGAGATGAGCAAGTCCAGGTGAAGTTTCAGAGGGTGGAAGGAGACTTCACCGCTAAGACGTGAAGGGCGCGAAGGAGTGGAAGAGGGTTTCACCGCTAAGACGCGAAGGACGCGAAGAGTGGAAGGGGGGGGCACCGCTAAGACGCGAAGGAGTGGAGGAGGGTTTCACCGCTAAGACGCGAAGGGCGCGAAGGGGTGGAAGAGGGTTTCACCGCTAAGACGCAGAGGGCGCGAAGGGGTGGAAGAGGGGTTCACCACTAAGACGCGAAGGGCGCGAAGGAAGAGAAGGAAGCGAAGGGCGCGAAGGAAGAGAAGGAAGAGAAGGAAGAGAAGGAGTTGAAGGAGTTGAAGGAGTTGAAGGGGGGGCACCGCCAAGGCGCAAAGGGCGCGAAGGAGTTAGGGGAGTTGGTGGTCGACTCTGGATTCTGTGTGGTTTCGCGGTGGGAATAGGGATCACAGAACGAGCGAGTCCAATGAGTAAGTCCAAGGAAGAGATTGAACTAATTGCGAAGCAATTGGTGGATTCCATGTTGGCTGTTCATCGGGAATTGGGACCGGGGCTATTGGAGTCCACGTATCAGGCGTGTTTGGCGTACGAACTTCATGCGCGGGGGATCGAGGTCCGCTGCGAGGTCGAGTTGCCGGTCAAGTACAAGGGGCTCGAAATTGAAGCGGGCTATCGGATCGACATGCTGGTGGCCGACTGCATCGTGATCGAAAATAAGTCGGTTCAAGCCTTGGTCCCGATCCATGAGGCTCAATTGCTGACCTATATGAAGCTCTCAGGGTGTCGTCTGGGCTTCTTGGTCAATTGGAACGTTCCGCTTATCAAAGATGGAATCAAGCGAATGGTGAACGATCTATGAGCACTTGGCGTTCATTTCTTTGCGCCCTCTCCGACTTCGCGGTTCCGGTCAAGGATGCGCCTGTGCGGCTGGCCGGCAAAACCATTTGCCCCGAGGGTTTAGAAGTTTTTGAGTGTTTGCGAGAGGAGTTCCATGGGGAGTCCGACGACGTTGGTCGGAGAGCCTTTGAGGAGGGTCAGCCAGGGTGGTCCGTCTTGGAAGCCTAGGGAGCCGGCTTTTCCTACCCACAGGTCGGTGGCGAGGTATTCATCGAGTTGCTCATCGGTGAAATTTTTCAGAACCAGTGTCGAGCAATCGACTTGGATGATTCGGTTTGCTGAGGCGCGGCTCCAGAGGCACAGTCCGCTGTAGACGCGATGTTCACGTCCTTTGAGGCGCAGGAGCATTTCTCTGGCGTGGTCGACATTGTTGGGTTTACCGAGGACCATGCCTGCATATTCGGCGACGGTATCGCATGCCAGGACGATTCTTTGGTCGACGTCGATTTTCTGGATGACATCGGCTGCTTTTTGGAAGGCGAGTCTGGCGACGAGTTCCGGGGGAGTTTCTCTTGAGCAGATCCCGCATTCGGCTGCTGGATCTGGTTCGATGACTTCGAAACGGTATCCGTATTGCGAGAGGAGTTTTCTGCGTCTGGGTGAGGAGCTAGCCAGGATGATGGGCCTGGGATCAGGAACAAAGTCCTTGGGGGGTAGGAACAGGTCGTCGTGCTGGGGAGTGATTTCAGCGGGCATGGTTGCTTAGGGGGTGTTCGTCGGTGGGAAGCCGATTCGAGGTCGGAGTTGTTCCCAGGATTGTTTTAGGGAGTCGAGGAGTGGTGCGATGTGACCGGAGGCGAGGTAGACACGGCAGCTTACGGCCGATTGGGGGTAGAAATTGGTGATGAAGTCGAAGCTGAATTCGTAGGAACCGTGTCCGATCATGACGGCATTGGCGTAGGTTCCTGAGAGGATTTCGTCTTTGATTTTGAGTTCGTCGTAGATTTCTTGGGGGTTTTGGCGTTTGGGTGTTTGAGGTGTTAGCGAGGTTGCAGGTGGTTGGGATTGGGCTTGGGGTTGGGGTTGCGTGGTTGGACGATTGGTGTGCATACCGGCTTGGATGCTGGTTGTTCCAGGCGCATCGGTGGGGATGGTGGTGGGTTGGTTTGGAGCCGCCTGGGTCGATGGGCTATGGGGTGGCTCTACTGGGTGGGTCGTGGTTGGCAGGCTGCCAGGTAGTTCGCCGTAGCGTTGTCGGAACAGTTCGATGTTCTTGGCGAGAGCTTCGATGAATTGGGGCATTACGCCGTGTGGCAGGACGACTCTAGCGACGATGGTGCTGGGTCTTGGTAGATTTCGGACGAAGTCCAGAACAAATTCGGTGGCCCCTGTGACGACGATAACCCCGGTGCTGATTTCGCCTTTGGCGACGTGATCAGGGACACGCGCGCGCATGGCGGGCATGTTATCGAGGGAGTCTTTTGGATCGCCGCTGGGGTTGGACATGTTTGAGAGTTTTCTTTGGAAGCCGGTTGGGTGATGGGGTTGCGATAAACTTAGGATTTTGGTTCGAGGGAGGCAACCTCTTGTCGTAGGATGCGGTCGAGAATTCCGTTGACGAATGCGCCGGAGTGTAGACCGCCGTATCGTCTGGCGATATCGATTGCTTCGTTGATTGCAACGCGTCCTGGGGTATTTCCGTGTAGCATTTCGAAGGTGGCGATGCGCAGGACGTTTCGATCGATGGTTGCCATGCGTTGGATGGCCCAGTTGGCAGAGTGTTTGGAGAGAAGTTTATCCAGATCGCTTCGGTGGGTACGGACACCATCGATGAGGGATTGGGCGAAGGCGACGAGTGGTTCGTGGTGGTGGAGGCGTTTGCTGAGGAATTCTTTGGCGACTTGATGGTCGCGGGTTGGGTGGAGATCTTCTTCGAAGAGGAGTTGGAGAACGATTTCGCGGGCTCGCCTGCGTGTGATCATTGGATGCCAGGAGTTGGAGACAGATTTAGAGAGGTTTTACAGAGCATTTGATCGACTTCGTTTGAGACGATCACACCGTAGTTGATTGCACCGAGCCACCCGGACATGATGATTCCGACGCTACCGGCATGGTAGAGGCCATGGATTTGTTGGGGTAAGGCTCTTGAGACGGCGAGCCCTTCGAATTTTGTGCCGAAGCTGGCCCCGGAGACGTGTTTGGTGTAATGGTTGAAGGTGCGTGGAGTAGCGGCTTCGGCCCACTCGATTTTTTCTCTGCAGTTTGGGACGTACTTTTCGAGTGCATCGAGGGTGTTTTCGATGAGATCTTTTTTGCTTTCTTGGTAGGCCGGTTCGTCTAGATCGGCCCAATCGTTCCAGTTGGCGTTGGTGCTCGAGACGATGGCGTGACGTTGTTTTCCGTCGGGCCGGGTTCTTGGGTAGTAGAAGCTGAAGGTACGCGAGGTGATATTGCGGTTTAAGAGCAGGTCGGTGCGGAATGCATGGGCTGTCGAGCAGAAGAGCAGATCGCCGGTGGCTTCGGGGATTTCGACATCGGGTTTGACGGCCATGTAGACTTGGGTGCTGCTGTTATTGAGGCGGACGGCTTGGGCGTCTTGGAGGAATTTCGGGTCGAAGTGTTTTGGTCCGACCAGATCGAGGATGGTGGACCGGAGGTTGGAGTTGCTTACGACGGCGCGGCAGCGGATGGTTCGCCCGTTGACTTCGACGCCTTGGACTTTGCCGTTTTCGACAAGGATTTTCGAGACGTCGCATTTGATACGTGCATCGACGCCATTTTGGGTCATTTCGGCTTGCATTTTGCTTACAAGGTCATCGGTACCACCTTCGTAGATGAAGACACCTTTGGCCATGAAGTTTGAGAATACGATTCCGTAGGTGATGGCTGGATCTTCGAGGGTCGAGCCGTTGGCGTAGGTGATTGGTTCCATCAGGAGTCGGACGATATCTTCGCGTCCGGGGAAGAACTTGTTGAACAGTTCGCGGGTGCTCATGGATTGGTCGTCGTAGAAGTTCATCGAGCGAGCCGTATCGAAGAACTCGGTGGTTGTTTGTTTTGGGATTCCGAAATGGGAATCCATCAGAGCGGTGAAGTCTTCGCGGTTGTAGGAAGTCGTCAGGGAGAACATCGGGTTATCGAAGCGGATGTTCTTGAGTTGGACGATGTTTGAGGCGATATCGTCGTTCCAGTAGCGTTTGCAGCTCTTGAGCATTCCGTAGGGAAAGCCGTGGAGGGAGATATCGAAGGTATGCCCGCCGGGTCGTTTGAACCAAGTGGCAAGTCCGCCGAGTTTGTAGTGTTGTTCGAGGAGAAGAACGCGGTGCCCTGCGCGACCGAGGATGTTGGCCGAGGTCATGCCTGCTAAGCCGGAACCGATCACTACAACGTCGTATTCGGGCTTGAGGCCTGCGAGAAAGTCTTTTGGCATTGCAAAGAGCGGCGAGCGGGCAGAATCGAAGGGGTAGGAATGCGGATGAGAGGGGTCGAACCTCCACGGCCATATGTATTAGGCCACTAGATCCTGAGTCTAGCGCGTCTGCCAATTCCGCCACATCCGCGACGATTGCAATTCCTATGGGTCAAGGAGAATATAACAAAACTTGGGGTGGGTCAAGTCTTCCGAAGGCTGGCTATCGAGGTATTTGAGCCGTGTGGAGTTTTGGCGGATGTGTCTTGGGGGGGCTTTCGACGACCGGTGGCGATTCACGGAGTTGTCGATTAGCGCGGGAGTCTTCCGACGACAGGGGTGGGTTGGTATTCGTGAGGGCGTTTGCTGATGACTTCGGCGCGGATGATGGTATCGGGTCGGACGTTTGGATCTTTTCGGGTTTCTTCATCGGTAAGGTCGACGATTTTGAGCAGACCTGGGATTTCGATTCCGGAGACGACTCTTCCGAAGACGGCGTTTCGTTCATCGGC
>JAJTEK010000020.1:0-23602 GCA_021299695.1 Pirellula sp. | reverse complement strand
GGGAGGTCGAATTCGGGTTTGATTCCGTATCCTGCGTTGCCTTTGCCGTCCCCTTTTTCGCAGCCGGTTTGAGCCAGGAGGTGTTCTTTGACAAAGAAGAAGGGTTTGCGGGTGTAGTATCCTTGTTCGACTAGGTAGATGAAGTTGGCTACCGATTCGGGGGCGTCGTCTTCGAAGAGTTCGACGATGATTTCCCCTTTGGTGGTCAGGACACGGACTTGGGGATTGTTTTTGGTTTTGTCTTCTTGTCGTCGGAGGAGTTCGTCGGCCCAGGATTTTTCGATTTCGTCGATTTTCGAGAGCATGATCGATTCCTGGGGGCCGAGTTTTTGGGCCGATTGGAGATCGGCCCAAGCCCGTCGCACCAGATCGAAATCGCCTTCGAAGAAGCCAGCGTATCCGGCGTAGAGGAGGACATCATCGTCGACGAGGGTTTTGGCATCGAGGATTTTTTTGGCAGGATCGATCCAGTGGTCGAGGCGATCGGTTCGGCCGTCATCGATGAGCATTTCTTTGAGCATTGAGCCGACGCCGGCATACTGAGTCGGGTCGCTTGCGTAGAGATCGGCTGCTGCGGATCGGTAAGCGATCAGAGCGTCGTTTGATTCTTTGAGTTTCTCGAGCCATTTTTCGCGAACGCCGTTGGGAAGTTCCTCCTTGAGACGGTGTTGGATTCGTACGTGGGCCAGGGTGAAATCTGCGATTGTTTGGCGGAGGTTATCGGAGGCTTTTCGGAACGAGACAGCCAGTGGGGAGTTGTCTGAGGGGGGTATGACCCCGAAGGTGGTCATGCGGAGTTCTTCGGCTTTGAGTTCGGCGTCGCGTTTGGCCTTTTGTCGGGCTTGTCGTTGCTCTGGGGTCAGGTTGGAGTTCGAGGGGCTTGCTGCTCCTTGGCCTTTGGCAAGTGGGTTTTTGCCTGAGAGGACCGAGCCTCCTGGGAGTGCCGTAGGGCTGGACGGGTCGGTCAATTGGGACCACACTGGGGCCAGGGTTGCCAAAAGGAGTAGGATTCCGTTGGCGATGAGGATTGTGGGTCTTCTCAGGAGGCTCATGGATTCGAGGGTCTTATGGGTTGCAGAACGGATGGCGAAGAGAAGCATAAGGGTATGGGATTTCCATGAAAAAAGCGGACCATGAAACGATCACATTGAGGATCATCGCAGGGCATTTACGGTCGCGTCGGTTTGAGTTTGCGTGCGATCCGCGGACAAGGCCGATGAAGGATCGGACGCGCGAGGCGGTGATGAATCTTCTGGGTGGTACGCTTGAGAATCGGCTAGCGTTCGACCTTTTTGGGGGTTCGGGCGTATTGGCTTTCGAGTCGATCTCGAGGGGGGCCGAGCA
Organism: Pirellula sp.; assembly: GCA_021299695.1. Classification (GTDB taxonomy): domain Bacteria; phylum Planctomycetota; class Planctomycetia; order Pirellulales; family Pirellulaceae; genus JBKCUI01. The sequence goes on along the minus strand of JAJTEK010000020.1, from coordinate 22,258 downwards.
TGCGTGGGTTTGGGAGATTCTCAAGCCTGGAGCGAGGGTAATCCGGAAGATTTCTGAGGATTTGGGGATAGCTGCCCAGGTGGATGTGTTGGATCAGGATGTGATTCGTTGGTCGGAATCGTTGGCCGATGGGTTAGAGTCCCATGGGGGCAAGTTTGCCGAGTTAGGGGCCAATACGGTTCCTTGGGTGGTCATTTGCTGTCCGCCTTACGCGATGTGGGAGAGCCACAGGGCGGAATTGACGAATCTGTTGCATGCTTGGGCCAAGGGCGCACCGACGGGTAGTTTATTTGCTGTGGAGCTTGAGCAGAACACGGAGCTTGGTGTGCTACCGTCGTTTTTGGAGTGGCAGGTGCGTAGGTACGCCCCTGCTCAGGTTGCGATCGCCGAAGTTCTTGAGAAAGGGGATATTCGGGGATTTTAGTGGATCAATTCTTGGTTTTCTCGTATTCAGCATCGCGGTACTCGTACTCGTACTCGAAAAGCATGAATCGATTAGCCACAATAATTCCTGGAGGACCGAAAGAGCTTAGCCGAATTCGTGTCTTGAGAGTCGCCGGAGGCTTAGGACTCGGCCAAGGGTTTTTTCTTTTCGGTGATCACTTTGGATGTTACGGCCATTTTGGCGTTGAGTTCGATGTAGCTTTTCCATTCGGCCGGTACGTTATCTTCGTGAAAGATGGCCTCGACGGGGCATTCGGCAACGCAGGCTTCGCAATCGATGCATTCATCCGGATGGATGTAGAGCATGTCAGTGCCTTCGTAAAAGCATTCGACTGGGCAGACCACTACGCAATCGGTGTATCGGCAGCCTACGCAAGGTTGAGTCACAATGTGAGTCATGGTTCCGAGCAACTTTCCAGCTTAAAATTCCAAGATAAACAGTAAGCGAAACGAGACGAAAGGTCCTTTTGTCGGACGCCTCGCAGGCATCCTAGGCAGGTCTGTTCTGACTGTCAAGCAACCTTAAGTAGCTTGCTGTCGGCCATTTCTGGTCTAAAATTGAGTTCTTCGGTTCCCTAACGGGTGTTAACGGGTCAGATTTTCGTCGGATTCGGTGGTGGCCCGAGCCAGAGATTGTTCCTTTATTTTGCTTGCACCTCGAAGAGGACTTGGAGTTACCTGTGGCCCTATCCGAATTGGATCGAGGACTGATCAAGGACTGTGTGGAGGGAAGTTCGCAAGCTTGGGCGATTTTTTGCGATCGTTTTGCTGGATTGGTGATGGATGTGGTCGATGAGACGCTGGCATTTGCGGGTGTATCGGGGCAGGACCGAACATTGTCGTTGCGTGAGGAGTTGGCGGAGGGATTTTTTCGTGAGGTCCGTTCGAATGGGTTTGAGTTGATCCGAACTTTTCGTGGCGAGAGTTCTTTGGCGACTTACATGGCCGTCGTCGCGCGGCGTTGGATTTTAGGTGCTTTGAGCAAACGGAAGCGTTCGGATTAGTACAACCATGGCAAGAGAAAGTTCATCTGAGGGCCGGGGTTATTCTCAGGATCCGGTGCAGTTGGCCGAAGGGGCCTATCAGGCGCTCGAACCTTTTGAGAGTCATTCCCGATCTTCGGGGGGCTTCGAGGCGGGTTTGGGTCCGTCGCATGATCCTCAGCGGGCCGCCTCGCAGGGGGTGCCTTGGATACGCCGCTGGAAGCTTCCGATTGTTCTGTTGGTCGCATCGGTCGTTTCGATGACCTGGGCGGGTCTGACGATGTGGTCGCCGGTCGAAGCGATCGAGGCGGCATTTTACGATGGATCTTTGTTCGATGTTCGCCGAAGTGTTTTGTCCAATTGGTTTCCGGGTTTGTTGTTCTCCTTGGCGCTGACGGCGATTTTAGGAGCCCATGAGTTGGGTCACTACATCGCCACGAAGCTCTATGGGATACGTTCGACGCCTCCGCTTTTCATTCCGTTTCCGATCAGTCCGATTGGGACCTGTGGAGCGGTGATATTGATGGATGGAAAGCAAGCTGATCGCAAGCAGATTTTCGACATCGGGATCGCTGGTCCGTTGGCTGGGCTTTTGGTTGCGATACCTGTGGCGGTGGCTGGATTGCTGGTTGATTTACCGATGAGGTCTGGGGGGGTACCTGCCTATACGTTCGGACAGCCTCTGATTATTCAGGGTTTGCAGGCGGTCCTTCAAGAGACATCGGCCGTGACACTAACGCCACCGCCAAAGTCCCCTTTTGAGTGGATTGGCGGGAGTACAGCTTGGGTCTCGGGGATTCAAAACATCGACATGAATCCGTTGCTCATGGCCGCTTGGGTTGGTTTGTTGGTCACCGGATTGAACATGATCCCGATAAGCCAACTCGATGGAGGGCATGTGATTTTCGGTTTGATGGGTAGGGGCTCGCATGTGTTTTCGAAGTTGGCGTATTTTGCCTGCATCGCCTATGTCGTTTTCAGTATTTTGGTTTTTGGGCAAGGATTGTTTGTCTTGATGTTGGTTCTTGTGACATTGATGGGGATCCGGCATCCGCCGAGCCGCAACGACGAGGTGAGCTTGGGTCTGTTTCGACAGGTCTTGGGATGGTTGACGTTGAGTCTGCCGTTGCTTTGTATTCCTTTGCGTCCGATCACGATGGTCATGTAGTCTGAGGCGTTATCGCGTTGCCGAATTCACTTCGTCGAAAAAACAGCCTTAGCCGCTATGTGGTTCTTTTCGCCGGAGGGGCTTCGGCGTTTGCATTTGTTTGCTCTGCGTTGACGGCTTATAATGACGTTATTTTTTCCGGGCTTCATCAGTTTTCGTTGGCCTTGATGCTCCTATCTTTTGTGGGGGTGATCGCGACGGTTTTGTCCAACCGATCTACCAAGGAAATGAATTTCAGGATCGAACCGACTGGTGAGCAGACGGCCGATGGCAGAAAGGTCCATCGGGTGATTGCGAGTCGGTTTGAGAATTTCATCCACCTTGAGTCTTCGGGCGATCGCGAGCGATCCCGGGGATCGATTCCCTTGATTCGAAGGCTCAGTGGCAAGCGGCGTGAGCGGATTTTCGTGGCGGTGGTTCGGAACACTACGATCGATTTGGATTTTCTCTCGGAGCTTGGTCAGCTTGGGAATTTGATCGTGATCGACATTCAAGGATGCCGAGTCGATGCCGACGCATGGTCGGAGTTTGCGTACTTCGATCGGCTCAAGTACTTGGCGGTTTTCGGAGCGATGGAAGGACAAAGTGAGCAGGACTTGTATTATTCCTTTCCGGAGGTCAAAACGATCCTCGAACCGGTCCTTCTGGTCCACTCATCGCCCGATACGGTATAGAATCAAGGTTTTAGAACCTTAGTCTCTTCGGGTTGCTTTTCACGTGGCAAGACAACGTTCCTCTCGGTGGTGGATAGGTGTTCTGGGTTTGATGCTCCTGGGCGCTGCGATGGGGCTGTACTTTTTGTTGAGCAACCCTCGAGCGGGTTTCTTGGGTGGGGGAGGAAGCAAGGGGGATTCCGGCGGGGGGGATTCCGGCGGGTTTGGGCAAGCCAGTCGATTCGAGAAACTTGTTCGGGCAGCTTCCTTGCTCGAGAATGTTCAGTACGAGCAAGCGTTAGCCGTCTATGACGAGTTGGGGGAAAAGGATCGGAGCCTATCGGTATTGCGGAATCGCGCGATTGCCTCGTTGGCGAACGTCAAATACAACATCGACTTAGCGCAGGACCCGACCAACGATGTCGAGGGGATCCGGAGTCGTTTGCCTGGACTCTTCGAGCAATGCTCGGGTGCGATTTCCGAGTATATGCGAATGGCTCCTGAGGATCCGATTGCATGCCAACTGAGTGTCTTGAGGGATTCGCGATGGATTGCGGTGCTCGCGGCGGCCAATCCGATCATTGCCGATGAAGAGCAAGCCAGTTTGCTCAAGAAGCTCGAGCGGTTTGTTGAGCAGTTTCCTGGAAATGCGTTTTTGGCGACGCAGTACAACAATTCCGCTGAAGCGATGAGTGCCATCGAGCCCGAAGTGCTTCAAAAGACTGTCGGACCGCTTCGGAGTGCTCACGAGGCCAACCCGAGGAATATCTACTTGTTGTGTTTGCTTGTGCAGCGGCTCGTTCAGTTGAAGGACCCGTCGGTGCTTGACTATGTCGAGCCTCTTGCGAAGCTGCTCGAACCTTTCGAGTGGAAGTGGAAGATGGAGCGAAGGCCGAAGGATCTTGGAGATTTGCGACGAGCCTTGGAGGTGGGCAAGCAGGATCTCGATGGCGCGATGTCGATCCTTATCGGTTGGGTTGGCGAGGCCAAAGCGACCGAAGGGAGTTTGGTCGACGCTCGGAGCATTGACGTCAATGAATTGGCGTTTCTGGATCTAAGAGACCTTCAGGCGTTGCTTCAGGAGCGAAATGCGCAAGAGGCCAAAATTAAAGTTGAGCCGGTTTCGAGTTTCCTCTTGGACGTTCCGGGGAGCCAAGTCGAGGGGATCCAAGGGGTTAGGTTTTATGACTGGGATGTCGATACTCGAGCCGAGGTCCTGGTTTGGACGCAAGCGGAATTGCTCTTGGGGCGAGCGGACTTGAAGGGGGCTTGGAACGAGTTAGCGAGGCTTCGACTCCCCTGCCCTATCGATGGCTTGCTCGCTGCGGATTTCTTTTCGGTAGACGCCCACCGCGGGACCCCTGCGCCGAGGCTGGCCGAAACGATGGATCCTCAGAAGCAGCTTCAGGCTTCCGTGCGGCATGAGACGATCAGGGATTTGTTGTTGTATGGACAGCAAGGCATCCACCTGGTTTCCATCGGTCCGATCCAGGATGGCAAGCCGACGTGGAACCTGATGGATGAATCGGTAGGGTTGTCGGACCTTAAGGGAGTCACGGCGGTATCGCCGATCGATTGGGAATCCGATGGAGACTTAGATTTGGTGATTATTGCGGAAGGCAAACTGGTTCTCAGGGAGAATCTCGGGAGCCGGATGTTTCAGGAGGCCAGCGGCTTTAGCACACTTGGCGATCCGTCGCGAAAGGCCTTGAGCCTGGCCGTAGCCGACATCGACCGGGATGTGGATTTGGACATTGTCGTATCGTTCGAGGATGGTCTAGGCGTCTTGGAAAACATCCAGCATGGTCAATTTCGTTTTCGGGAGTTCTTCGATTCGGATGGTAAATCGGGTAAGTCTTCGTTTGGGCCGGCAGGATCGTTGGCTATCGCGGAGTTGAACAATGATTACTCTTGGGATTTGGTCCTTGGGGGGGCTGATTGCGAATCGAGATCGATTTTGACAGCTACTGATTACAAGACCGCAGCGGTGCGGTTTGTGCGGCAAAGCGGTCTGTGCAAGGAGCCTGCAAGGATCGTCACGGGGGATTGGAATAACGATGCGAGAATCGACGTTTTGGCCAGTACCGCCAGCGGAGTACGCTTGTGCTTGAACCAGGGGGATGGGAGTTTTTCGGTGGTCTCTTGGTCGGAGTTTGCAAGCCCTCAAGCGACACTCCCTGGGATCAGTATTGGGGACATCGATTCGGACGGTTGGCTCGAAGCGATCAGCATTGAGGGTGGAAAGCCCAAGTTATTTGTATCTGAGTCTCGGCCCGAAAATCGGCATTTGATTTATCGGGTCAAGGGGATTTCGGACCCCAATGGTGGTGGCCGTAACAACCAATATGCGGTGGGCTCGACGATGGAGCTTTTCGGACCGTTTGGGTACCAGGCCAGGATCATCGAAGACGATTCGGTCCACTTCGGTTTGGGGCAGAGCGAAGCGTATTCGCTTCGAACGATCTTCGTCAATGGTTTGACCCAAGGCATCATCGATCCTAGGTCCAACGAGGTCTTGGAGGAGAAGCAGGTTTTGATCGGTTCGTGTCCATTTCTCTATGGTTGGGATGGCACTCGATGGGTGTTGGCAACCGACTTGCTTTGGAACGCGCCGTTGGGTTTGCAGGTGGCCAAGGGCAAGGTGCTTGCGGATCGTCGATGGGAATATCTAAAGGTCGATGGTACTTTGTTAAAGCCCAAGGATGGCTACTACGAGTTGCGAATCACCGAGGAGCTCTGGGAGTCGGCCTACTTTGACCATCTGGCGTTATTGGCGGTTGATCATCCTGCTGAGAGTCAGTGGTTTTCGAATGAGAAAGTTGGCCCTGGGTCGATTGCGGAGCCGAGTCTTTGGGGGTATAGAGCAACCCAGGGGCCATTGTCGGCCAAGGATTCGCGGGGAAGGGATTGGATCTCTGAGGTGCAAAACACCGATGGGGTTTATGCGATTGCTTTTGAAAAACAATACAAGCAGGGGTTGGTCGAGCCGAGCTATTTAGAGATCGATTTCGGAGCGATCGATACGACCCGCTCGGCGCAGTTGATACTCACTGGCTGGATCTATCCGACCGATACGTCTTTGAACATCCACATGGATCAAAACAAGGATTTGGAGTTGCCCGAGCCGTTGTCGCTCTGGACGGTCGATGAGGCTGGTGAATTTCGCCAGACGGTTCCGTTTGCGGGATTTCCTGGTGGAAAGCCCAAGACGATTGTCGTGCCGCTGGATGGATTGTTTTCGAGCCAAGACCATCGGATACGATTGGCCCATTCGAGCCAGATCTATTGGGATCAGATTCGCTTGGGGTATGGTTCATCGATTCCGATCAGCGATTTGGACAACCCTCAGCGTCCGATGGTCCTAGCGTCGAAAGACCCTAATTCGCTCAGAGAGGTCTCGTTGAAATGGCTATCGCTGGAGTCTGCCGATTTGCGATACCGGGGATTTAGTAGGGAGTTGCCTCGGACGCGGCATGAGCCCCATTGGTACGATTATCAGACCGTATCGGAACAAGCGGCCTGGCCTCCTTTGCGTGGCAAGTTCACACGGTATGGGGATGTCGAGCCGTTATTGGTTTTCAATGACGACTTGCTCGTCGTCATGGGGCCGGGCGACGAAATGGCCGTCCGTTTCGAGATCCCCAATGAGCCACTTCCGGAGGGTTGGGTTCGGGACTTTGTTTTGCATTCGGTCGGATGGGACAAGGATGCGGCAATGAATACGCTTGAGGGTCAAAGCAGTCTGCCGTTGCCATTCTCGAGGATGAGTCAGTATCCGCCAGGAATTGAGGATTCGCAGGAAGCTGCTCGGGTGTGGCGAATGCATGAGAAAACTCTGACCCGCGAGCAAAGCCCTGAGGGGTTTTGGAGGCGATCCCCTGCTAGGAGTGTCGGCAGACAGTAGACTATCTGCCGAGGGCTCTACGATTGTGGTGAGTCCAGGATTATGGGCTTCGGCGCGACATAGGATTGGCTTGATACGATGAGTAGTCGAGTGTACTTGGTGGGAGCCGGTCCGGGGGATCCGGATTTGCTGACGCTTGGGGCTCAGCGTGCGATCGAGCAAGCCCAAGTGATCCTCTACGATGGGTTGATCAATGAGCAGATTTTAGAGTTTGCTCCTGCCGACTGCGAGAGAATTTGTGTGGGTAAGCGAGGTAATGGTGGGGCATGGACCCAACCTCAGATCGATGATTTGATCGTCAAGGCAGCTCGGGACGGTCAGAGGGTCGTTCGTCTCAAGGGTGGGGACACGGCAGTTTTTGCAAGGACAGCCGAGGAGGTCGAGAGGCTCGAGGCCGAGGGTATTGCCTATCGGATCGTACCAGGGTTGACCGCTGCGCTTGCCGTGAGTGCTTATACGGGAATACCTCTTACGCATCGCGACTGGAGTTCCGGGGTCGCGATTCTTGCGGCCCAATTGCAAAATCATGACGGTGAATCGGAGGCTGAGGACCATTTGGACTGGGAGGCGTTGGCTCGCTTTCCGGGGACGTTGGTTTTGTACATGGCGATCGGATCGGCCTCGAGTTGGAGTCAGAAATTGATTGCAGCAGGCAAATCGATGAGCACACCAGTTGCCATGGTTCGAAGGTGCAGTTGGCCGGATCAGGAAGTTTTAGAGTGTCCCCTAGGGAGTTTGGCGGAAACTCTCCGTAGGAATCCGCGATTCACAGCTCCAGTCATATGCATAGTGGGTCCGGTTGTGCGATTGAAGTCCAAGTCAACGACGCCATTGCCAAGCAAACCGATCACAGCGATCGTCACGAGTCCTGAGTCGCAAGCCCAGCGGTTAGCCGATGTGCTACGACCGCTTGGAGTCACGGTATGGATCCGACCTGCCATGGAGATATCGCGTGCTGAAACCGATGGGATTGATGACGCGATCGATGGGCTTGAGCGGATCGATTGGATTGTATTTTCAAGCCGCCATGGGGTGAAGTATTTCATGGAGCGGCTCTTTGAGCTTGGGGGAGATTCCAGAAAGCTCTCTAGGGTGCTCATTGCGAGTGTCGGGGGTGCGACCGATGAGGCGTTGAGAGCCTTCGGTTTACGTTCCGATTGGGTGCCCCAAGGAGATCAGGGGGCCGAAGCACTCTTATCGGAGTGGATGCCTCAGGCATTTGGAAAGCGCGTGTTATTGGTAGGCACCGCCGAGGGGAGTGAGATTCTCAGAGAGGGGCTCGTATCAGGGGTCGAGCAACTGCAGAGTGTGGATGTGTATGAGCAGCGTGCGGTGTTGGATTGGCAAGACATCGAAGCGATACGATCTAAGATCGTGCATGAAGCTCGGTTAGGTTTGAGTGTGTGGGTCACAGCCACTAGCAGCAACCTAGCGAGGGCCGCATGGGTGTTGTTAGGTGCTGAGTCCGACGCCGTACGATGGTTGGTGATATCCCCTAGGGTCGCGGATGTTTTGGTAGGTTTGGGGTGTCGTCGGGATCGTATTGTGGTCGCTCAGCGGGCGAGTTTCGAGTCGATGGGTAGTGCGATAGCGGTTTCTGAGTCGATCGGGTGAGACTCTAAGGCTCTTGAGCATAAAAAAACCCCTCGATTGCAAAGCAAGCGAGGGGTTTGGGGTTTGGAATCTAGGACGGATTTACATCCGTCGTAGGATCGGATTTAAATCTATTGCCCGGGTGGTGGTTTGATCTTCGGTGCTGTACCGGCCGAAGTTCCGGCATCGGATGGACCACCGAGGACTTCGAGTTCACCGGGAGCGGAGAACTTCTCTGGGGCGGTGACGGTTGTGCCGTTGGAGCCACAACCGACGAGGAAACCTAGTGAAAGCAAACTGAGTATCAGGAATCGAGACATTACTGTTCTTCCGTTCTGTTGACAACACCTTCGGCCATCGAGGACATGTTTTGGAATGCGACGTAATCCATGCTTCGCATGACAGGTCGAACCGAACCGTCGGCCAAGCCGAAGTGGATCATGCCGGTGTGGTTGCTGTCGAAGGTGTACCAGTACTTGCCGTTTTGGGTTCCGTACCAGGGATCGTGGAACTCGGTGACTTGAGGTCCGCTGACCCAAGCGTGGGAACGGTTTCGACCGGTTCCCTTGATGGGGTCTGCGAAACCGCCGGTGACTTCGCCGAACATGAAGGTATTGGAGGTACCGTCGGTGATGTTGCCGTGTTTGGTCTTCGAGTTGTTGAAGAAGATACCCTTGTATTGGTCGTAGAAGGCGATTCCGGATTGACCGAAACGTCCGGAGCTACCGAGGTAGTTGGTGCGACCGAGGTTTGTCGGATTGGTTTCGGAGTAACCGACGCTGAGCAGGGTTCCGTTGTTGAAGGTTGCCAGGATGACACCCGTCGCGTTGCCGGCGGCGACGTTCGAGTAAGGATCATCGCTTGGGCACAGGAACGAGGAGATTCTGTACTGCGCTTCGTTCCAGCATGCTGGAGCGTTGCCCCAGAAAATGTACCGGAGCTTTTCTGCGGTTGAAGTCACCGTATTAGCATCCGAGTCGGCAGCGATTTGGCGTTTGACTTCCCATTGGCCGTAGAGCTGGTTGATTTCCAGGTGTGGGAACAGGAAGACCAAGTGACCGATGTAGGTCCGGCGGTCGAGTTGGATGCCTGCGAGGCTACCGCCCCAAGCGATGTTGTTGGCCCCGACGTATCCTGGTGGATAGCGTTTGACACTGGACTCAAAGTTGTGTGCTGCCAATCCCAATTGTTTGAGATTGTTCTGGCATTGCATCCGGCGAGCTGCTTCGCGGGCAGCTTGGACTGCTGGCAAGAGCAATCCTACGAGGATGCCAATGATCGCGATGACGACCAAGAGTTCAACGAGAGTGAACCCTTTCTGGTGCTTAACCACACGCTTGGACATAGTAAAACCCTCAAATCAAAAAAATGAAAAACAAAACAAACCGATTAGATTTCCGGTAGGAAGAGGATCCGGTATTCACGCGATTTTAACTCACCGACGATTGAAAGGAAAGAAGAAAGTTTCGGCAGCTCCCCAAATTAATCCAGGAAAAACGATAAAGAGCACGACAGGATAATTTAAGCTAATGCGACGGGTGTTTTCACGGGGCGTTCGCCGTGGACAGCGATGGGGTCGGAGAGGACGATTCGAAATCAGGAAAACACCGGTGGCGAATTAGGTGCACCACTTTGTTCGTGCTTCTTCTCGTGCTCGCACTCGTACTCAGCGAAGCGGTACTCGTACTGGCCACGGTTCTAACAGCCATCGAGTACGAGTACCGCTTCGCTGAGTACCGCTTCGCTGAGTACGAGTACGACGAATTCCGATGCGATGAACGAACCTTTATTGCCGATCGAAGTAGGCTTCGCGGACTTCGGCTTCCATGCTGACCGATTCGGCGAGAGCCGCATTGAAGCGGTCTTGATGGAGCGAGTACAGGAGGCAAGCTTCCTTTGCCCAGACGCTTGCGTTGCGTGGTTGGCCTGAGAGCAGGGCCATTTCGCCGAAGAAATCTCCCTCGGCCAGTTCGGCGATTGGGACTTCGGGGTTCCCTTTTCGGACTAAGGCTTTGCCTTGGCGGATCAAGTAGAAGCGATCGCCGGGGTCACCTTGGCGGATGATTTGGTCTCCTGGTGCGTAGTTTTCGATGTTGAATTCGTCGGCAACGCGGGTGAGGGTTCTTGGGGTGACGCGTTCGAAGACTTTGCATTTGGCGAGCATTTGGGTGATGATTGCTGCTTCTTTGACCAGTGCATCGCTTCGAATCGAGCCATCGACGAGGGTCAGTATACGGTCGGCCACGTCGAGGATTCGGTTATCATGGGTGACGATGACGATGGTGGTTTGTTTTTCTCGGGCGAGTTTTTGGAGCAGTTCGACAACGGTTCGACCGCTTTGTTCATCGAGGGCGGCCGTCGGTTCGTCGGCCAGGACCAATCGTGGTTGGTGGACCAGTCCGCGAGCGATTGCGACGCGTTGTTTTTGTCCACCTGAGAGTTGTTTTGGTCGGTGGTGCAATCGGTTTTCCAGGCCGACGGCTCGGAGGATTTCTTCTGCGGCAAGTGTTTGTTCGTGTGCGGACCGGTGGGGGTAGCACAGTTCGATGGCCATACGAACGTTCTGTGTAGCGTTGAGGGAATCGAAGAGATTATGGGCTTGGAAGATAAAACCGACTTGGCGCCGAAACTGTTCCATGGCTTTGGGGCTGGCACCCTCGAGGGCTTGGCCGAGGACCTCGAGATTTCCTTGTTGGACGCTTCGAAGTGCCCCGAGGAGGGTCAAGAGGGTGGTTTTGCCTGAGCCGCTCGGGCCGGTCATGATGATAATTTCGCCGGGGTAAACCGTCAGATGGTTCTCGAAGAGGACTTGTTTGCGAAGCTCTCCTGAGCCGAAGTAGTGGCTTAGGGCCTCTGCGCGGATCGAGGGGGTTTGACCGAGGGAAATCTTGGAGCGGGTTGCCGGGTCGAACTGAGTGGCTCTGAGGCTATTGGTAGGAATCATCGTTGAAGGCCATCCATGGATTTGGGAATTCCTGGTAATCTTTCTGGCATAATGGTTTGAGCACAGAGGACTCGGACTAGGCTAGTTGAGTTTTTATTCGATTCGCTGATTTTTTCGTTTTGATTCTGTGCTTATTTCACCTTCGACTCGGGACATCCAAAGTTTTTTCCAACGTGTTGTTTGACGGCATGATCACTCGCCATTTTATTTCGAATCGATCGTTGGTAATGTCGCACTCTGGGGTGCTGGGGGTGCGAAGGATCTTTTGTGGGCTCTTGGGTTTGATGATCCTTTTGAATGCGGTCCCGAGGGGAGTTCAAGGTGGACCTTTTCCTCAAGGTTCAGCGACCAAGGATACCTCTGGGAGTATTGTCGCGCAAGGCCGATTGCAGCCTACGGGTGGGATTCTCAAGTTGTCGGCTGTTCCTGGGGACAGGATCCAGGGGGTGCGCGTCGAGCCGGGGGCTCTTGTCGAAGGTGGTCAAGAGCTTGTGGTCCTCGAGAGCGCGGGGCTTCGAAAGCTCGAATTGCAGATTGCCGAGCTAAAGCTCGCCGACGCGGTCTCGATGCATCAGACGGCGTTGCGTCAGGCCGATCAGGGACTTGAGATGGCCCAATGGAAACTTCGGTCTGCCGAGCAGATCCAAACCCAGGCAAGATCGACTCTGGAGCTTGTCGGTAAGCAATCGGAGCTTCTTGAGTCGCTCGGCGAGCAAATCCGGGGGCTCGAAGCGATCCGGAGCAATCCTCGGTTGCGGGGTGCCGTCGGCAGTTTGGAGGTTGAGGCCAAGCGGAATCAGAAAATGGCCGCAGAGGTCGAATACGAGCGGGCGTTGCAGGGAGCGAATCAATCGATTCAATCGGCCGAGTTGCTGGTCGCTCAGGCACAAGCTGTGGTTCGCGAGGCCAGGGAGGCTCGCGAGCAACTCGCGGAGAATCCGGGTTATCGGCCGCTTGAAAAGCAGATCGAGTTAATAAGGTTTCAGTTGGGCCAAGCTGCTGTGCTAGCTCCTGGATCCGGTACAGTGCTTCAGGTTCATGGAGTTGCTGGAGAGCGAGCCTCGGTGCTGCCTTTGATCGAGATGGCCGACTTGAGCCAGATGTCCTGTTTGGCCGAGGTCCATGAATCCGACGTGGGACAAGTTCGCCTTGGCCAAATCGCCGAGATGAAATCCTCATCGCTTTCGCGGACGATTCGTGGGAGGGTCCGCCGGATCGATCGGGTCGTCGGCGCCTCGCAGATGCGTTCGGCAAGCCCGTTGGCACGTTCGGATTTCCGATCGATCGGGGTATGGATTCAGATCGATCCCGAGGATGTTTCTGTCGCTTCGGAGCGTCTGCAGTTGCAGGTTGAGGTCAGGATCGAGAAATAGGGGTTGCAAGGCCGGCTTGCGAAAGGCAAGAGAGCCGATTCGAAAATCTGAAAGTTTTCGAATGCGACCCCATGCTCCTTGGGGGCATAACTTTGCTAGGGATCATTCAGTCGCCGATGAGTCAACTCTTATCGAGCACGTGAGCGGGTGCGGGCCGGTTGGAAACAATTGAGCCTGCAACGCTCTTTTTCTTTTCTCCCCATTTCGTTTCGTGTCTGACCCTATCGTTGAGGATTGTCAGTAGCGTGCGTAAGGTCAATTGCTAGATACTAGGGGGCTTTGGCGTTGACCAAGACCAGAGCGATCCAGAAGCTTACGAGAAGCAGTACCCAGACGACGTCGAGGAAATGCCAGTAGAGGGTGCAGACTTTGAGTCCGATGTTTCGTTCGTGGTCGTAGCGGTTGGCCAGTGCATTCCGAGCCGTCCACCAGAGTCCGATCGCGCCGCCGACGACGTGTGCGGCGTGGAGGAAGACCAGGATAAAGGTATAGCCGTAGGCGCTTTCGTTTCGGGTTGGGGCGTCGGCAAGTCCGTCGAGTAGGCGTTTCATGCCGTCGGACTGGATAAAGAGGAACGCGACCCCCATGGCGCAGGCTCCGATGGTCATTTGTTTGACGGTGGCCAGACGGTCTTTTTTTGCCGCGCGGTAGGCCCATTCCAAGCAGACCGACACTCCGATGAGCAGAAGGGTCGAGGGGATGAAGCTCCAGGGGAGGACCATTCTTTGGGTGATAGCCCGATCGGATCCGACCCTCATGGCGATGTAGATCACGTACAGAAGGATGCTTGAAAAGAAGAAGATCGCTAGCGATCCGATCATCAACCACATTCCTTGGGCGGCTCGGGCGTCTGCGGGGAGGGCGTGCGGTTTGCTAGCCGGATGTTTGGGAGGGTTGAAATCGGCTGGAGGATTGGGGATGGGTGGGTTGGGGATGGTGTCCAAGGTCGTAATCTCGGTGGTTCTTTTAGGTTGGCTTTGGTCGATGGAGGCATCCGGTGGGCGGTCCGAAAAAAAATCGGGTCTGTGGTTGCCTTTTTGTCTACCACTGTAGCAACGGGCCAAATGGCACGCATGGAGCGGTTTTGGTTCAAAAACGGGCTTGGGGGCACCAAGCTGGAGAATGTAGCGAATTTGCGGGGCAAAGGGGCGTCAATGCTGGCATATTAGCGCTGATCGGTAATTGAGTTCTGGCCCGATTTTTCGATACGCTTTACCTAAACCGACTCAATTCGACGGCATGGCAGTTCCGATAAACCAGCACATACCGAATCTAGTTCGCTTGGTACCGTGGAGTCCGGGTGATGGAATTTCGAGGAACGGGTGGGGAATCGACCATGTCAATTTTGCAACGAACTTTGCGAACTTTTGTGATCACAGCGGCTGCCATGGCTGGGCAGTTGGGGTATGCCGACAGTGGGTATCACCCGTTTTCGGAACCTGTGGATTTCGATCCAGATTGGCAATTATTTGCACCGATGCAGCTTCAGGATGTCGAGGATTTATCTCCTCGCCAGCGAGCTCCTCACGGGCTGTATTTGACCTATGATCGGGTGTACACCGGGATGACCCGACCGGAGGTCAATGGATCGACGTACCTGATGGACAGCACTTGGGGCAATCGCTGGGACTTTGGTTGGATGAACCGACGCGAGAGCGGATGGGCGTTCTCCTACCAGGTCGTGACGGGTCCGAATGTTTACCATGGGTACGAGCAATTGCGGCTCAATGGATTTACCGATTCGGAAGTGGAAGACGATGCGGATGTACCGTTTTTCCGACCTACGGTGTTTGACAACGATCCGTACACGCTCGAGCGGACTTATGATGTCGTACAGAGCATCAATGTAGCGAACTTCTCGAGTTTTGAGGCCAATAAAACTTGGCGGCTGGAGCCTTATCGATACGGTGGGATGCTCGAACCGCTGATCGGATTGCGTTATGTGAAGTTCCTCGACACGGCGCGAAGCGACAACTATCTGACGGACCTTGTGGTGGACCCTTTTGATCCTACGCAGGATTTCGCGGGTGAGGTGTACACCAACGACATTGTTCAGACACGCAACGACATGGTTCTAGGCCAGCTTGGATTTCGATACTTCCGGAAAATCCGTCGTTGGACGCTGTCGAACGAATTCAAGGTTTTCGCAGGTCATACTTTCCAGTCGCAGGAAACGACTCGGTATGTGACGACCACGACGTATCCTGTGGACGTGGCGATCGGTGACGAGCCCATTTTCGATGGCAACCACGTTGGGACGTCTTATTTCTCTCGCAGGAACAACGAAACGCCGGTTGGTTTCGATCTTCGGGCCGAGGGTGCTTTCAGTGCGACCAAGCATCTTGATCTGCGGGTTGGATTCCAGATGGTTTACTTTGGCCAGGGCATTTGGCGGGGTGCGGCGTTGGACCAGGGCAACAACCACGAGACCAGCCAGCAAGTGGTGATGCCAGGGTTGACCTTCGGGTTTGCGATCAACCGATAGCCAGCGGCATCGGACTGAAGCGAAAGAAGTCGAGCAAGCGAGTCCTCAAGAGGCTCGCTTGCGTCATTCAATGCTTGCATTCGCTGCGACTTGGGATTGAGTCCATGGTGTGAAACTTGGTACAAGGTTGGGTTGGGACTCGGAGTGTATCTGTGGTGATGTTGGAACACTTGCGGGCTCAACGGGTCCTGGAAGAAGGAAGATCAGGGATGTTGACCAAGTCAAAGAGGCGAGCAGAGCAGGCTTTTGAGATACCGCTTTTGCCGGCGATTGTGGTCGGATCGGCGATGTGTTGTCTGTTTTACTTTGTGATTTTGCTTCCCCCGTTTCGTCATCCTTTGGTGATACGGTATGCGTTTTGCCATTGGGTTGCCATCGCTTCGGCGTGGTTATTCGCGACAGCGGCGGTTTATTTGGTTCAGAAGTTATGGGTGCTTGGTCGTCAGCGGCGCTTGGTCCATGCGCTCGAATTGGTGCTTGACGAGTGGGTGGATCATCGTGCCGAGTGGGATATTGAGCCGGCGATGGATGGGTATCGCCGCGCGACATCGCTGCAAGCGTTGTGGAAGCTTCAAAAGGACCAGATCGCAAGGTCATGGTATGGAAAACGGCTTGGGCATCTTTTGATGCGACAGGTCGAGCGGCGATCGACGGTCCGATTGGACGAAGATCTAGAGAGTTTTGCGGATCGCGACGCAGAGGCGTTGCATTCGAGTTATGCGATGGTTCGCATTCATTGTTGGGCGATGCCAATGCTGGGTTTTTTGGGGACTGTGATTGGGATTTCCGACACGCTCGGACAGATGGATGCCCAGGCACTTGCGAGCGGTTCTCAAGAGGCGATGAATGGACTGACCAGTGGTTTGTACGTCGCATTTGACACCACAGCGGTGGGCTTGGTTTTGACCATGATCGCGATGTTTATGCAGTTTTTTGTTCAGCGTGCAGAGCAGGACTTTCTGGGGAGGATGGACCAAGGAGCCGCATCGGCGATGCATCGCTGTCTATCGGATCAGGAGCATAGCGATACGCGGGACGTTGAGGCGTCGTTGAAGCTAGTTGCCAACCGTCTGATCGATTCGATGCAGGTTTTGGTGCAGCAGCAAGCGCACTTGTGGCGAGAGTCGATTGGCCAAGCTCAATCGGAGTGGTCTTCGATGAGTGCTAGGGCTACGGAAAGTTCGTTGGGTACGATTCAAAGGGCATTGGCTGGGACTTTGGCCGAGCACCGCGATTCGATGCGAGAGTGCTTGAGTCAATTGTCTGTATTGCAAATTGAGGGAGCTCAACAGATCGACGGGCGGTTGCAGCAATGGCAGACGACTTTATCCGAGCAATCCCGTTTGGCACTTCGCCAGCAGCAGGAGGTCAGTCGGAATGCTGAGCTTTTGCAAAAGTTATTGGATTCGACGCAGTTGGTTCAAGCCATGCAGCAACCGATCCAAGCGACCCTTGAGCGGATGACCGAGTTTGATCGGTTTCAGGAAGCGGCATTGAGTTTGACCGAGGCCGTGATGGTCTTGAGCACGCAGTTGGAGCGATCTGGACATATTTCGAGGCAGGCGGTCCGAAGGCGTCAGGCCAGGAGCACGGATTCCCCGGCGGATGGCATCTCGGCGGATGGAATCTCGGCGTCTGGAGATTTAGCGGTTGGAGTATTCGAGGATGGGATTTGGCCCGGGAGTCCCACGGGACACGACGCTGAGGGCACGAGCGATGCGGTGGTTTTGAAGCTTGATTCCCCAACGATAAGAAAAGCGGGATGAGCAAACGATCGCGGCGTGGAAACGATTATGCACCGTCGACCTTTCCATTCCTGGCGGTATTGCTGTGTGTGATCGGCGCGTTGGTTTTGCTGTTGGTGATCAATGTGACCAACTCGCGAGCCTCGGCGAGGAATCAGGTGCAAAGCGAGTTGACCGAGGCGATCGAGCAGGCCAAGGAGCGATCGGATTACTTGGTTTCTATCTCCGAGGAGCTTCAAGCCAGGCGTCAGCAGGTCAGCAAGCAGATCGATTTGCGGCGGAGTGAACTTGCCCGTGCCGAGGACCATATCGAGCGGCTTGAGAAGGATCTTCTCGAGGCCCAAGCTCGATTGGAGAAGCTCGAAGATATGCAGGAATCCTCCGAGCTCAAGGCGAATGATCCTGCGAGGATCCAGGAGCTCAAGGATCAGATCGAGAAGCAAAAGCTCAGGCTTGCCGAAGCGATCGCAGAGCGCAAGGACCAGACACCTGCGTTTTCGATCATTCCTTATGAGGGGGCCAATCGCACGACGCGCCGACCTGTGTACCTTGAGTGCACAGCGCAAGGGGTGGTGATCCAACCCGAGGGAGTCTTGGTCAGCATCGAGGACCTTGGGCCACCGCATGGGCCAGGCAATCCGCTCGATGCGGCTTTGCGGGTTTTGAGGAATGCTTATCAGTCTCGCGATGCGATCTATGGAATCACGATCCCCCCCTACCCTCTTTTGTTGGTTCGGCCCGAGGGGATCGCGAGTTATGCCTTGGCGCGTTCTGCCATGTCAGGCTGGGATGATCAATTTGGTTATGAGTTGATCGACGCTCAGATGGAGTTAGCGTTTCCTGAGGGGATTCCCGAGTTGAAGACCGATTTGGTTCGGGCCTTGGGTGTAGCGAAAGATCGCCAAAGATCACTCGTTGCTGCGTTGCCTGCAAGGTACTCTCGCAATCCGTTTGCCACCAAAACCGAAGAGACTTGGGATTCGATCGATGCGGAGTTGGCTCGGGGGGCGAATCGCTCGGAGGCCATAGCCCGAGGATCGCAGGTGGGCAAGGATTCTGGAATGGGGCAAGATCGCCGTTGGGAGATGATCGAGCAATTGCCGGCAAGTTCTCTTGGTCGTTCGGATTCCAATCGTATCTCGAGTGGGAGTATGCCGGCGGGAAAGGAGCTTGGTTCTGAGGGCTCGGGTTTAGGATCGTCGGTTCAGGCCGAAACTTGGAGAGCCCAAGGAGATGGTTCCGGCCGAGATGGTTCCCGCCGAGAACGGTCCGGGGTAGAGGGAACTGGGGCAGAGGGATCTGGGGCAGAGGGATCCGAGGGTGGGGGATCCGAGGGCGGTGGATCCGAGGTCGAGGGTAGCATGAGTCCTACGAGTGGTGGTGCGCGATCTTCGGCGAATCGATTTTCAGGTTCGACGTCGGGGTCTTCGGGTGGGGCTGCGAGTCTTGAGCAGTCTCCGCAGGACGAGCAGATGCAGCAGGCGATGCAAGAGCAGGCGATCAAGCAGCAGGCGAGCGAGAGTTTTCCTGGTTCACGTGCATCGGCGGGTGCATCGGCGAGTGCATCGTCGGGTGAATCGAAGAAGACATCTGGTGCGGATAGCGAACTTAAGCCGATCAGTTTGACGGCGGGCAAGGACTGGGCGACTAGCCGAATGGACAACCGATCGACTCCGGTGTCACGTCCCATCCGGATGATTGTGCTGCAGGACCGTTGGTTCATGTGCAGCGAGGGGCAGGACTGGAAGTACGACGCGGAGATTTCGCTTGAGCAAGGTCCACAGGCGGCTTCGGCGGAGCTTCAGGAATCGATCCGTGACCGGGTCGAATCTTGGGGACTGTCTTTGCCGGGGGGGTATTGGGTTCCCTCGTTGAGTGTGCAGGCGGCTGCCGATGCCGAGCAGAGTTTGTTGCGCATGCAGCGTTTGTTGGAAGGCAGTGGAGTGATCATCAAGGTTCAACCGCTGACGACACCGAAGAACCGCAGATAATGGGGTAGAAGATTGATGGCAAGATCAAATCGCGATGAGGAACAGTTTGCCGTTGGCGAGGACTCCTTCATGGACACGATTGCCAATCTCGTTGGGATCATGATCATTTTGGTGGTGATTGTCAGTGCTAAGGGGTACACGGCGGCTCGGACACTGGCGCGCGAGGAGGTTCGCGAGAAGATCGACGATTTGGCAGCCCCGTCGGTAGAGGCGGAGAATCTCGATCGCGATCTTGCCGCGCAGGTCGAGCAACTTCATCGTTACGAGGTCGAGACGGCTTATCGGAATGCCGAGCGAATGACGTTGGTGGATCGCAAGACGCATCTTGAGCAGGAGATTCACAAGCGACTCGAGCAGCTCGACAGTCAAGCCCAGAGGGGATTCGAGCAGGAGGCCCAAGCCGCAGAGCTTGAAAAGCAACTCGGGGAGCTTGAGCGACAGCAGGGCGAGTTGCCTGAGGTGCAAAAGACGGTCATCGCATTGCAGCATTTACCGACTCCGATGGCCAAGACGGTATTTGGCAAGGAGTTGCATGTGATGATACGCGATGAGCGATTGAGTGTGATCCCATGGGACAGTCTGATCGAGCAGCTCAAGATCAATGCCAGATCGAGTGCATCGCGGAATTCGCAGCGGGACAAGTTCGAGGATGTGCTCGGGCCGATCGATGGTTTTTTGATGCGTTACCGATTGATTTCCAAGAGTGGGCTCATGAGTGATGGTCGGGTAGCGGCGATGGGTAAGATGGTCGAGCTTGAGCGATTCGAGCTTGAGCCAACGGCCGAGGTGATCCGAGAGTCGATTGAGGAGAGTTTGGGTCCTAGGGGGCGATTGCGATCGGAGCTTGACGCGGTTCGATCGAATCACACGACGGTGACGGTTTGGGTGTATCCGGAGAGTTTTGGGCAGTTTCGCAAGCTCAAGGAGTTGCTTTACCGGGAGGGTTGTTTATGTGCAGCGAGGCCTTTGCCCGAGGGGATGCGTATAGGGGCCTCGCCTCATGGATCGAGTAGTACGGCGCAGTAATCTGGGTTGAGATGATGGGCTTGTTGAGGGGTGGTTAGGGGACTGTCGAGTTACGGGGCTGGCGAGAGGAACTTTTCGAGTTTTTCGAGTTCCTGTTGATCGGCTTGTGTCAGTGGGATTTTCCGTAGGGTTTTCGTGTCGATTGTCGGGAGTATTTCTTGGGCAAGGTCGTTTGCGTTGGATTGCATGTAAGCTTGGTAGAGATGGAATCGAACCGAGGGGGAGTCACTTTTGGATCGAAGGGAGTTCAGGAGGGCGATCGCGTCGTTGGGTTTTTTTGATCTGAGCAGGACATACGCTTTGGAGTCTAGGAGGGATGGGTTGGGGCCGATCAAGGCGATTGCTCGGTCGATGCATTGCATTGCTTCTTGGGTGCCGTTGGGAGCATCGGCAAGGAGCATGGCAAGGTTGTTCAGAGCAACGGCATCGTTGGGCCGATTTTGGACAATTCTTCGGAAAGTCTCGATGGCTTGGGATTCATTTCCTCGCCAGACCCAAAGATCAGCCAGGGACTGGAGGAGTTTTCGGTCGTCTTGTTGTGCGACACTGTAGTTGACGAGTTGGGCTTGGGCTTGGGTCATGAGTTGCTCATCGGTATCTCCATCTCGGACCAGGAGCGACAGCAGGATTGCCGATTCATTGGAGCCTTCGGATTTCAATCGATCCATAAGAAAGCGAATGGCGTTATTTCGAGTCGCGGAGTCATCGGTCAAGAGGATCGATCGGATGTAGTTGGTCCCTGCCCTTTTGTCGAGTTTGTAGGCTTCTAGTAGGAGTTTTTGGCTTGATCGATGGGGTAATTGGCGTAGGTGTAGATGTTTTCGGGTTTTGGGGACGGCCCAGAGGCGACGAGTTTGAGGAGTCGCCCTGCGGCCTCGTTGGTTTGGATCGCTTCGATTTCTCTGCCTGGGGTAGCATTTAAAAAACGGGAGCTTCTCATGTAGAGCGAAGCGAGTTGAAAGTGGTCTTCGTCGGTTCGCACGCCTGGTAGTTCAACGATGCGTTCTAGGAGGATTTGGGCTTTTTGGAGGCTAGCGAGGTTGTTTTTTTGGCTCAATAAGATGACTTGGAGCCGCAGGTCTTCGGGGGTGTTGGATTGGGTGTTGGGTGAGAGGAGCGAGGCGACGTTTTCCGAGTCTTCGTCGAAGCTTCGATTTGCCAGGAGTGTAGCGAGTCGACGTCGGGTCGAGGCGTCCTGGGGGTGCCTTTCGAGGGTCTCCGTAAGGCAAGCGATGGCTTCTTCGAGTCGGTTTTCTTTGACCAATACCTGGGCAATTCGGTTTTGGAGTTCTAGGTCGTTTGCACCCAAAGAGATGGCTTTTCGGTATTCGTCGATGGCATTTTGGATTTGGCCGAGGGCTTCGTAGATTTGGCCTATAGCGACCGCTTGCACGGCGGGATCGAGTTTTTGGTTTTGTTGGATTTGGTTGAGGACGTCGAGTTGCCCTTGTTTGTTGTTGGATGATTGATAGAAGTTGAAGCGTGCCGTGGCGATCCGAAGGTCTTCTGGTTTTGCCAATTGTGCGGCTTTGTCGAGCATCGATTCGGCTTTGGCGACCTGTTCTCTGCGGAGTTGCGGTTCGAGATTTTTGGATTGGAGTTCGAGGATTTGGCCGAGCCAGATCCATGCCATGGGATCGGTGGGTCGGATTTCGGTACCGCGTTGAGCGATAGCGAGTTGGTCTTGGGGGCTTTCCCTTTCTATTTCCAGCGTGATAGCGTTGATAGATTGGGATGCGAATGCGCGGTTTCCTAGGCGTTCGATGGCAACCCGAGCATCGGTAATTAGTCCTTGCTGGTAGAGCAGGTTGATTAACCGTTCGAAGGTATCGAGATCGTTGTGGCCGTACTGGATGGCGTAGTTGTAAGCCCGAATCGCGCGGGATTTGTTGCCTTGGCCTTCGGCGATACGTCCTGCGAGCAGATGGGTTTCTGGCCATTCGGGCCGT
>JAJTEK010000019.1 GCA_021299695.1 Pirellula sp. | reverse complement strand
GAACAGTTTGGGGCCTGAACTAGTGCTTCAACAAGCCCGAGAGTTTGGCGAGATGTATCGCTATCGGGCTGGATGCAAGCCTGTTTCGGATGCGCAGCGGGACTCTTCGGATGAAAGAGCATCCGAATCAGGCAGAGCATCAGGCCCAGAGGGCACCCAGGCCCAATAGGCTATCCCGCGGAAACTTTTCCACGGCGGTTTATCCCGCGAGTTCTCCCAAGCCGGTTGGGATTCGTCCCGAGACGGATTAGATGGTAGTCCCGTTGGGGAGCGAGAAGGGTGTTGAGGGACCTCTGACGGATTTCTTTTGAAGGGCCGGAGTGGCTAAGCGCAAGCAGTGCGCGCCGGGGCGGTAGAAAAGTCGCCTGAATTGGTTCTAAACCCTTCTTTTGGGTGGAATCATCGCTTGAATCCACCACCGACCGCTCAAATCATCGCGGTCGTTTCCCTAACTAGCTTAGGGACAGTCCCTGAGTTTTTCGCGGGGACAGTCCCTTTTGAGTTCGTGGGGACAGTCCCTGAGTTTTTCGCGGGGACAGTCCCTGAGTTTTTCATCATCGCCGAAACGCGCGCACTAAATCTACAGCTCGCTTGCGCCTAGGCGGTTCACGGGGTTAATCACAAGTGAGCCAACCAGGGCCAGCAGCGCGTCAATCTTGTCCGATGTCCAAGCTAGGGGGGCGAACTAAATTCGTCCTAATCGCTCGAGGGCTTCGTCGGCCCAGGGGCTTTGGGGCGAAAGCTGTAGAAACCGCAACCAATACTTGGTCGCGTCGTCGGATCGACCGATTTCGTCGAGAGATCTTGCTAGATGGTAATGAACGTCCGGGTAATGGTCGTCCTTGGCCAATGCCCCCTCATACGCTGCGATCGCCAAATCGATCTGCCCGGTTTCGGCGAGCACACAGCCTAGGCTCGCGCGGGCCTCGACGAAGTCTTCGTCGATCTCGATGGCATTGTAAAATCGCTCTCGGGCCGCTTGGACCTGGCCTGCTCTTAGAAGCAATTCCCCTAGTCCAAACACGATCTCTGCGCTTGGCCCGTACTTGGCCAAAATCACGCGATGCCATTCGATGGCCTCGTCGATGCGTCCTGCGTCTTCGAGTTCCTCAGCTGCAACGAGCATCGCCTCGCGGGTCCAGGGCCCTAGGTCTGAGGTTTGGCGTGGTCCGACCAACGCTGCGGTCGTCGCATTGGAATTCATCACTAGGATATTGGGCGAACTGGATGGGTCCGAGTCATCCGCAGATTCGTCGAAATCAAAATGCAACTGCCCATGCGAACCGACCCATTGTCCATCTTCGTAAAGCAAGATGCGTCGACCATCGATTCGGATATCTAGATCGATCAAGCTACGGTTAGCGATCCGACTACCGAAGTCATCGAGTTGTTTTTTCAGGTCGGTGACTTTGGCCCCTTGATTGGTCCAAGATGCGATTTGCTTGGCGCATTGGACTTGTTCAAAATCAAAATAAGGAAGTTTGTGGGCGACTTTGATACTCGGTAGCAGACCGATCCGATGCCAACGTCGCACGGCGCTGACACGTGTCTTGATAAGGCTCGCGACCATCGCTGGGGTATAGAGTTGTTTTTGCGATGGGTCGTCGAGCAACCCGAGGCTTGTCCACAGATCGTGTTCGTGGATCAGGATTGTGGTGCCCAAGCGGATCCGTTCTCGCAGGCTCGGATGGAGCATGGCTTGGATGTCCTCGTCGGGGAGTTCATCGGCTCCGATAACGACCAAGTCCAATTCGCCGGCGAGTTTCTCTGCGACCGCTGCGCGATGTTGCTTAAGCCATTGGCAAGCTTCCTTGCGGGTCATCGCCCCGAGCTTGCCCAACAAGCCGACCCGTTTGTTTTCGAGGATCACACTAGGGTGTTGGGTCATTGTTGGAATGCCATCGTTGGGGACTAAGTGCCCTCGGATCCCAGGGAGAGATTCCAGTCCTTCATGGTTTCCAATTGGGAGCGTTTGGTCATGTCGAATTGGAGGGGAGTGATGGTCACCCCGCCCGATGCGAGGGCCATCAGATCGGTTTCGTGTTCGGTGGGTTTCGGTGGTGGATCGTTGGTCGACCAATAGTAGTTTCGACCCTTGGGATCTTGGCGTTTGACGTAATGGTCTCCGTAGCGTTCGACTCCCATGGGGACCTTATGGATGTGAGGCATTTTCCCAGCGCGGTAGTCTCGGGTCGCTTGGGTGGAGATGTTGATGTTGTAGAGTTCAGGCGAAAAACCTTGGTATTCGAGAATTTTCCGGATCAGTTGGACTGCGATAGAACCGGCGGCTTCGAAATCCGCATGCGGGTCTTCCTCGAGCGAAACGGCGATGCTTGGGATGCGAAAAAAGGCTCCCTCGATAGCCGCTGCGACGGTACCTGAATAGAGGACATTGATACCGGCATTGAGTCCCCCGTTGATTCCGCTGACGATCAACTCGGTGGGCTTGGGAGCCAATTCGGTAAGTCCCAGTTTTACGCAGTCTGCCGGTGAGCCTTCGACAGCCCAGCCCCGAAAGATCTCGCCGTCGAAGATCTGTTTGCAGGTCAACGGGGACAAATAAGTGATCGAGTGTCCGACACCGCTTTGTTCGGTCGCCGGTGCGACGACCGTGACGCGTCCCAAGGATTCGAGTGCGATGCGCAAGGCTCGGAGACCTGGGGCGTGGATTCCATCATCGTTTGCAAGAAGGATATTCAAGGTCATTGCCTTTACCAACGGATGCCGTCGCGCAGATTCGTCTTGTAGCCCTTTTCGAATTCCTTGATATTCGGCTCGAGGCCTTCGGGGATTTCTTCGGGTAATTGAATCAAGGGTTCGACGATCAGATCTCCGCGAAGTCCGTCGGGCCCTCTGAGACCCTGACCTTTGACCCGTAGGCGTTTTCCGCTATCGCACATGATCGGAATGCGGATGGTCACGTCCCCTCTGAGGGCGGGCACATCGATTTTTGCCCCATAGACCGCTTCGGACAGGGTGATTGGAAGTTTCAGTTCGATATTGTTGCCGTTGATCCTCACTGCGTGATGGGGTTGCATTTGGATCGTGAGGATCAAGTCGCCGTTGGAGCCACCGCGTATTGGATCTCCGAGTCCGCGCAGACGGATCTTTTTTCCGGGTGCAACATCGCTCGGGATCTTGACGCTGAGATCCTCGGTTTGGCCATTCCCGCGATTGAGTTTGAATTGGACCTCGCCCCCTTCGACGATAATGCGCAGTGGGACGGAAATTTCAGCGGTGACATCACCTGGCGAGGTCGATGGGGATTGCGGAGAGTACCTCGACGAGGAGTCGGGCGAGGAGCTTGATCGCCGCGACCTGGAACGGGATCGTGCGGACTCGCCGGTGGCTTGAGCACCAGGACCGGCACCTTGGAAGAAATCGAAGAACTGGAAGCCTTCGGAGTTTCCGAAGGCTTCACGGAAGTCGAACCCGGAAGGGCCACTTTGGGATCCACCGAAGGGTCCATTTCGGTACGCTTCGTACCCTTCTCCGTATTGATCGTAGAGCTTGCGTTTCTCCGCATCGTGGAGCGTGTCGTAGGCAACTTGGACCCGCTGGAACTGCTGCTTGGCCTTCGCGTCATCGGGATTCAGATCAGGATGGTACTTGCGCGCAAGACTCCTGTAGGCTTTAGCAATTTCATCGGGGCTGGCCGTGCGGCTTAAACCCAGCGTTTTGTAATAGTCTTCTGACATATCCTGAGCGTTTTCTTTCGATATAAAATCGAGTCGGACCGAAACTCGATTTTAACGTTACTGGTGAAAAACGCATCCTCAAAAACCTGAATCATCGCAGGCAAATCGGAACGACTCGGCTGGTCATCGACCAAAGGTTCGCTAGGCCTCTGGTTGGTGGCCCTCGTTCAGAAGGTCGGCTGGAACCATCTTCTCGAGCTTGCGATCCCAACCCATCATTCGGTTGGTCCGCCAGCTTTCGTTGGCCATATTGACGGCGACGACACCGGCGAGACCGAGTTCGATTGGGCAGTTGAGTGGTTCACCGTTTCGAAGATGGTTGTGCAGATTGGTATGGTGCAAGTTTTGGTCTTCGCCACCTGTCTTTTTGTGCTGTCCGAGGACCTTTCCATCGGGGTCTTTTGCGATCCAACCGTCGTTGTTGAAAAAGAGCGTCCCGTCATACCCCCGGATCAAATGGTCGACACGGACACGGTTGCCCATGGTTCCAAGGACGTAGACCGTCATGCCTCGGGGGTACTCGCAGATCATCTCGATATTGTCAGGCAGATCGCGTCCATCTGGCCATTGCCAAATGCCGCCCATACCGACGACACGGCGGGGATAGAGCAGATTGCAAGCCTTCATGATGCGCGTGATTCGGTGGATGAATAGGTCGGTGCAGATACCGCCAGAGTAAGCCGAATAGCAGCGCCACTCGAAGTAATGGTTTGGATTCCAATCGATCTTCGGGGCCGTCCCGAGCCAAGCGTTCCAATCCAGGTCGGCAGGCTTGTCTTTGTGCTGAGCAACCAAGTCTGGTTCCCGCCAAGGCCCCGCTCCCTTGCTATACCTGCGGACGTATTCGATCTGAGCTTGGAGAACCTTTCCGATCATTCCCTCTTGGATGGCTTTGCCCGCCGAGATGTAGCTGTCGTCGGACATGGCCTGCACGCCGACTTGGACCGGTCGTTTGGTTTCTTTTTGCTTCTTGACGACGGCTTGTGCTTCTGGAATGGTGTGGGTCAGCGGCTTTTCGCAGTAGACAGCTTTGCCGGCTTCCATCGCATCGATGGTCATGGTCCAGTGCCAATGCTCTGGGGTTGCCACAACGACGTAATCGATGTCCTTATGTTCGAGCAGTTTGCGGTAATCGGTCTCTGCGTGGTCGGCCTGAATGGTGGCCTTGGCCTCCTCAGCTCTGGATTTCCAACAGTCGGCCACGCACACCGGGTGCAGGTTGTTTTTTTCCTTGAGATTGTTGATGACTCCCATGTGGGCTTTGCCGATGACTCCGCCGCCGATGAGTCCGACTCCGAGTCGGTCGTTGGCTCCGATGACTCTGGCATAGCTCTTGGCCGTCAATTGGCTCACGGCCGACACTGCGACTCCGGCGGTCGCTAGGAAGGCTCGGCGTCCCAAGGCGCTGCGGTCGCTCGCTGGTGCTTTGGGTTGGCCGGCTTGTGCATGGGGCTTGGAAGCTTCACTCATGGGACATTCCTCAGACGTTCTTGGTGGGGATGGACTCAGGTGGGTGCGAAGCAGAAAGCCCCTAGGGAGAACCCCAGATGAACAAAACGCTTCGCGTGAATTCAAGTGAACCGAGCATAGCAGGCCAGAGCGATGGATGCAATTCGGCACAGGCCCGCTTCGTGCGATCTTGGTAACTCGGCAGTTTAAGGGTTCGTAGCGCCCGAGAGAGCATTGATCGATTCGCTCAGAGCCTTTTGCTTCATGACGATTTGGTCGCGCAAGGCTTGGATTTGCTTGAAGGTCGCGGAAATTTCCGAACGGGTTGTCTGGACGGCTTCCCCAAGTCTTGTCGCCTCTGCTCCGATGACATCGAGCTCTTTCTTGTACTGTGCGAAATCCTTATCCAACTTGGACCGTTCATCCTGACCGAGGCGGACTTGGTTGTCAGCGATGCCTTGAGATTTCTGCATTTCTGCAAGTTCACGTTGGATCAGCACGGCGTCTTGCAAGGCGGCGGTGATTTGGCGGCGAACTTCGCGGAATGCGTATTCGTAATCGTTCAGCGAGCGGACAAAGACGGGTGTAACGATTTTGATGATGTCCTGCTTACCAAGTTCGTTGGAAGTGGACGAATCGAACACGATTCGGTCCCCTTGCTTGAAGGAAACCTTGGCTCCATCTTCTCCCCGCTTGAGTCGAGCATCGACGGATCGTCCGCTCAGATCGTAGAAACCACCCTCGGTGGCGTTGCGTTGTTCTTGAGCATCGACCTCGATGGTGTAGTCCTTAAGAAACTCGACTTGTACGTAGACTTGCTCGGGAGGGGTCCCCTCGGGGGGACGGGCTCCATCGTTGATGTAGGACTGCAGCACCCGAGCCTTGATCGCATCTTTGACACTCAAACCGGTCGGTTCGGCTGTCGCAAGTGCTGGATCGATCGAGAGTAAATTGGCGATCTCGTTCAAGTCCATCCGACCGAAGATCGCGGTATCCTCAGACTTGGATCCCTCGGCAGCGAACGCATCGTGGGAATCGAGCGGCATGAGTTCATAGATCGACCAAGAAGGAAATCGGCCCGAACCAATGGCTGCGATTTGCTCAGCAGTCAGAACACTCGTGGGCTTGATCTTGATGATCGCTGCATTGGCTTCCGTGACGACAAACTCACCGAGGTAAATCGATGGGAGTAAACCTCGCTGGTCGCTGGACTCTCCAAAAACATGGACAATCGTCTGGGGGGTGATTCCAAGATCGACTGCCGGGGCTCCCGCAGGAGCGTTGGCTGCCGCTGGAGCAGAACCGTCGCCCGGATCGACCGGATTGAGAATCACCGGCGCGACCATTCCAAGTTGTAGTGTAGCTTCGTTCTGCGCAAGGCCTGTAACGTTGGCTCCTCGCCAGACCCGACCTCGCTCGACACTCAAACGTTCGAGTTGCTTGGTCACCGGAACGTAGCTATCTAAGTCCGGATTCGGGTTGAGTTTATCGCCGGTGCGGACCTGATCGAGTTCTCGTTCTCGATCGGCAACCTTCTTGCGAAGTGTGTCGTAAGCCTTCACATAACCATTGCGGCGGGAGGCCACCCCAGCGGTAAAGAAAAGAAAACACCAAACCTGGATGAACATCAAGGAGACCAGGACGGCATGGAGCGCCCCCCACTCTTTGACGGACTTGACCATCATCCAGATAAATAGGGCCAGGGTCAGTACGACCACCAACCACACTATCATTCCCATTAAGTCCATGAGGTCAGCCGTGATGGGTTAAACAAAAAAGGAACGTCTGCTGAATCGCTGAACTCGGCTATCATCGCCAAGTTTGCCGAGAATTCCCTAGCATAGTTGGAAATATTCGGCAGTCCTATTATTTTTAAGACAAATCCGATGGTAAGTTAGTGAAAATCGGGTGTCAAGCAACGATCTCCGGGGGGGTTGGGCCCCTTGGATCAACTTTGCTTGTTCTGCCGAATACCCTAAAGTTTTCCGACCTTCATAGGTTTCTGGATTGTTCTACCTTTTCGAGTTTTTCGGTTTTACGACGAAAAACTAGCCCTTTTTGTAAACCCAACCATGGCCGAACCCATCATCAGCGTCAGTGGACTCCGTGGAATCATCGGCTCGGAGTTAACGCCCGAGGTTGCGATCCGATTTGCCAACGCATTTTGCAGCCAACTAGGTCCGGGACCGGTACTCTTATCCAGGGACGGACGAACCAGCGGTCCTTTCCTGTGCGACGCGATCGCGTCGGCTATCGTCGCCTCGGGACGCGATTGCCTCGATTTGGACGTGGCCACCACACCGAGTGTCGGCGTGGCGGTACAAGCTTCAGGGGCGGCCGGTGCAATCCAGGTCTCGGCAAGCCACAATCCTCCACCCTACAATGGCATGAAGCTCTTTGGCCCAGAGGGTCGGGTCGTTCCCGCCGGATTCGGCAACCAAGTCCTGGCTGCCTACCGACAATGCCAAGAAGCCCCCCAGAAGGCGACTTGGGCTCCCATCCAGAGCATCGGCACTCGCCGACGAATCGAGGACCCGCACCAAGCCCACTTGGACCGGGTCCTTGCGACCGTCGACGCGCAAGCCATCCGACAATGCCGAATCAAAGTTCTCGTCGATAGCAATCACGGCGCAGGCTCAATCCTCGCATCCCGTTTGCTCGAGGCTCTTGGCTGCGAATTTGTTATCCTAGGCGATGAGCCCGATGGGCAATTTAGCCATCCACCCGAACCGATCCTAGAAAACCTCTCGGCTGTCGGTGCGAGCGTCATCCAAGGTGGATTTGCCGTCGGCTTTTGCCAAGACCCCGATGCGGACCGTTTAGCCGTTCTCGATGAACATGGATCCTATATCGGTGAGGAGTACACGCCGGTCCTGTGCATCCTGCGCGCTTTGATGCAACACCGTGGGCCCCTGGTCACCAACTGCGCATCGAGCTCGATGACCAAAGACTTGGCCAGCAAGCACGAAGTCCCATTTTTTCGATCCAAAGTCGGAGAAGCCAATGTCGTCGATTGCATGCTCGAGCACGGAGCTCTCTACGGGGGCGAGGGGAGTGGCGGACCGATTGATCCCCGCGTCGTACTGGTCCGAGACTCCATCGCCGGGATGGCGCAAATCCTCGATCTCATGGCGGCCACCGGACGTTCGATTTCGCAGCTCGTAGGCCAACTGCCCAGCTATTCGATGATCAAAGACAAAATGACTCTGAGCAAAGAAAAGCTCGAGGCCTCGATCGGTCTGTTAGGCTCCAAACTACAGGCCGATTCGGTCAGCACCCTCGATGGAGTCCGGCTCGATTGGGCCGATCGATGGCTCCTGCTCCGGGCGAGCAATACCGAACCCTTGGTCCGTTTGATTGCCGAAGCACCCGATCGCCAATCGGCCCAGGAGCTGATCCTGCGAGCAAAAACACTGATGGAAACCAACTAAACTGGGAACTGGTCGAGGAACCGAGTCCCCCTTTTTTGCCATTTTCCAACGGTTCTGAGTTGCGGGGGGTTTTCGTAAGCCGTTACATTAAATCTGCAGTCTATCCTCACCCGACGTCTTTTCCCCTCCTCTTCTCCCGGAGATTCCATTCCATGGTCGCCCCGAACCTCTCACCACGGCACCTCGCACCACGATGGATCCAACGCCTTGCGATCGCTTCGATCCTAGGCATGCAAATCACCTGCGAGCCGACGAGTGCCTTAGCCCAAGACCCATCGAATGCGACACCCGCCGCAGCCACTAAACTCGGCTCACAACTCGATCCGTGGCTCAAAGCCCTCCAGCTCAAGACCCCGCAGTTCACCCTCAGCGGTGTCGGCTCGATTCCCATCGATAACAAAATCCAACAAGTTGAACTTCAACTCGTTCGGCATTCGGATTCCCATTTCGAACTGGTGCTCAAGCATCCCGAATACGCGCTGACGATCGTACGGACCGAAGATCTCACGGCCGTGGTTCTGCCCAAGCATCGCAAGGTGTTTTGGGGTCAAGGCTCTGTCGATTCCGAGGATCACCTCGACAGCAAAGAGTTGCTTAAACGAACCATCAAAGGGACCACGCAGATCGCAGCCCCTTTCGAGTTGATCAAGTTCCTCGACGGCAGTGCCGCAGCCGACCTGCTGTTGGCTTCGAAGCAAATCAAACCTCTTGCGCCTAAAGCGACCTCGCAACAATCCTTCGAGGACTCCACCTCTTGGCTAGTGACCGACGATGCTCGAATCACCCTGAGCCAAGCCGGTGCGGAGGGCCAGCTAGCGATCGTCCAGGCTGCGATCAACGATGTGCAAGCAACCCTCGGGCTATCCAACGAGCACAAGGAAGTCTTTGTGCGCCCTGAGGGCCAAAGCCCCCTCGACTGGATTCAAAGCCATTGGGGCGATTACGACATCGAGCCAATCGCTCGAGAAGAAATCGAAAGAACCATCGCACGGGGCGTTCGCCGCGCGACGGAAGTCCTAGCCCCCTCGAGCCGATTGACCGAACCGAACCAGAAATCTCGCAAGATCGAGCATGGGGAACTTCGCTGGATCGATGGCCAGCGCGTCGCCCTCTTGTACGGATCCCCCGAGCAAATCGGCAAAGCGCACGGTCAGCTGCTCAAGACCGAGGCGATGCGATGCATCGATTCGGTCCTCTATGGTTTCGGCTTTGCTCAGACCATCGCCAACGGCCGTTGGTTCCGCAAAGACCTCGAGCGCGCTTATGTCCAACTCAAACCCCACATTCCCGAACGCCACTTGGTCGAGACTCGAGCCATGGCCAAATCGCTCGACCTCGATGAACAACTCGTAGAGACCTTGAATGTCTTTCCTGAACTGTTCCACTGCTCGGGTTTTGCACTGATGGGAAATGCGACCGTCGATGGCAAGCTCTATCATGGCCGTGTGCTCGACTACATGACCGCAATCGGATTGCAAGACGCAGCGACGACCTTCATCGTCGCTCCTGAAGGGCAAATACCCTTTGCCAACATTGGATACGCAGGGTTCATCGGCAGTGTCAGCGGAATGAACGCCCAGAAAATCTCGCTCGGTGAGATGGGAGGCCGGGGCGAAGGCCAATGGAACGGAGTGCCGATGGCAACCCTGATGCGCCGAGCCATGGAGGAATGCGATTCGCTCGATGAGGTCAAGCAGCTTTGGAGCCAAAGCCCTCGGACATGCGAATACTATTATGTCTTTGCCGATGGTGAAGCAAAATCCGCAGTCGGTGTCGCAGCGACCCCCGAGAAAATCGAGTTTGTCGATCCAGGAAAATCCCATGAACTCCTCGGGCAGGGAATCCCCAACGCCGTGGTCCTCTCGGCCGGTTCGCGTTTGCAAGAACTTCGCAACCGCGTCGAACAGCAATATGGCAAGATCGATACGGCCGGGGCTATGCAACTGATGTGCCGTCCAGTGGCCATGGAATCGAACCTGCACAACGTCCTGTTTGTCCCCGAAGATGGCTTGCTCTACGTCGCCAACGCAAGCCACTCGAAGCCCGCTGCCGAAATGCCCTACACCAAACTCGACCTTGGAGCGTTGCTCCAAGAAATCGAAAAGCAATATCCTCCAAAGGCCAATGCCAAGTCCGCAGCCGCTTTGACCCCAAGGCTCTTCGAGGCAAAAGACTCCCTGGCCTTAGCAATTTCCAAAGAAGCCTCCCTGGATGCAAAGCAGTGCCTAGATGGCCTGTGTTGGGAACCGCAAACCTTTCAGGTTCGAATCGATGATGCCGATGAAAAACAAAAACGCAGCGGCATCGATCGGATCGTCCGATTCCCGTCCCCGGTCTCTAGCGGAGACCCCATCAACGACTCGGTCGCCATGGAATGGTATCGGGCCTCCAAGAAAGGACAGGAACTGGACCGAGCCCCCGCGATCGTCGTGGTGCACGAATCAGGACGCGGTATGACCGTCGGCAAAATGATCGCACGAGGACTCAGCAACCAAGGCGTCCATGCTCTGTTGCTACAACTCCCCTCCTACGGACTTCGACGCAACCCAACCTCGACGCGAAGCGAAGGCGAAACGCTCATCGCCGGCCTCAAACAGGGAATCGCCGATGCTCGACGCGCTTACGATGCCGTCGGCGCTTTGCCCGGCATCGATCCGCAACGCATTTCAATCCAAGGAACAAGCCTCGGTGGTTTCGTCGTCGCGACGACCACCGGCCTCGATGCCGTCTACCACCGATCCATGATTCTCCTTGCCGGCGGAGATCTCTACGGAGTTCTCGCCAACGGCGATCGCGATGCGGCCAAAACCAGGCAGGAATTAGCCAAAAGCGGAATCAGTATGGACCAAGCCAAAGAGGCACTCTATTCGATCGAACCTCTGCGACTTGCACATCGCGCCGCAGCAGATCGGACCTGGCTCTTCTCCGGAACCCACGACACGGTCGTCCCTCCGGTAAGCTCCAAGAAATACGCCGATGCGGCCAAACTGCCCGAAGGACACCACATCGAATTGCCCGCAGACCACTACTCAGGAGTGGTCTTTCTCCCAAGCGTCATCCAGCAGATGGCCGCCCTGGCGGCCCAAGACCCAAGCGCGATCCCCGCAACTTCCGTCCTTCGAACTAGTCCCTCCAAAGCAGACTAGCAACGGCTCGATCCAAGCAGCCCTCGAAAATAAGCGTTCTATTTGCTAGACTATGGCAGTCTGGTTTGGGTCAAGAAGTTTACTAGTGTTTCATTGAGGTGATTACGGTGACGATTACGCGAGTTGGAACGAATGAGAAGTACGCTGAAGGTTGGTCGGCTGTATTCGGAGCCACCAAGTCCAAAAGTAGTGCGAGTGCCAAAGCTAAAAAAGCAACTCCAAAGAAAGCTGCTACCAAAAGCAGCTCGGCCAGCCAAGCAGCTAAAAAAGCCGTAAAGAAGAAAACCACCACAACAAAAGCTACAGCAACGAAAAAAACAGCAACCAAAAAAACGGCAACCAAAAAGAAGTCCAAGAAGTAGCCACCACACGGTATGGATGACAAAGAAGAAGCTTACTTCCTAAGCCAAATCCCCGAATCGAGTGGATCGCGTTTTCGCGCCTCGAAGATCTCGGCAGTCCTGAGAAAAGTCATCCAACAAAAAGGCTATTCGGCAATCCAATCGGCCGACATGCTCCGAAACGCATGGGCCGATGCCGTCGGCCAAAACCTCGCAAGCCAAACCCAAGTCGGTAAGGTCGAACGAGGACAACTGACGGTCCTCGCAGCCAACAAAGTCGTGGCCAGCGAACTCGACTACATGAAGTCGCAAATCCTCAAATCGCTCAAAGAGAAACTTCCCGAGTTCTCGATCCGTACCCTTCGAGTCCGTTGCGATGCGCACCGATGATCTCCCGGATAAGAGTACTCCCGGTGACGCTACGTCAGGCGATGCGCAGTCGGCCAAGACCTACGCCCTGAGACTGGCCTACGATGGGACCCGATATGCCGGGTGGCAAATCCAACCCAACGGACTTGCGATCCAAGAAGTCCTAGCCCGCAGCATCTTCAAAGCCATCGGCCATGATGTCGTCGTCCATGGCAGTGGCAGGACCGATGCAGGGGTCCATGCCCAAGGACAAGTCGCGGCGTTCTCAACACCGGTCTGGAAGCACGATCCGATCAAGCTCGTGCGGGCCATCAACCGATTCCTACCCCGCGATATCTCCGTGCTTCACTGCCAAAGAGTCGTCGATCGATTCGATCCGATTCGTAACGCCTTATCCAAGAGTTATCGATACACGATTCGCAATTCCAATGTCCCAGACCCTCTGAGGAACGGCTATCACTGGTGGATACCTCGGGAACTCAATGTCCAAGCGATGCAAAAAGGGGCTGTCAAATTGCTCGGAACCCTCGACTTCAAAGCCTTCGAAACCCTGGGATCGAATCGCAAAACCTCGATACGTACCGTCCAAAAACTCCAAATATCCCAAACCGATGCACTCGCAGGTCGCGAGATTACCATCGACATCCAAGCTGACGGATTTCTATACAACATGGTCCGCAACATCACCGGAGCACTGGTCGAAATCGGCAGAGGACGATTCGATCCGATCTGGCTCGAAGAATGCCTCAAGTCCCGACAGCGCGCCCTGGAAAGTCAAACGGCTCCGGCGCGCGGACTTTGCATGATGAACGTGGAGTACCCAGCCTGGATCTACCTTGATTCAGATCCCTATCCATCGGAAACGACCCAAGGAGCCTAAGCGATGGTACAAAGCGGCTTGGATGTTTTGCTCTCACAATCGAGCGAAATCCTTCATGGCAAAAAAGTCGGAATCGTAACCCATGCAGCAGCGATCGATCGAAACCTACGCAGCAGCATCGAAGCTATCGGCACTATCCCAGAGATTCAGATCCTAAAAATCTTTGGCCCTGAACACGGACTCCATGGACAAGCACAAGACCTCATCGGCGTTGCAGATCAGGAGGCAAAAGGGGTCCAAACTCAAGTTGTAAGCCTCTATGGAAAGAACTTCGAGAGCCTCAAGCCGACGACTGAGCAACTCCAAGATTTGGACTTCTTGGTAATCGACTTACAAGACGTCGGAACTCGGTTCTACACCTTCCAAGCGACCATGAAGTACTCCTTGGACGTGGCCTTACCGATGGGCCTCGATGTACTGGTGCTCGATAGGCCCAATCCCATCGGAGGATTGCAGGTCGAAGGTCCTGGGGTTTGTGAAGGCTTTGAGAGTTTCGTCGGGGTCCATTCCATCGCGGTCCGACACGCGATGACCATCGGGGAGCTTGCATGCCTCTACCGAAAACACATCGCGGTGCAAAACCCAAACGCAAAACTTGGTCAACTCCACATCGTTGCCTGTCAGAACTGGGAAACCGATCGCTACTTCGACGAGTGCAAACTCCCCTGGGTCCTTCCTTCCCCAAACATGCCGACGCTCCAGACGGCCATCGTCTACCCAGGCCAATGCTTGCTCGAAGGCACAAACTTGAGCGAAGGTCGCGGAACGACCCGCCCGTTTGAGATCTGCGGTGCGCCCTGGATCGATGCGATTGGCCTGAGCCAAAGAATGAACCAATTGGATTTACCAGGCGTGAAGTTTCGCCCCGTATGGTTTCGTCCGACATTCCAAAAGCATGCGGGTATCGATTGCGGAGGTGTCCAAATCCACGTGCTTGATGCAAAGAGCTACGCTCCGGTCAGAACGTCCCTGGCGCTGTTGATCCAGATGCGCAATGAGTCACCTGAAAAGTTTGCCTGGCGAAGCGAAATCTATGAATTTGTTTCCGATCCGATCGCCATCGATCTGCTTTTTGGATCGAATAAAGAACGCTTGGCCATCGAGCAAGGAAGGACTTGGGAGCAGATCGCCGAGTCCTGGACGGCACAAGAGGAGGCTTTCAGGGATCAGTCCAAAGAGCATTGGATCTACCCTAGGTGATGCATCGCGTCGCGCAAACCAATCGGATCCAATCTACTTGGACCAGTCGCGCCGCTGACGGGAGCTTGGGATCCCCATTTTCTTTCGGTACTTGGTGATGGTGCGTCGCGCAACACCCAAGCCATGCTTGTGAAGCTCATCCATCAATTCGTCGTCGCTACAAGGCCGGGTTTTATCCTCCTTGTCGATGATCTCTTGGAGCTTGAGCCGGATCGTCTCGTAAGCAACATCCTCGCCGTCGGCCGTTTGGGTACCGAAGACAAAGAATCTCCGCAGAGGGAAAATTCCACGGGGCGTTTGAATCCACTTGTCATCGACGGCTCTGGAGATCGTCGTGACGTGTACGCCGACCTCGTCTGCAATCTGCTGCATTTTCAGCGGGATAATCGCCTCGGGACCTTCGTCGAGAAACTTCCGCTGGTGCTTGACTATCGCTCCGGCTACACGAGCCAAGGTGCGTTGGCGCTGCTGAATCGATTCGATCAGCCACTGCGCACTTCCAACCTTCCGCTTGATGAACTCCTTTTCCTCTTCAGTCGCTTTGGGGTCCATCAGACGTCGACGGTAGTAATCGCTGATTCGAAGAGAAGGGATATACTCATCGACGAGTCGAACCACATACTGATCATCGTCTTGCTGCTCGACGAGGACATCGGGAGTGACCAGAGGAACAAAAGAATCCATAAACGAGGCACCCGGCTTGGGGTTGAGCTTATGGAGCTCTTCGCGAACTTTTTGGATCGTATCGATCGAATAGCCAGTCTTCTTCTGGATGGCCAGCATGCGGTTTTCCGCCAGATCATCCAGGTGATTGTTGATGATGATCCGCATTTTATCGGCCATCTCCGTCGCATCGGAGATTTGATTCAGCAAACATTCCCTAAGCGATTTCGCAGCGATACCCGCCGGCTCCAAGCCCTGTACCACCCGCAATGCCTCCTCCGCCTTGGGGATGTCCTCAGGCTTGTGGTCCGGAGGCAACATGTCGATCAATGAAGAATGGAAATACCCGCCGTCGCGAGCGTCCAAGCAAGAAATAATTCGCTCGGCGATCTTCTCGACGTCGTCGTCGATGTCCAGCTCGGCAAGCTGATGAAGCAGATAGTCATTGAGAGACTCGGGCCGCTCCAAGGCGTTGGCCATCAAGTCGTGCTGACGGTCGGAGTCCTCTTGGACCCGGTTGCTCGAGCGACGGAAATCGTCGAACGTATCGGGCATGTCATTGCCCATGTTCTCAAGACGCTCGAAATCCTCGGCGTTCGAGGAATCCTCGCGAACGACCAACTCACGCTCATCCTCGGTCTTCGAGGACTGCGACGGCTCGTCCCCCTCGGGCTCTTCATCAGGCAGGTTCTCGTCGCGCTCGGCAACCTCGAGCATCGGATTTTCCGCCATCTCTTGCTCGATCCGCTCTTGGAGCGCCTGGATCGGCAACTGAAGGATCTCCATCGACTGGATCATCCGAGGAGCCAGTTTTTGGGTTTGTATTTGACGGGCTTCGAGTCCGAACGATAGACGCATGGCCGTTGTCATCGAAAGTGTAATCATTTTCGGCAGCTTCCAAGCCACCACAGTCCGCTCAATTTTAACGGTCTGTACCCCCTCAGGGCAGGGTCGAAGTATAAAAAAACTGAAAATGGTACGCTGTTTGCAGTTGTTGCTCTAATCCGTCTAATCCGTCTAATCCGTCTGATCCGTCTGATCCGTCTGATCCGTCCGATCCGTCCGATCCGTCTGAACTCGTGTTGACCTAAGCTCGCACATTCACTACAACCAGAAAAGTCAATCGGCTTTCCCTAAGCGGTTTTTGACAGAAGGCTCCGTAGCCAAGTGGCTAAGGCAGCGGATTGCAAATCCGCCACGCGTGGGTTCAACTCCCACCGGAGCCTCTTTCTTCTTTTCGGACATCCGAATCTTCCAAAGCCCTAACCGATGCACACGAGCAACTCCCCTTTGCGGGCTCAAATCGTGATTCCTGCCAGGTTGGCTTCGACCAGACTCGCTGAAAAATTGCTGCTTGCCGAGACCGGCAAACCCCTGCTCGTCCATACCTACCTAGCCGCTCAGAAGAGCCGATTGGCAAGTGGTGTGACTCTGGCCGTCGACCACCCAAAGCTGGCCCAAGTCGCTCAGCAAGTCGGGGCCGATTGGGTGATGACCGACCCCCAGGCTCCGAGCGGTACAGACCGCGTTGCCGAGGTCGCTAAGGCCCGTCCCGAGGTGGATTTGTTTGTCAATGTTCAGGGAGACGAGCCCGAGATCGCTGGAGAATCGATCGATTTTTTGATCGAACTCTTGACCGGTGCACCCCATGCGATGATCGGGACGCTAGCGACCCCGATTCGCCATCGTCAAGATCTTCAAGATCCTGCATGCGTCAAGGTGGTTCGATCCCATGCGGGAATGGCATTGTACTTCAGTCGATCGGTCATCCCCTATCCCCGCGACGGGTTCCCCGAGTCGGAATCGGGCTCCCTATCCGGTTCGAGCACCTATTTGCAGCACTTGGGAATCTACGCCTATCGCAGGGACTTCCTGGTCAATCTCGACAGGTTAGCTCCGAGCGAGCTCGAGCGGATCGAGAAACTCGAGCAGTTGCGATTCCTTCAAGCTGGGCATCAAATCGCCGTCGGGGTCATCCCAAACTCGCCGCGGGGGATCGACACTCGCGAGGATTACGACGCTTTCTTAGCTAGACAGAAAAACTTATAACGTGACAATCCGCCCGTTTGGCCTTAGAATACCATCGTCAGTGATTCTGACTGCTTGAGAAATATTGATCCCAGGGAATAACACCGACTGCCAAGGCGCATGAGCACAGTACAATCCGATCCAACCACGTTGGCCAACAACTCGCAGACAGTCGCCGATAGCATTGAATCTGCAAAGGTTGCCGCACGGGTCGCGGCAGAGAATAAGGGCCAGGAGATCGTTCTCTTGGATTTATCCAAGCAAACAAGCATATTCGATTGCTTTTTGATCGTCACGGGAACCTCCCGACGCCAGCTCCATGCGATTGCCGAAGAGATCGACCGAGAGCTAAAGAAGCTCGGGGAAGTCCGTCTGAAGATGTCCGGCTACAACGAAAGCCAATGGATCGCGATCGACTACGGTGGGATCATCGTCCATTTGTTCGACGAAGAGCACCGTCGGTACTACGATCTTGAGGGGCTTTGGGGAGACTCCCAGAGGATCGACCTCGAGCCGGTGCTCCTATCGACCGGGGCTCGTCCTACCCCTGGCCTCTAGCCTTCGCTAACCAATCTGGACTCTGGAGTTTGATCCACCGATGGCGATATCGCTAACCTATCTGCTTTGGTCGATTCCTATCTTGCTGGCTGTAAGTCTGGTGATGGCCGCAACGCGCCATGAACGATGGGACTTGATCTGCAAACAAGCCATCAGCAGTGCGATCTGGACGCTATCGTTTCTCGGTGCGATCGCCTTGGCGCTTGGCATCGCGATGTGGTGGATCGGCACGAATTGAATTCGGCTCCTCGAGACGCTAGGATTAAGCTTCTCAGGTCCTACCTCCATCCACTGGGAATCTCATCATGCCTTTGTACGAGTACCGCTGTCAGGATTGCAAACGGGAATCGGAACTGCTTGTCAAAACTTTGGAGTCCGAGCCCGAATGTCCTCAATGCGGTTCGGTCCGCATGGATAAACTGCTAAGCGTCATCGGAGCGCCGGTCGTCGGTACTGGGTCCAAGGCGCGCCAAAGCGAGTCGGAGACTTGCGGCAAACCACAATGCGCTCGGGGTTGTATGTTCGGGAACTAGACATCATGCTTCGGATCTCACGTCTGGTTTGGTTGCTCTTGCTTCTTGTCTTGATCACCGGGTGCCGTGGCTGCACAAGCCAGGATGACTCGGAGAAGCTCACCGAGAAAGAGAAGCAAAAAAGAAAGCTACGGTTGGTAGCCGACGAACTTCGAACACTACCTTTCTCTAAAGAGATCGTCGGAAATTCGGTCAAACCAGGGCATTGGTATCAAACCCGCCAAAAGCTTAAGGCCAACCAAAATGATGAGTCGCTCACCGCATCGCTCTACGAAGTCGATCGCAATGATCGAGCCACGAGTCTATGGCCTGACGGTCTTGCTCTGGAGTTCGAGCGCGACGTCTCGCTGACCAAAGGCCAGGAGAAGACCATCGAAATGAAGGTCCTTCAGACCGACGTGCCAGCTTCGGAACAGACCGCGACCAATTCGCCACTGAACAATCAACTCTCGATCTTCACACGATACGCCCAACGCGGACTCGGCTCCTCATTGCTCGATGAGAGGTTCCTGCTCAAGCTCCTCAAAGAGTACCAGTATGACATGCTCATATTGAGCCGAGATGTTTCCCGCCAAGTCTTCTGGCGAGGCTTGGACTGTGTGGTTTGGCCACAGTACGAACCGGATATGAAATTCAAAGTCATGCCACATCGAATCATCGATATCTCGGAAGAAGAGATGGCAGAAGCGATTCCTTCTCAACTGCTTACCATGACCAGTGTCTCGCATATCGTTCTGAACGATGTATCGCTTAGCATATTGCCTCAAGACCAACAGGATGC
The DNA here is from genome assembly GCA_021299695.1 of Pirellula sp. Taxonomy (GTDB): domain Bacteria; phylum Planctomycetota; class Planctomycetia; order Pirellulales; family Pirellulaceae; genus JBKCUI01. The sequence goes on along the minus strand of JAJTEK010000019.1, from coordinate 17,307 downwards.
GATCCTCGATTGGCTCCATTTCGGAGGGACCATCATCATCAATGGTCCCGATGCAATCGCCGGGATCGAAACCTCGTTCCTCAAACCCTATGCACCGATCCAAAACACCTCGTCCGGCGAACTTTCGCAAGACCAACTCCTGCTGCTCAACGATCCGGATTCCTGGTGCTTGCGCTACCATCTTGCCGACCAAGCCATTCCATTGAAAGCCAACAAACCGATTCCGATCCTCCAGGGGCAAATCGACTCGGGTAGCGCCTGGATCGAAAATCTCGAGGGACTCGTCGCCGAACGCTTGGTCGGCCAAGGTCGCATCGTGATGACCAGCTTTCCTATGAACGACTCGGCCTTCGTCAACTGGCCATCCTACTCGGCCTTGATCCACAATGCCGTCTTGCGCAAACCGTCTCGCGATGTGAAAATCAACTCCGATCTGGACAACCCTCGCAAGTTGGTCTATCAGGTCGCTGTTGCTACAAACGACAATTCTGGACTGACGGAACGACGATCCGCGATGGAATTTGAGCGAAGTTCGACTTTCAATACGCGTTTGCGCCTTTGGGCCAGAGATCTTGATATGACCACCCAAAGCGCCAATCCCCTAAAACCCACACTGGAGGTCGCTGCACCGAAACCCTCGAGTTTTGGAGCTTGGAACAGCAACGCGATTGTCAGCAAGGGAGCTAACGACTACTTGAAAAAACTCTCAGGAATCTCTGTCCCGAATCTCAGCACGATCCTCAAGTGGCTCTGCGCGTATCTGATCGTTTTGGTTCCCGTCAATTGGCTGTTCTTCAGACTGATCCGAAGGCTCGAATTGGCTTGGGTTGCCGCGCCGCTGATCGCCATCGCCGGTGTCTTCGTGATTGCCAAAGCGGTGCAACTGGACGTCGGATTTTCGCGCAGCGAAACTTCGGTAGCTCTGGTGGAAATACACAACCGACACCCTCGCGCACTTCTGTCCTCGTTTCATGCACTTTATTCTTCGCTGACGACCAATTACCAAGTCATTTATCCCGAGGGCCAAGGGGTCGTGAGTCCCACGCCGCAGCATCGCTCACGCAGCGTCGCGGCCCGAGGCAAACTCCTGCCCTATCGAATCGCCGACTCCAAAGGGACCGGGTTCCAGGCCTTCCCCGTCCTCTCAAACACCACCGGCTTGCTCCAGAGCGAAGAAGTCATCGCGCTCGGTGGAGGGGTCTCCTGGACGATCGATCCGGAAGGCAGTGGATATAAAGTGACCAATGGATCGAACCATACACTGCGCGATGTGGTCCTGATTGGTTTTGCAACCAGTGGCGAGCTCAAGCGAGCCGAGGTCGGAACGATCCGTGCAGGCGATGCGGCCAATGGCCAAATCCAAGTTCCCCCAGCGTCATCTGCCCTTTCTTGGAAGACCACCGAGACCGATCCCGACCGGATGAAGCTCCAAGCCATGGTCGAAGATATCCTCTCTAAATATCCATTGCAGCCCGATGAATGGATCGCCGTCGGATGGACCGATGCGGAATTATCCAAGCTTCAAATCGCCCCGACGACTCTTCAGCGTCGTTCCAACACACTCCTTCTGATGCACGCTCAGACCGGATCGCTCGGGCCTGTGGAGCACGATCTGCGGCTCATGCCCCCATTGCCCGAAGAATCCGATGAGTTGTGATTCCTAATTCGATGCAATCCGACCGAGTCCGTGGAAGGTTGGCTCCTTCGCCGACCGGAGCTCAGCACTTGGGCAATGCACGCACTTTCTTGATCGCTTGGTTGCACGTCCGAAGCTCTCAGGGCGAGTTGCTCTTGAGGGTCGAAGACCTCGACACCCCCCGAACCAAGTCCTGGGCGAACCAACAAGCGATCGATGACCTGCGTTGGCTCGGAATCGACTGGGATCAAACCGCACCCTTGCAATCCTCCCGAACCGATCGCTACCTCGATGCTCTCGAACAACTCAAGCGACAGGAGCTCGTCTATCCTTGTACCTGCAGTCGCACGCAAATCGAAGCATGTTCGTCGGCACCTCACGAATCGTTCCTCGATGGGGTGGTCTATCCCGGTCGCTGCGCTGATCGTTCGGCGTTGGACGCTCCGAAACTCGACGCTCAAGGACACCGCTACGCTTGGCGGTTTCGATTCAGCCAAGGAACCATGCAGTGGATCGACGATTATCTTGGTCCACAGCAGCTCGATGCTAAAGTGTCCCTCGGGGATTTTATCGTCGCTCGGAATTATGGGCCACCTGCCTACCAACTCGCCGTGACGGTCGATGATCATGAGCAAGAGATCAACCACGTCGTTCGGGGAGACGATCTGGTCTATAGCACCTATCGGCAACTTGCGATCTACCGAGCTTTAGGGTGGGAACCTCCGGGTTGGCTTCACGTCCCTTTGGTCGTGGGCCCCGATGGCAAGCGACTCGCCAAACGCCATGGTGATTCCCGCTTGTCCTACTGGCGAGAACAAGGCGTACGGCCCGAGCAAATCATCGGCTCGCTAGCCAAGTCGCTGCGATTGACTCAGACCGACGCACCGATCGGGTCTAAGGACCTGCTTGCGATTGCGAAAAACAAACAGCAATGGTGGCTCGATATCCCTAGGGGGCCTTGGGTTTTTGACCAAGATCAAAACAATCACAGTGAGTAAGGATCCGGCGGCTTCTCGAGCGTAGATTCCAGCTACTTTTGTGCACCGAAGACCTTCAACGAAGCCAGTGCGTCTTGCGTTCGAAGCCGTCTGAGCAATCGAGTCTCAGGGCATACGCAAGTGCTGTAGAGGATCTCCTGCCCGAGGCTTGCAAGCCCACGGTATGGCCGCATCTCGAAGCGGTCAGAGTCTCCCTGTGACAAACCAGCATTCCATTCGGCTAGTATCTTGTCGCGTTGGACAGGATGGGAGGGATAGGCTCTTTTGAGGGTCGTTCGATCGAGCAGCTCGCAGATCGGGGGGTTGGCAACCAAGAGTCGATCGGCTTCGAGGAGCTGTGGCATCCAGCGGTAAAAAAACCAGAGCATCAGAGAGCATCCGTGAATTCCATCTGCATCGGGATCAAAGAGTAGGATGATTCTTGCAAAGCGGCATCTTTCGATATCGAAATCGTCTGCGATTCCGGCTCCAAGTTTGGCGATCAGTTGTTCGAACAAACCGTTCGACTCGACCTTGGCACGCGTCGCTTTCCACGCGTTCATCGGCTTGCCCTGCATCGCTAGGACCGATTGAAATTGGCTATTGCACACACGTTCAACTGCACTCGCTGCCGATTCTCCTTCTACCAAGAACAACTCCAGAGCCGTTGGTTCAGCGGCGGATGAAACGCCGTTTCCTCTTGGGGGTTGGGTCATTACAAGTCCTTTGCATGGGTCTCAGGGAGGACATTGGCAGAGCTCAATTCGCTTGATTGGCAAGAGAACCCGGGGACCTCAAGCCCGAGGACCTCAAGCCCGGGGCGCTCAAGCCCGGGGAGCTCGAAGCGCAGGGCTCGATTCAACAATAGCAGAAGGCCGAGTCTGGAATCAAACCCGGCCTTCGTTGGTTCTTGATTGTACATCGTTCAACCTACTTAGTGGATCTTTGGGATTTTTACCAAGACCCAGCTAGGATGTGTAGGACGAACTGACTCTTTGTTGTTACTCGCGTGGGCGAATAGCGCCGGTCAAACCACTGTAGTCGACTCGGTCGTCATTGTGCCACAGGGGCTGTCCGAGTTCCACACGTCGTCGAAGAACTTCGATCTTCTCTTGCGAGCCAGCCGGTGCATCGGTGGGCAAGAACTTCCCATCAGCGATAGGATCGAAGTCCTCATCGTGACCGTACTTGAGAATGGCTTCGAAAACATTTTTGCAAAGATTGCTCATACTGTCTGGAACCTTTTGTGTGAGATTCGTCAGATACGGGCTCCCGGCCACGTTCCTGAGTTAAGTTGTATCGGATTATTCGTACTGGAAAACTAAAGTCAAGCAAAATAAAACGACATTTTCATCGGCTTTTCGCTGGACCTGAACACCAAGGGCTCTGGGGAGAAGCTAACGGGAAAACCGACTGCAAGGACTCTCAGAACGAGGTGGCACAAGCCACCAAGGAGCCCGCCTCTAAGGAGCCAATTCTCCCCTTGGGTCTTTCGGCCTTCGAAGTCCCCTTTGAAGGCACCCTAGGGCTGCGGGTGCCGAGGTGGCCACGGAAGAAAATGTGGATTTTTGACGCATCGGACCATTCAAGGGCGAACGAACCGGAATCTCCAAACGTCTAACCAAGACCAACCCACGGATTCTCGAGGACTCTCGATGGCTTGCCGAGCGCCCCGAGCGATGGAGTATAATGCTCAGAAGCGATGAACCTTAAGTGTCCGGAGCTTGAACGATTTTCCTCGATACCCCATCCCCCTTTGCACCTTCAGTGGAGTACCCAAAACTAGTGCGCACGGACGAACGATCCCAAAGTTTGACCAACGAAAAAGGAGTACTTGCCAGACTCCTGCTCCCCAACGATTTTGTCTCGGATGATCCCTTCGATGAACTCAAGGGGCTTGCAGACACCGCCGGAATCGAGGTCTGTGGCACCATCTTCCAAAAACGCGAGCATCCAGATCATTCGACCTACCTAGGTAAAGGCAAGGTCGAGGAACTGGTCAACTTTGTCGAGCACGTCGGCGCCGACGTGGTCCTCTTCGATAATGACTTGACCCCAGCCCAGACCAGGAATCTCGAGAAATCTCTTGGCACGAAGGTCATCGATCGATCCGAATTGATTCTCGACATCTTCGCAACCAACGCCCGCACCCACGAAGCGCGCCTAGCCGTCGAGTTGGCTCAGTTGGAATACTCGCTGCCGAGGCTCAAGCGGATGTGGACCCACCTGTCGCGTCAGACCATGGGTGTCGGGATGCGAGGTCCTGGCGAAAAGCAATTGGAAGTCGACCGCCGATTGGCCGAGAAAAGAATCCATGATCTGAAGATGGATTTGTCGAAAGTCGAGAAGCGAAAAGCCCGGGAAGTCGCCTCGCGCGACGGAACCTTCTGCGTCTCGATCGTCGGTTACACCAACGCCGGCAAAAGCACTCTGATGAACACGTTGACAGGTGCGGGGGTCGAAGCTGCCGACAAACTCTTCGCGACACTCGATACCCGCACGCGACGTTGGATGCTACCGGGGTGGGGCCCGATCTTGCTGAGCGATACCGTCGGTTTCATTCGCGATCTACCTCACCACCTGATCGCAAGTTTCCGAGCGACGCTCGAAGAGGCTCGGCAAGCCGATTTGCTCATGCATGTGGCCGACGCGAGCAACCCATCGGTATTCCAGCAGATCTCGTCGGTATATAAAGTCCTCAAGGAACTTGATATTCAGGAAAAAGACACTCTGCTGGTGCTCAATAAATGCGATTGCCCCGGCGCCGACGAGCGGATTTCGTTGGTCCACGAGCGCTACCCCAATGCGATCCCCATCTCGGCCCTAAGCGGACTCGGACTCCAGCGTCTCTCCATGGCCGTGAGTGATTCGTTGACCTCAAGTTTCGTGGAACTCGAACTGCGATTGCCTGTCGGCGATGGCAAAACCATCGCTTGGCTTGCCACGCACGCTGAGGTCCTCTCGAAACACTACCAAGACGACTTGTGCCTAGTCCACTGCCGCATGAGCATCGGCTGCGCCGGTAAGCTTGCAGGAAACGGCGTCGACATGCGTGTCCTCAAAGGCACCTTGCCCGAACCGATCCGGCAAGGATTGCCTAACAACGCCACGTTCGTGCCAGCCGAATCCCAAACTTCCATGCCAGAAGTCTCGCTTCAGGACCTGAGCGTCCGTCCCAAGGTCGGTTAGAAATGGCTAGGCGACGACTTCAAGGTCTTCGAGTGCTTCTGACAGGAGCCTCGAGCGGCATTGGGTTTTGCATGGCCAAGCAACTGACGCAGGCCGGGGCCGAGGTCCTAGTCACTGCGCGTCGAAAAGATCGATTGGACCGGCTGGTCCTCCAGACACAGAATCATCCTGGAAAACTCACAGCTATCGAAGGAGACCTGACCTCCCAGGCCCATCGAGTGCGACTCGCTAAGTGGTGCGAGGTCCACTGGCACGGTTTGGATGTTCTCGTCAACAACGCCGGGGCAGGCGCGATCGGCCCGTTCGAACAAGCCGATACAGATCGGTTGAGGAAAGTCATGGAGATCGACTTCTTCGCACCTGCGGAATTGACTCGAATCTGTATTCCGCTGCTCAAGCTCGGCACGCGGCCAGCCATACTGAACATCGGATCGGTCCTGGCCCATCGCGCCGTTCCAAACAAAAGCGAGTACTGTGCTGCGAAATTCGCACTCAGGGGTTGGGCCGAGTCGATCCGAGTCGAACTCTCCCCGCTGGGTATCGAGGTTCTGATGGTCTCGCCGAGTACCACCCGTTCGGAATTTTTCGACGCGTTGGTCGATACCCGAATCGACTCCCAGAGTCGCTCTCTTGGCAGCATGTCTGCCGAACGCGTCGCCGAACTTGCTATCAAAGCCTTGGTCCGCTCCAAACGCGATCGTGTCTTGAGCCTCGGTGGCAAAGCCTTGGTCGCCATGGGCCGTTGGTTCCCGAACATAACCGACCGACTCTTGGCATGGACACTTAAACCACGCGACGACTCCAAATAACCGAATCACCAATCGCTCAATTGGGTCGATTACAACCGGCCTCTCCAAGCTGTCTTTAAACGCAGGGCTTGTCGAAACAGGGCGGTCCATTGCAGTATCACGAACCACAAAACGCTCCAGGGGTGCATAAGGGCTCCGAGCATCGACTGACGAAATCGGCGTTGCGCTAACAGCCTAGGGAGCCAACTGATCAAGGATGCAAGTCCCAGAATAATCAACGTCGCTAGTGGCAAACCACTCCACAAGGATCCCTCAAGGCAGCGAACCAATTGCCAGAGAAAAAAACAGATCGGTAGGACCGAACCACCGAGCAAAAGAAAGGTAAATGGACCGATCAGCTTGGGGTTGGCAATCCCCTCGGTAGCATTCTTCAGTAGGCCCTGATGAACCTGCTGCAAGTTCTGGTACATCCGACATGTCGCTAGATCGGACGCGTCGAAAATGTCGGTCTTAAGGCCGGCTTGCCTAAAGGCCCTCGGAAGCTTGATACCGTCATGCCTCGAGCCAGCTATCGCGCTGTGACCACCGGCTTGCAGGTAGTCAGTTTTTTTGGCAAGAAACAGTTGCCCGCAACCGGCTGCAAAGCCCGGATCGGTCGAGTTGCGCATGCGGTCGATCGGTAAAAAGCCGAGCAGAATATAGTGCATCATTGGAATCAATAGCTTTTCCGCAAAGCTACCGGTCTCTTGAAACGGAAAGCCACTGACCAATGGAGCCTCCCGATGCTCCTGCTCAGCAACGATCCGCACCAGCGCCTCGGGCGAAAGCCGCACATCGGCATCGAGGAACAAAAGCCGATCGTATTGAGCCAAATGAGCCAATTGCCAACAAGCGTTTTGTTTGCCATTCCAACCCGGAGCTAGCCCCTTGGAACGATGCAACGCGATGGCTTGAAAACGCTCCGATTTCGATTCGACGATCTGAGCCGTTGCATCCTCCGAAGCGTCATCGAGGACCAGCACCTCGAATCGCCGATGCGTACTTTCGATCAAACGATCGAGAGCTGCACCAATGCTCGATTCCTCGTTGCGAGCCGGTATCAGAACGCTCACCGCAAGCTCGCTTGCCCGCTCCAAGATCGCAGGATCGCTGCAGGCTCTCTGGAAGTCCTGTAGGTTCTTTACGAACATGGCAAGCGGCAGTAGAGCCAGGGCAAGCAAGACGCAGGAAATAACAAAAAACACCATCGAATCAAACCTCACTCCCGCTGAGACCCTTGCTCTTGACGCGGATCCTGCGGGCGGCCCAACAACCAATACCAAAAACGCTCGCCAAGAGCATACTCGACGGCTCGGGAACCGTGCTCAAATTCGATTCGAGCCGAATAAAACCCTGCAAAAAACTCCCCGCTGCGCTCGTTGTATTGTCTCCGAAGTACACATAGTTTGGCAATGTGTAGGGAAGAGTTGGACTGGTGTAGGTGCGCAAAGCTCCTGAGAGCAAACTCGTGGTGCCCTCAAAAAGCCGATACTCCTCGCCGATGATCTGCAGCCGATAGTCACGAGCCATCGTCGTGTCGATCGACACCCCCTCAGCATGCGTAAAGTCGGTATTCTGAGCCCAGATCTCGTTCTGCCAAAATCCCAATTCGATACCTCTGGCATCTTCCGCTAACAAGATCACCGAATAACCCGCGCGGTTCGCATTCGTGTGGCTCTCCGAGAGCAAGCTTGTGCGAAACGATAGCTCAAACCCATCGGACCTGCGAAGCTCAGGAAAAGCCGGATTCTTGTACGCAGGGGACGGGAAGGGATTGTAGTTGCTGTATCCCGATCGCGTCGGCAAATCCGTCGTCAACCGCACTCCACCGGCCACGGCGGTTTGTGACCAACCGCCGATCGTATCGGCACCAAAGCTCAGCCAAGGCTCAGCGGCCGGGAGTCCAGTTCCACTGTAGAGTGTCACCAGCTCGGCGTGCGCCGAGGAAAACAGAATCAGCCATAAAAACATCACATACCGAAACTTGATTCGCTTCATCGTTTCATCCACCCTGGGATTTGCTTCTGGGCTTTTCAAAGTCCGAAAAGGGACTCCATGGAAATGCTAACCGGACATCGGTCCGAACGAAAACCAAACCGCATTAGCTTCGCTTTTCCCACGGCACTGGGGCCACAAGGAATACTACTCTAACTTGGATTTTTTGCGAACTCTGCCGATTTTATCGTGTACATTTAGATACAGTTCTCAGTTCGAGACGACTACCCGGTAAGTCTTGGAACGGAATCCGCTTCGTGATCGCGAAGTTTCCCACCTCCAATCCCGCCGAGTGTTTTTTCTATGCGTCGAAACTGCTTATGCCGTTGCGGCACACAACTGCGCGCACCGATCCGATTGTTCAAAAAGGGTATCGACTGCCCAAACTGCGGCAAACGAGTGACTTTTGAGGAACAACACGTCACTTCGGAAATAGATCCTGCCCTATCTCTATTCGCTGCATTTGCGAACCGACCTGGCTTGGGAATGAAAACCAACTTTGGTGGAGTCCATCGACGATCTGCGCTGTCAAAGATTGTTGGCCTCGGAATGCTGGTTCTTGGACTCGTTGCCTTCGGGGCGGCAAGTTGGATTGGAGTCCCTTCGTCCAATTCATTTCGCCTAGTGTATGCCCCCACATCGAGCGCAGTCGACCCACCGAAAAAGTCGCTTGCGGTGGATTTTGATTGGTCCAATCAAGCCCGATGGGATACGCAAATCGACCCCATCGAGGGAATGTTTTGTGGGTCTCAGACGGCCAAGGTTTTCACGAACGAAGCGAGCGCAAACCGATACGACGCGATCGAGGCACTCTTCGATTACGGTCCGATGATCGATGGAATCCAACAAGGACGCGAGGAACTAAAGTCCTTTCGTTCCGATTCCCCTGAGGCCCTTGCGCAGCAACTGCGCACACTAGTCCTTGGTTTTCTCGATGATACCAAATGCATCACCTCAGGATACCACGACTGGAGAACCATCGGCTTGGTAACCCAGGAAGACCGCACAGCAGTTTTGATTCGGTACTATCGCGAAACCTCAACACCCATCGAAATGCTTGATTCCGAGGAACTCCTTCTGCCTATGACCAAAATGGTCACCTTCAATAAGTTCAAACTCTACTGCAATAACTTGTTCAAAACCAAAGCACCCGAGCGATCGACCGATCCAAAACTCCAAGGCTACATGCATAGGCATTTCTTTGCGAACAAGTACTTTGGGTACGTCGTTTTGATGCTCAATGGCAATGGACCAAATGACGAGATTGAGGATGTTTTTGACTTCCAAGTCCAGCGCCCGTTGAGCCAATTGTGCTCGGTTTGGACTGGGGCGTCCACTACGAACATCGACCAACTACCCCTCGATAAAAAACCACTTCCGGGCCTTTTGGATACCGATCTGAGGGCCATTCAAGAGTGGAACACGCCCAGTAGCAACAAGTCACAAAGCGCCGACCCTACGGAGATCCGCAAGTCGCTCAATAATGTGTATGCTCAGACCAAGGATCCATTGATGCTCGACTTCCTGGGCCGCTTGGAATCCGAACTGAGCAATCGAGAACTAGCCTTGGAGAATTTTCGCAAAGCCGAACAAAATCGATTTCAGTCCCTAGATTCCTTCCGCGCGATGATCGCTACTGCCCTGGAGTCGAACGACCCTGATTTGCTCATCGAAAGGCTCAACGATCTAAACAACTACTGGACCGTCAAACTCAACGGTTCGTATGCCGAAGAAGACCGCAAGAGATTCTATAAGTTCCAAAGCTACTGGAGACGCAGCCAGGATCTAAGACAATCATCGGCTTCGGACTCCCTCTAGTTGCCTTCTTGGCGATCTCGATTGGCCATCAATTGGGAGTTGATTTTAACTCGCGCAAGGCTCTTAAGGGGTACGGCTCGGTCGAGCCGATAGGAGGTTAAAGAATTTTGATCCTGGTCCAAAACCCTGTCTACTTCCTCCTGAAGAACCACCAACCAGGCGGGGACTTCAAGCCCCACTCCTGTAGGCTCCCGCATCATCAGGTGAAGTTCCTGAACTAGCAGATCAAAAGCTCGACTCTTCTGCGATTCGCTGCTTCGCAACTGGCGCATCGAAGGCCGAATCAACGCTCGCATCCGATCGATCGTCATGGGCTTGAGGAACCGCTCGTTGAGCCGGTCGGCTACCGAGGGCATCATCATGGCATACTTTTTCTGCAATGTCGCAAGCTTCTCTAAAAAGCTCTCGGACTCCTTAGCGACCCGCTCGTGCAACGCTCGACGCCATTGCATCGCCGAATCGCGGCAGCCGGCATGCACTAGAACCTCGTGAGCCCAGAAAACCGGTTTGAGATTCCAACTGATCCGATCGTAGCGTACCCTGAGCCTCAAGAAATCCAGGAACATGTAGAGCATCTCGCCACGGTCCGATTGTGTCGTCGTGGTGTTGTAGTCCTTGTACTCGGCATAATGATCGATGATCGCCTCAAAGACCACGGCCAAATGCTCGCGAGCTTCTTCAAATCCGATCTCCCCGGCCTCGATCGCATCGAGGACCGGCTGCATCTCTGGACTGTCTCGGTTGACAATCGCGTGCTTGAGCCAATTGCCAACCCCCTGATGCAAGATCGCTCGCACATGGGGCAAACTCAAAAAGACCTGCGTAAAGAGACCATGCCCATACTTCTGGATGAACTCCGAGAGCGGGCCCCAACGCTTCGGATTGTCGACCGACTCCAATACGCTCAATCGAAGCGTTCTGGAATGGGAAAGCCAATGCCCTAAAAGACCCTCGGTAAGCCGCTCCAAGAGCGGTACGAGCAAATCGGTCTTGGGCTCGGGCAAATTGCGATCGACCAACTCGTCGAGCTCCACGGACTTGATTTCGCCGAGCAAATCCTTCTTGACCTTGCTAGGAGAATCCGAGTTCCCTTTCTCCTTGGAAAGTCCAATCGATTCCCATGACCATCCGAATGAGTTCCGGACCACACATCGGACCATCGCTTTAAACGCGATCTGAAAAAGGTCGTCAAACTCTGTGACCGCGCCGTCACCTACGTGATTTTGAATCTCCATCTTCCGTGCCATCGCGATCAAATCTGCCGAAAGCAAATAGAACCCCTGCCGAGGTAACCACGTCAATAGATGGGTCAATGTCCTTCGCCTTGATCTCGCAAAGACAATCTCCTTGGGGTCCCCGCCACGGGCCAAGGAAACATAAAGTAATGGCTGGTCACCGATCGCATCGATGAACCTCTTAAAGCTCCCTGCGACCCGACCACTTCGCTCGGACATCAAATGCCCATAAAGTTCGATCGCACATCGATCGTCGAGCGAAATCGATTCGTGACTCTGCCACCAAGCTTGGGTCGTGTTGTCCTTGATCTCCTGTGGGCTCTGAAAGAACGCGAACTGAACCCCTAGAAGCATGCGGCTTGCATCCGTGGTCTCTACGGCCGTTGCGATGATCTTCTCAATGAGCGATTCCTTGGCAACTCTTTGACGATCGTAACGCATCATCGAGTCTGCATCGGTCCCCCCGGTCGCAATCAAATGACCGCGAACCTGATCGAGCAATCGCATGAGCCCCTCTCGCTGCGATACGCTAGAACTGATCCAACCGCCAAAGGCTTCCTTCATCCGTGCCCGGTGCGGCAAAGCCTTGCTCGGTCCTCGAACCTTGCTGAGCCAAGCCCCCGATTCGGCGACCTGTTTCCACATGTGCGCAAGACCGCTTAGAAACAGCAAATGCTCCCCGATCCGCTTCGACTCAGCGATGAACTCCTCGTCGGATCCTGTATCGTTCTGGTAGACCGGCCCCTCGACCCCGTCGTCGGTCGTATCGTGGTAACTGACGTCTTCGTAAGCCGCACCGAAGCGATTCTCCTGGGGATCGTCCTCGGGGTTCGATTCCAAGTCCCTTCTTCCTGAGGATCCCTTGAGAGGACCCTTGAGCAATTGAAAACTCGGCGCCTGCCAATAGTCCTCACCGTTGGACTCCAAATACCCAAAGAACTTCTCGATCGAATCCCAAGTCTCTATCGCATTGGTGCTCGTGCGACGCGCAGGATCAAGCAACCTCTCCATCCATCGTCTTGCAAAGTCCGAATAAGCGATCGTGCCACTGGAGATACCCACCCTGGGCACCTGGCTGAGCCAATGAATCAGCAAAGCCCTCGAACCGACAAAATCCTCTCGATCCAAAAGAGCCTCGATCACCAACGCATATGCCTTGGGCGAATCGAAGATCTCCGCGTGGGGAGTCCAAAACCGAAGATCCCCAGCCGCTGCCCCCCCACGATGCCAAAGACGCAAAGCTCGAGCCACAAGCTGAGAGGACTCCAATGCCACCTTCGGGTCCGTCGCATGCACCTCGGAAACCTCGTGGGCCGCATACTGACGCCACCACTGGGATAACTTGCGAAACTGACCCTCGGTCCGATCGCACAACTCCTCGAGGTCCCGCGCAGCGGCTTCACGCCAAATCCGCGACAACAAACCAAAACTCATCTCCATGATCTCGACGAGCTCATGGACCCGATCATCGGGAACCGATGCATCGTTGTTGCTAAAACGGTTAAAATTCCCGCCGAATCCGAGAATATTCCAAGGATCGACCAACGCCCCACAGGCGATCCCTCGCAGAACCAAATCCTCGATCTGACCGGGAATCTCTGCGGCTCGCTCGAGCTGCCCTCGCCTCAAAAGCTGATTGCCAATCGTCAACAAACAATCGATCCGACATAGGATCCGTGCCGAGGGTACCTGGACATCGTCAGCCTCCTCCTTGGCCGCATTGGCACTGCCCATCCTTGCAAATATCCGCGCGACCTGAATCCTCTCGACCTGGGCGGCTCGCAAGCGACCGAGCGTCGTGTTGAGCTCTTGCCTTGCTCCCCCCAAAGGCTGCCTGCGAATCTTCGCCTCAGCCTCCAAACGCTGGCCATGAACCCCTTTCAACTTAGGTAAGTACTCGACATAAAACGCATCCCTGTACGCCGCAACATGACTGAGTAACTCCATGATCGTCGTCGTCGATGCAATACTGTTGGGACTCGCTCCGCAAATCCCAGAAGCCATCAAGATCGTGCCTGCCAATACCGCCGCCGCCTCAGTGAGCAACTCGTCTCTCGATAATCCACCCCCTTGGCGCACCCGAGCCATCAACGCATCGACGGTGACCTGCTGCAACACAAAACGTCGGTAATATCCCGAACCATCGATCCTGTGAGGATCCCATTGCCCAAAGTAATAATTCGGTCTCGTATTGACCGGATGGTCAAAATCATAAGCCCTTGGATCCATGGCCAACTCGTCGAGTCGATTCAAATCGAATTGCGCAGCGCTCAAAATCCATCCCGAGGTCTCTTGCAATACCACCAACGTGCGCTCGATCAACTCGTGATATGGACCATAAGCAACCCCCACTCCACGAATGAAAAGAGGTATAGGCCCGAGCCACTCGTGGTCATAAGGCTCTAGGTCATGACCCTCGAGCGTCGCGACCGGACGATACCCCACATAATCGTTCAACTCGCCAATCGCACCCGCGACGATCCGGTCCAATTGCTCCCATGGTCCTCCCTGCTTGAGCGTCGCCTCAATGGCCCTACCCAAAAACAAACTGTTGAAGATCCCCTGCGGCTCCTGATGAAAAAGAAGGTCGCTGTGAAAGTCTAAGTAATCGGGCAACAACGATCGCCATACCAATTCGATCACGCGCGAGGCTTGCTCGCTCTGTGCAAAGGCCGGATTGGTTCCCCTCAAACTCTCTAAACGCTCAAGTAGCCACTGCTGGATCTTCAACCACGCAGGCATTCCCGCATAAACCGAACGGTCTGCCCCATCAAGCGCCGACAAATAAAGTCGGTTCAAGGCCGAGAGAAACTTCGAATCGCTCTTGCCCGACGAGAAGTTCAAATACCCAAGAACCTGATTCAAATCCTCGATACGCTCAGACTCCCTAAGCACCGCCTCGGGTCGATCTGCCCCCGCTGCGCCTATGTCTGATTCTTTCCCATCTGGCGTATGACTACTCACCGGTCCCCCCGGGCTCTGCGTCCTGGATTTTCCGTCATCACTCCATCGTTCTGGAGCGTTGATCCAATGCCAAGCAATGTAAGTCCGAGGGGAAATTCACGGAAGTGGTTTTTTCGATCCCGCCAGAGATAATGGAGCAAGATTTCCTCGAAGCAAACCAACAAAAAAGCGGACCCCGAGTCGGAATCCGCTTGTGGATTTTCCATGTTTCTGTAAGACCGCCTGGAAGGCCCCTAAAGGGAACCCTAGTTGCCAAACGGATCGTCCGAGGCCGGTGCCGCGTTGGGCTTGGCTCCGCTCGATCCAAACGGGTCGTCGGCCGCCGGTGCTGGATTGGCCGGTGCTGGGTTAGCCGGATTGTCGCCGAACGGATCGTTCGATGCAGGCGCAGGTTCGACGCGCTCTGCCATGGGCTTGGGCTGCCCCTTGTTGAAATCCGCCCCCTCACTGAATGGATCGTTGATCGATGGCACGGGCCGCGGGGGTGCATCCGAAGGTGACACTGGATTGATCGCCCCGTTTCGAATCCCTTGCTCATAACGCAATCGTTGCATTTCAAGGTACTTGCCCCGAGAAGCCAACCTCGCCTTGCGACGGATCGCCTCGATCTGGCAGCGTACCGGTCCCTGGATCCGTTCAAGTGCCTTTCCTACATTGACAACTCGCTTGCCATCGATCTCCATCTGAGCGGCTTGCTCAAAATCCGCTACTCCCGCCTCGGGATCTCCGGATACGGCCGCATCGCAAAGTCCTCGGAAGTAAAACGCCCGCGGATCCTGACTCCCCGATGCAATCGCATCGTTGAGCCACTGCTGTGCAGTGGCCGCATCGCCGCGGAAATAAGCATGCACAGCATGCCCATAAACATCGTCTAAAGGGTCTTGAGCCCTAGCAGGAATCGAAACAAATGCTGCGAGCACCAACGCGCACAGGGAGGAGAATCTCAGATGCATATCAAAGCTACCTAAGGTGATTGCGACCTATAACTGTTACCTAGAAACGACGCCCTAATCCTAATTCCTTATCCAAACCGTGCAAACTATTTACGGTTTTCCATTAAAATTGCATCCTTCGAGGGCCGAAAAAATACCGGTCGTAACGAATACCCAGTTGTAGCGATTCTGATGCCCACCCCCCCGCGTTGACTCAATTCCCATCCAGTGAATTTCCTGCGCTCTATCCCGCTGCGGATCCTCAATGCAATCGGCGCTCTGGCCAAGTTCGCTTGGAATACCCTCAGCCTCGTGCTGGTCCTGAGCCTCGCGGCAACGATTCCGGTCGTCCAATTCGCTAGCCTCGGCTACATGCTCGAATGCTCAGCCAGGATCGCAAACCGACAGCCGATCCGCACGTGCTTCCCAGGAATCGCCCTGGCCGGACATCTCGTTCGATGCGGTCTGTGGACCCTGCTGACCTGGCTACCGATCTGGTTCATTACCGACCTGGGCTACTCCTCGGAATTGATCCAACCAGGTTCCAGCAGAGCCCTCAACCTCCGGATCGCCGCTCGAGTCCTGGCGATCCTCTGGGTCCTTTGGGTCGTTTGGGCCATCCTCCGCGGCGGCCGCTGGTTCCACTTCCTGTGGCCTCAGCCGATCCGATTCGCCAAAGCCCTTTTCTCGCGCTCCTTCTGGCTCAATGCCGAGAATCGATGGTGGAACTTCCTAGAACAACTTCACCTCTGGCGGTTGATCCGACTCGGGTTCAAAGCCAGCCTCGGCGCAGGGATATGGCTAGTCATCCCAGCCCTGCTGATCCTCTTGGCACTCAACGCCGCCCCCGAGGTCCGAACCGACCAACAAGGTGGACTGGCACTCCTAGGACTCCTCGGTGCAATCCTCATGGCCTGGGTCATCCAGTATCTGCCGACCCTCCAAACCCACATGGCTCGGAATGATCTGTTGACTCGCCAAGGATCGAGCTACCGGCAATCGACCAAACAACGTCTCGGCGGGGTCCTGGACCGCTCGGCCGCTCGACTTGCCTTCCGTCGCACCCCGCTGCGATACGCACTTGCCAATATCCTCTTTCTGGCTCTTGCACTGCCGCTATATCTGCTGAGAATCGAAGAGATCCCACCCCAGTTGTGGTTCTTGCTGTCGATCTTTTTCGTCGTCTTGATGTTCCCAGCCAAACTGCTTATCGGCTGGGCTCTGCGCTGTAGCCTTGCGAAATCCAACGACGCCCATTGGACCCTCCGCTGGATCGCTTGGCTCCCTTTGCTTGCGGCCATCGCGATCTACGTCGGGTTCCTGTACCTAGGAAAGTTCGCCCTATGGGAAGGGGGCGCGATTCTGCTTTTTCAGCACGCCTTCCTACCCCCCGTCCCGTTCTACCTGCGCTGAGCCTCGACTAGCGGCCCTTGGAATCCCGCTTGGCCTGCGCCCGCTTGCCCTTGGCCGATACGTGTCCGGCGATGTTGCTCGAACGATTCGAAAGCTTCACACGGTTGGACTTGGCACTGGCAGCCAGTTGGGCCTTGGCCGCCGGGGTCGCTGCGACAATCCCAGGCTTGGCCGTCGTCTTGACGACCTTCTTGGGCACTGCGATCGCAGGTGCCGAAGAAGCCACTTCAGCCCGCTTCGCCGTCCGCTTGGCGGCCGTCTTGACGAGGGTCTTTTTGGCCGCTTCGCTCTTCGAAGCGGGGGCCTTCTTGGTCACTGCTTTCACGGGCGCTGCCTTCACGGGGGCTGCTTTCACGGGCG
>JAJTEK010000132.1 GCA_021299695.1 Pirellula sp. | reverse complement strand
AATCGGTAATCCAACAGGCGCTGAGACATCGGGATCGAACCGAAAGGCTCCTGGAGTTCCGGCGCGTCATTTTTCAACATTCCGCGAATCATCATCGCATGCTTGGCCACCTGCATCCGATCGGTATCCTCCGAGGCTCCGGTCAGTTTGAACATTCCCGATTCGAGAGACTTCTTGACCAACGCAATCGCGCGACGGCAGCTCAAAGGCCAGATCGGTTCGCCGTCAGGACCCTGCACCGGACGCAGCACCATACGTTGGGTCGGCTCGGGTCTGGTTTCCGCATTCCAACCTGAGCGGGACACCAAGGCTTCGACGAAGCTCCTGATGCCTGGATCCTCCTGAGCTACCGATTGAAGGTGCAACGATGGGACTTGTCCAAGCCATTCGGAAGCTAGGTAATTTCCAAAGGCCTCACCGATCGCCTCTTGGTCGTCGCCAGTAGCAAGAATTCCCTTCGAGTCACCAAGGCACCCTACCGAGCCGACCAAACGCAATTCGCGTCCAGCAGGCGTGCTGTGCATGACCAGCGGGAGGATCCCGCGTAGGCTCGTCCCCGAGCTTGCAGTCAACACCACCAGATCGCGCTGCGACTCTGGAAGTTCGCTGATCCAGCCGAGCGTCCAGGGGAGAGAAAGATCCCATCGACCCCTATGCGCTGCATTTTGGTTGGGGGTTTCTCCGCACAATCGATTCCACTGGCGACCGATACGCAACAGATCGACGGGGTCCACAATCTGAGAGACGGTAAAAGGGGATTTCATGTCGAGAGATCTTTGATGTCCGGGCTTTTCGGGGACACAAACTCAGTTTCCCGGAACGTGCGTTATAATACTCAACGTCGACCTTTTTGGCAATGTTTACCGTTGACCCGCCGGTGGCCCACTTGCCTGGAAAATCCCAGGAAAACCGGCCTTGAGCTTCCTCCAAATTTCATCCTAATGGTTTGATTCCTATGCAAGTGGTTGCTTATCGATCGAGTTCCCGGTGGAATCCCAAGTTCGCAAACGCTTGGATCCCCATGGCATGTCTGTTTTGGACCATCGCTGCGGCGGGATCGATCTTGGGCCAATCGGCCCCCTACGACGTCTATCCCGAAGCCGCCCCGCCGTACTATCGCGTACGGCTCGAACCCTCAAGTTCCCCTGGCGAGCTCTCCTTCGGAGCCAACTTTACCATCTGGATCCCCCCCGAGGTTCAAACGCTTCGAGGGCTGATCGTCCACCAGCATGGATGCGGGGAGGGATCGTGCAAGTCGGGGCTCAGCGGTGCGTATGACCTTCACTGGCAAGCTCTAGCTAAAAAACATCGCTGCGCTCTTCTGGCGCCGGCTTATGAACAACCCGAAAAAGCCGATTGTCAGTTGTGGTGCGACCCTCGCAAAGGGTCGGCAAAAGCCTTCCTCAAAGCGCTCGAGATGCTGGGCGAAAAATCAGGACACCGGGAACTCTCTGGCCTGCCCTGGGCTCTCTGGGGACACAGCGGCGGTGGACACTGGTGTGGCGGTATGGCGATGCTGTATCCGGAAAGGACCCTGGCGGCTTGGCTGCGCTCAGGGGTCCCTTTGGTCGAACCGGTCGCATCGAAAGGGAACATCCAAAACTACTCGCTCAACGACCGAATTTTGACGGTCCCCTTGATGTGCAATGTGGGGACCAAGGAAGGCGTTAGCGTCCAGGACGCACGCTTCGGATCGGTCTGGCCAGCGAATCTCGAGTTTTTCAACAACCTCCGATCCCGCGGGGGACTCATCGCCACCTCCGTCGATCCGTTATCGAGCCACGAATGCGGAAACCAAAGGTACCTAGCGATCCCCTGGCTCGATGAATGCCTTTCCCAGCGATTGCCAACCGAATTCGGGGCACCGATCCGTCCGATGAATGCAAGCCAAGCGTGGTTGGCATCGCACGGCAGCGACTCGAATACCGAATTGGATCCCAACAACGCTTCGGCCGACGCCTTGAAGTGGTCATGGTTGCCTAACGAGAGAATCGCCAAGCTCTGGTCGCAGTACAACAAAGACACCCTTGTGCTCGACGAGACTCTCCCCCCGGCACCGGATCTTGCAATCCTCCAGGGAGATACGATCTCCTGGACCTGCGATGCCGATCTCGAGAGCGGACTGGCCTATTTTGTCATCGAACGCGATGGCAAGCAGATTGCGCAGGTGCCTCAGAAGAGCAACAATCCCTTCGGAAGGCCCGTTTTCCAAGGCCTCCAGTACAGCGATACCCCACCCTTGCCCTTGGCGCAAATGCTCTATCGCGACGCAACGTTCCTCACCGATGCAGCCCCAAGCGAACCCCAGAAAATCACCGTCCATAGTGTCAATACCGTCGGACGTGCCTCGGCAAAGACGGCCGTGACGATCCGACCCGCCATCAAGCCTTAAAACCATTCCCAAGGGAATCCCTCCTCGATGCAAGCCAGCCAACAGATACTTGACGCTTTGCGATTTCGAGTTGCCTGCTTGCGAATTGCCAGCTTGCGGGCGATCCTCCTGGACGTGTCCCTCATCGGATTGCTCAGCAGCCTTGCCTGGATCGGCGCCGAATCTCCAGTCCTCGGAGATGAATTCGAATTCTTCGAGAGCAAGATACGCCCGGCGCTGCATACCCACTGTTTAGAATGCCATCACCAGGGCAAAAAAGGGGGTGGCTTGGCCCTAGACTCCCGAGAGGGCTGGCAATTAGGGGGTGATTCCGGACCGTCGGTCGATCTGAAAACACCTCAAAACAGCTTGCTCCTGCGGGTCCTCAAGCATCTCGAACCGGGCCTGGAAATGCCTTCGAAGGCGCCGAAGCTCACCCAGGAGACGATCGATCTTTTTGAAAATTGGATTGCCACGGGCGCTGCCGACCCTCGAACCGAGCCTGAAGCCTTGGGGTCTCTCCAGGCGAGAACCTGGGAGGAGCTCTACGAGGAACGCTCGAAGTGGTGGGCTTTTAAGCCCGTCAAAAGCCCGGAAAACCGAGAATCACCGAGCGAAGCTTCGAGCCTATCGACCACAGAGGCGATCGATCATTGGATCGACCAAGGGCTCGCAAAGGCCGACATCGTGCCGAGCGAACCTGCCGACGCGCATACGCTCTTGCGTCGACTGAGCTATCAACTCCGAGGCTTGCCACCGAGCATCGAGGAAATCGAGCGTTTCGTTCCCAAACTCCTCGACCCATCGACCCACGACGAAGCTTGGCAAGCGGCCCTCGATGCGATGCTCGAGACGACCGAATACGCCGAACACTGGGCTCGGCATTGGATGGATACGGTGCGCTACGCAGAGACCCACGGATCCGAAGACGATGCGTACCTGCCCTTCGCGTACCGATACCGCGATTATCTGATCCGCGCGTTCGCCAACGATCTTTCGATTCAACGACTTATTCAAGAGCATTTGGCCGGCGATCTGATCGAACCGAGATGGAATGATGCCCTGGATTGCAACGAAGCGCTCATCGGCCTTTGTTTCTACCGACTCGTCGAGTTCAATCAAACGCCCCTGGACGTCAAGCGAGAAGAGATCGCGGTGATCGACAACCAGATCGACACCATCGGTAAAGCGTTCCAAGGATTAACCATTTCCTGCGCGCGTTGCCATGACCACAAGTTCGACCCAATATCTGATGAAGACTTCTATTCGCTTTACGGGATTCTTCGCAGCACACGCTCGGCTATGATCCCTATCGACCGACCCGATCCTTTCGTATCCAAGGACTCTGAGCTCAAGCAACTTCAAAAGCTCATGACGCTCAAGCTCATCGAAGCATGGGCCGCATCGACTTCCTCGTGGGACCTGGAAATTCCCGAAGCTCTTCGCTGGGTCGAATCTCGGATAGAGCCCGGTCAGAAATGGGACCAGATCAAGGATGCAGTCGGCAACGATCACGCTTGGCGAAGCGCGATCGCGCGATGGAAATCCAACCCAAAGGACTCCGCACTTGCCGACTGGATCGAGGTCCTCTCGGCCGATCCCCAATCCCAGGGCGAACTCAAAGAGCGGATAAAAAAGAAGCTTGCTCGGCCCACATGGAATGGAAGTCAACTACCGGCCGAGAGCAAAGTCTTGTTCGATTTAACCCATTTGACCGATGGTCGGATCGAGCCATGGAGGGTCCACGGAGCCGGGCTTGCTCCGTATGCCATTGGGCTCCCTTCGCCTGATCAACCGAACCGAGATCTCGCTTGGTCGGTCCTCGGGAAAACCGATCTCCCGTTGACCCGCTTGCAAGAGCCCGGGTACCACAGCAATCTGCTGACGGATCGGGCATCGGGCAGCCTGAGATCCCCTGATTTCCAGATCGATTCGGATTCGATCTCCCTGTGGTGCCGTGGAACGGACCAGGCACGAGCTCGTTTGGTCATCGAGAATTTCCAAGGCGATTCGTTGCTGTTCGACACGTTAAACCCGAGCCTGAAATCCAACGCTTATCAATGGGTAACCATGCGGATAAGGCCTCAGTGGAAGGGGCTTCGCGCGCACATCGAACTGCTAACGCGCGACGCGAAACCTTATCTAGGGGTCACCAAAGACCCGAGCGTATTGGAACGCTCCGACGGCCGATCGAGTTTTGGACTAGGGATGGTCCTAGCCCATGGGGCCAACGAGAAGCCCTCTGCTCCGAGCCCCATTCCAGGCAGTCTGCTCGATTCGTTCCTGGCCGATGGTGCCTTGCCAGACGCTTGGATTCGCTCGACCGCTACGGTGACCCGAGCAGCCCTCGAACGGCTCTTGTCAGGAACCTATACGATCGAGGATCTTCGCTGGATCAATGCGTTGATCGACGAGAATCTGTTTCGTTTCGAGCCAGCGATTGTTGCCGAAATCTCGTCTCTAAGCCAGCAGTATCGAAACGCCGAATCCTCGATACCCGCTCTGCGCTGGGTGCCGGGGGTCGTCGAAGACCGCATGCCGATCGACCAAGAATGGCTCCCTCGGGGAGACCACAAGAGCCCAGGACAGCCCGTCGCAAGGCGCTATCTGCAGGTCCTCGGTTCGGACCCCAAAGCTTACCAGGATTCCCAAAGCGGTCGACTGACGCTGGCCCTGGAGATTGCAAGCCCCAAGAATCCATTGACGGCCAGGGTGTATGTCAACCGGGTTTGGTGTTGGCTCTTCGGAGAGGGGCTCGTTCGGACCGTCGACAACTTCGGACGGATGGGTCAGGAGCCGAGCCATCCGGAGCTTTTGGATCGCCTCGCGAGCGACTTTCTTCGCGAGGGTTGGTCGACCAAGCGATTGATTCGGGCGATCGTCACAACAAGGGTTTGGAGACGCTCGAGTATTCCAACGGCATCGGCAAGCCAAAAAGACCCAGCGAATCGGTTGGTCTCGCACTCCCACTTGCGTCGTCTCGAAGCCGAATCGATTCGTGATACCCTCCTGTCGGTCGCTGGCAATTTGCGCCGCCCTGATCAAGGACTCGGAACACGCAATTACTACAAGTCCGTGCTTGAGCCCAACAAGCAATCACCGCCTGGACCGATCGACGGAGATTCACGCCGATCGATTTATCTGGAGGTACGGCGCAATTTCCCCGATGAATTCCTAGCGGCTTTCGATTTCCCCAAGCCGACCTCAACCGTCGGCAGACGCTATACCACCCATGGTCCCCTACAGAGTTTGATGCTGCTCAACGACCCTTTTGTCTTGCAGCAGGCAAGACTCTGGAGTCAAGATACCCAGGAACTGGACCCAACGGAGCGCATCGGAGCGATGTACATGCGTCTGCTGAGCAGACCTCCATCGGATACCGAGGTCGATTCGGCTCTTGCATTGATCCGCGATGTGCAGCAAGTGGCTGATGGCAAGGCGACCGATGGCAAAGAAGCATGGTCCATTTTGGCTCATGCGATGTTCAACTTCAAGGAAGCTTGGTTCGTACGATGACTAACTCCAAAGATCCCCATAGAGCCACGACACCCCACACCAGAACCCGAAGAGATTGGATCCGCCAAACCGGGTTGGGTCTAGGCTGGTTGGCAGGCGCTGCGCGAGGGGTCCAAGTCCAAGCGAAGGATGGGCTCCATTTCCCGGCGAAAGCCCAACGAGTGATCTTCCTATTTATGGATGGTGGGCCATCGCAGGTCGACACATGGGATCCCAAGCCGGAGTTGAGCAAACGCCATGGAGACGTTTTTCCGGCGTCGATCGATGCGACCCAGTTCGATCAAAATGGCAAGTGCCTTGGGAGCCCGTTCTCGTTCTCAAAATACGGAGAGTCGGGAATGGAGATCAGCGAGCTGTTTCCAAATCTCTCGCGCCATGCCGATCAACTTTGTGTCGTTCGATCGATGCAAAGCGAGTTTGCCGAACATTCCCAAGCTTGTATGTTCCTGCATACTGGGTTTGCGGCGCAAGGCCGACCTTCGATGGGAGCTTGGCTCGGCTACGGCTTAGGGTCCGAGAACCAACAGCTACCGAGCTACATTGTCGTCCATGGTGGCCTGCTGCCGATCGGAGGTCCGGAAAACTTCTCGAATGCCTTCTTGCCCGCAGTCCATCAAGGGGCGATCTTCGACACCTTCAGCGGGGGAGAGATTGTGCGAAACATCCAACCTTCGAGACCGGTCCAAGAGCAGCAAGCGCTTCTGAAGTACCTGCGAGGCGAGGATCTGCGATTCCTCCAAGAATACGATTCGACGACCGCCGGTTATCAACTCATCGAGTCCTCAATCCAAAACGACCAGACTGCAAGCGCGATGCAAAGCTCCGTACCGGAATTGGTCCAGTTCTCCGACGAGACCAAAGAGACCCTGACGCGTTATGGAGTCGATTCGCCCGACCCATTGATGGCCCAGTACGCTAAAGAATGCTTGCTGGCTCGGCGGCTTGTCGAGCGCGGGGTTCGGTTCGTCGAAGTCACCTGTGTCAAAGGCGTTCGCTTTATCGCCCCCTGGGACGATCACGACAACCTTCAAGCCGGTCACCGCAAAAACGCCAAGGTCGTCGATCAACCGATCGCAGCGCTGCTGGATGACTTAAAAGCAAGAGGGCTTTTGGAATCCACGTTGGTAATCTGCGCCGGCGAATTCGGACGTACTCCCTTTGCACAAGGTGGCAGTGGTCGAGACCACAATCCTCAAGGTTTTAGTCTTTGGATGGCAGGAGGAGGAACCCGGGGAGGTTACTGGCATGGAGCTACCGACGAATTCGGATACCGCGCCGTGGAGAACATCGTATCGATTTACGATTTGCAAGCGACAGTCTTGCACTTGATGGGGATCGATCACGAGAAATTGACCTACCGCTGGGGTGGCAGGGACTACCGACTGACCGATGTGCATGGAAGGGTCGTCCAGGAGTGCGTGCTCTAACCTGGAGTTGGCCGAGGATATCGCCTAGCCAGGAAGCTTGAAATCAGGGTCTGCAATCGCTCGAATCAGCTCCGAGAGGTTCGAATAGACCAACAAGAGTGACTGCCAGTTTTGCTGGGAAACCGATACTGAATTCTTGGACTCATTGGATTGAACGCCCTCGACGACATCTCCAATCCCTCGATGAATGTACTCCAAAAGCTCTGCAAGTTGTGCTGCTTGACTAGGACTCAGTCGGTGGGGAATCACCGGTGGATACTCGAGCCCCTGAGCAGGAGACACTTCGACGAGCAGACTCGAGTCGACCTCAAAATCGCGATCGCTTTGGCGTTCGACCAAGCCACTCTCGTCGACCAAATTCGTTTCATTGAGCCGAGAACGGATTTGTTGCTGATCGCCAAAAAGTAAGATGCTTCGACCGACAAGAATCAGATCGCCGAAGCGTAGGATTTTCAATTGGCAGTTCTGACCGTTGACCTTGGTGCCGTTGGTGCTCTCCAAATCGGTCAAGACAAGATGTTGGTTGTCGAGAAGTATTTTGCAGTGGTAACGGCTAATGCGTTCGTCATTGAGTTGAATCGTATTGCCTTCTTCGCGGCCGATAGAAATCGGGGGGGATAAGTCACCGAAGACTTTCCCGCGGTCGGCTCCTTGGACGACTCGCAAAGTTAATTTCGACATGTTTTCACCACTCCGCGGCGGCGGATTTGATTCCTGCCAAACTTCATTTCCGGGCAGGCCTCTATACCTACCCGGCTCATTTCTTGGGTTCGATGCTATCGGCTGGCTAATCATCAAGAAAACACAAAGCCCTTGATGGTTCGGACGGCCACGTTCAAGACGTCGTTAGTGTAGCACAAATAATAGTCGGTTTTGGCTGGATTGGAGAAACCGATCCTCAAGATTTCCTCGAACGCATCGATCAACCGAGTTCCTCGATACCGGGGGTATAAGGAGCGAATCGCGACTGAGCCGCAACCACCTCGGGCCGCCGGGTTTGGGTCGCAAGCCCTGCTTGCGTCAAGGTCGCATCGAGTACGTCTTGGGCTTTCGAAGCGATCAGGTCGCGTTTCACAGAGCCAAGGTTTGAGAGGGCCGGAGTGCTGGTGATCGGACCATCGTAAGCACTTGCGCTGAGGATCTTAGCGAATCGGGAATTGTCGATCGTTCCGACGCTGGCCGCGACGAGTTTGTGCGACTCCTTGCAGTCGCCGATCTCAGGAATTTCACTCGCATCGGCGATATTCAATCCACCGATTCGGCCCACCGGGAAACTCTCCAATTGCTCCCAAGTTCCTTTGCCGACGGTCCAGTGAAAGGTGTCGATGAGCATCCCGACGGACTTCGACGGACAGGCTTGAATCAAAGCCAAGGCGCCGTTGACGTCCTGAATGAACTGGTACTGATACGATTCGCGGGCTTCGGAAAAAGTGGAAAAGTGGAGGGCCAAGAGGACATTGTTGGCCTCGAAGATGCTTGCGAGTCGCTCGATCCGCAATTTGATCCACTCGAAGTATTGCGGGAAAGGTGCCCGATTGGTGGCCGCTGGAATCGCTAGGAATCCGGCCCGGGCTTTGACCATCCCGGCAACTTTGACGACTTGTTCGACAAGCTTCAACGATTGCTCGAAGTCCTTGTCGTCTGCATCGAGATTGCATGGGACATCGAAGCCCGATACACGCATCGAGGAACTCGTCAGGAATCGAGCTGCCCGATCGAAATCGGTCCGTGCGGTCCTAACTTGCAAGTCGACTGCATCGATATCCAAACCTTGAAACCCGTAGGTCATGGCCAGCTCGATCAGATCGCTTTGGCGACCTGAGATCCCCAGAGAGGAAGCATTGAGATTCTTGTACATCGAACGAAAACTCCTTGACTGTGTGTTCCTAGTGTTTTCCGATCGAAAAAAGGTGGAACACCTTATTTTCAAACCGGAAATAAATCCTCCGAGTAGAACTCGGACCCCCTACTTTTTAGGGTCGACCCCATCTAAATGGGGGGGCCAAGTATCCCACAAAAGGGGGGGTGCCATCAAGTCGAAACTCGAGCGATCGAGTGACTTGATGTCGCAACACCCGATCGATGGAATAAGTCCCGAGTCCACCAAAGCGACACCAACGTGGGTCGCAATGAAAAAAGAATGATCAAGATGCCGCAAGGGGCGTTGACGAAAGCAGGTTGCAAACCGGCCTCGGCGCATCGAGATGTTTAAAAACCTTTTGCCCCGCCCATCGGGAGGGAAACCGATTTCTAATGGTTGGGTCGACGATGTCGTGCTCGGCTGCCCGAGGAGTTCTTCTGGTGGTTAGCAACGTTCGATTCGATGACCGCGCCGATCGTTTCTGTCCAAGAAGGAACCTTGCCGTGCTTTGGCCGACTTTCGGAAGAATCGTCAGATCGATCCGAATCATTGGGGTCTTCGAATTCGTCGAAAGAATCCGCGGAACGCTCCTTGGAGGGTCCTTCCGCGTCTAGTTGTGAATCCGAGTTTCGGCGTCCGCGTCGTTTGGGCCTTCTTTCTCGTGAGGAAGAAGATTCCTGGGAGTCTCGGTTCCGATCGTTTCGCGATGGCTCGTTGGACTCTTCTGGTTGGTCATTGAACAACCCTTGGTCTTCGCGATCCAGATCGATCGGATCGGTGTCCGACACGAGGCCTTCGGCGAATCCGAGGTGCTCTTTGCGTCGGTCGGAGTCACTGCGCAGGATGCGGTCGCGTCGATCTCCATCGCGTCGATCTCCATCGCGTCGATCGCCTGCCGGACGGTCGTTGCCTCGTCGATCGCTATCGCGTCGATCGCCATCTCGTCGATCGCTCGT
This sequence comes from Pirellula sp., assembly GCA_021299695.1. GTDB lineage: Bacteria > Planctomycetota > Planctomycetia > Pirellulales > Pirellulaceae > JBKCUI01. The sequence continues at coordinate 437 of JAJTEK010000132.1, read as the reverse complement.
GGGACGGTTGCCATCGCGGCGTTCGCCGTCTCGACGTTCGCTTGTGGGGCGGTTGCCATCTCGGCGTTCGCTTGTGGGGCGATTGCTATCGCGGCGATCGCCATCTCGACGATCGCTCACCGGACGGTCGTTGTCCGTTCGCTCCCGATCGCGTCGCTCGCTTACTGGCCGATCATTATCGCGGCGATCGGTTTCGCGGCGATCCTCTTCGCGGGGCACATTGCCGCGGCGCTCGCCTCTAGGCCGATCGTCGTTGCGTCGATCGCTATCTCTTCGATCATCCAAGGGCTTATCGTTTTCGCGTCGCTCGCTTCTGGGGCGATCATGGTCGCGTCGATCTGGATCTGCCGCCGGGATTGCTTCGTCGCGCTGACCTCTTCGGGGTGCGCGCCTTGGTCCCCGGCGATCCGATTCGACGGATTCTAGATCCCTCGGTT
>JAJTEK010000018.1 GCA_021299695.1 Pirellula sp. | reverse complement strand
ATATCTGGCCAATTGCTTTGGAGTCCTGTAGCGCCCATGCAACTCGGTGCATAGCGCCTGCGGCGTTGTATTTCGCGTCGCGCACCGAAAATCGAGTCGTTTTTCGAGTCGCGCGAGTCGCCAAAACACTGGTGATAGGGATGGTGTTTGGTTTAGGGGGGTAACGGCTAAGCGGCGTCTGAAGAAGTAACCCTTTTTCCTTTGGGTCGTTTCCCGTAGCCATCCGCTGCCAAGCGGTCGACGGCGGCGCGAGGAAAGCCTCCACCGTCTGGCGACAGGTGGCTACGTGCCACTTGAGGCCTCCACCGTCTGGCGACAGGTGGCTACGGCCGGGGTAGGTGGCTACGGCCGGAGAATCGAATCGTGTTATCCTGTCCTCGGAAACAATCACACGTCGGAGAGGTTTTTCGGCGGCCAAGCCGCACGCATCGCATTGAGGACGGCCAGCACGTCGATCCCCTCCTGGACGATCGCTCCAGATACAGGAGTTAAATATCCAAATGCGGATAAGAACATCGCCACGACGCTCAGGGCCATTCCCCCTAAGGCGCTTTGCATGGCAATCGACTTCATCCGACGCCCGATATGCATGAACTCGTCGACCTTGGTGAGTTTGTTATCGAGGACCACCACATCGGCCGCTTGGGCCGTCACATCGCTGTTGTTGCCGATGGCCACTCCAACGCTTGCGGCCATCATCGCTGGTGCATCGTTGATCCCATCTCCGACATAAAGCGTTTTGGCCAGCGCCGTCTCGGCCCGAACGATCTGGAGTTTTTGCTCGGGACTCTGCTGGGCAAGTACCTGCGTTACTCCGACTTGGTCGGCCAAATACCTTACCTCCGATTCCCGATCGCCCGAGACGATCATCGTCTTGCTGATGCGATGACTACCCCCCAGGTGGTTGATGAAGGCTTTGGAATCCGAACGAGGTGCATCGCGCATCTGGTAGATGGCCGCGTAGTTTTGGTCGATGGCAATGACGCACTCGAGACCCTCGGCTGATTCGGGCATGTGCTCGAGTCCTGCGATGGTTTGCTCGCGAATTTTCTTTCGGCTCGTCACGAGGATCTCATGTCCCTGGACGCTCCCGCTGAGTCCCTTGCCGGGGACTTCGCTGACCGAACTTGCCGGGTAGGTAGCCAAGCCTTGGGCATTGGCTGCCGAGACGATCGCGTGCGCCAAAGGATGCTTCGAATAGTGTTCAAGGCTTGCGACCAAAGCCAGGACGCGATCGGGCTCAAAAATCGGCGCAACGATTTGATTTACGAGGGTCGGCTCGCCGTAGGTCAGTGTGCCGGTTTTGTCGAAGATCGCCGTGCGGACCGAGGAGACTTGTTCCAAGGCGACTGGGCTTTTAACGATGATCGCGCGCGAGGCGCACAAGGAGATCGAGCCAAGGATGGCGATGGGAATCGCAAGGAGTAGCGGGCAAGGAGTCGCTACGACCAGGACCGAGAGGAATCGTGTCGAGTCGCCTGAGAAGTACCAAGCTGCCAGGGCCACGAGCAAAGCCACTGGGGTAAACCAAGCTCCTATTTGGTCTCCGAGTCGACGCATCGTAGGGCGTGTCTGCTCCGACTCTTGCATCACACCCATGATCCTCGCATAGCGAGAGTCGGCTGCTTTGTGCGTCGTCTCGATGACCAGCACACCATCGCCATTGACGGCTCCGGAGATCACCGCCGATCCGGTCGTCTTGGTGATCAAAAAAGGCTCGCCTGTTAGGTAGGACTCGTCCATGACACTATGGCCTTCGATCACCCGTCCGTCGACCGGTGCGACTTCGTGTGGGTAGATCACCACAACATCGCCGACGGCGAGTTGGTCGAGTTCCACGGTTTGGATCTGGGTCGAATTTCTGCGATGGGCCAGAGTCGGAAGACGCTTGGCAAGCGCCGACAAGACGCTCGTCGCGTTGGACATCGCGTAGGTTTCAAGGGCCTCTCCGCCCGAGAGCATTAGGACGATGATCGCACCGGCCAGATACTCCCCGAGAAGAATCGAAACGATGATCGATATACCACCGAGCAAATCAGCCCCGAACTGAAACTTCAGCACCTTGGTCAGCAGACTCAAAACAAGAGGCAAACCTCCTGCTCCAAGGGCGATCCAAAGGGGCCAGGGGTGGGAGGTCAGACCGCTAGCTCTGAGGACCAGATACAAGACGATGCAGACGAAGGCCAGGATGGCAATGAGCGTGGTTTGCCACCTCAACCAATTCAAGGACGGGTTGGTCGATTGGGACATAAGTTTCCATTTGCCGGCGGTTTGCTAAAGAGTATTTAGCAGGTATTTCATCTCGCGGACGGCTTTCTCGAACCCCACGAGGATCGAGCGCGACACGATGCTGTGCCCGATATTCAATTCGTGCATCCCAGGGATGCGAGCCACAGGGCGCACGTTTTGATAGGTAAGACCGTGACCAGCATGGAGCTTGAGACCCAATTCGAGGACCAGTTCCGAGGCGCGTCGAAGACGCTCGAGTTGCTCGGCTTGCTCCTGCCCCCGAGTCTCTGCATATTGGCCCGTATGGAGCTCGACGGCTTGGACACCGAACTCCTTTGCCAAACGGACTTGTTCCTGGTCCGGATCGATAAAGAGGCTCACCCGGATTCCTTGGTCGCTCAATGCAGCGATAGCGTTTCGCAATTCCTTGTTGGCCGATCGCAGGTCCAATCCCCCTTCGGTGGTGATTTCCTGTCTTTTCTCCGGGACCAAAGTGGCTTGATCGGGGCGAACACCGCAGGCGATTTGCACGATTTCCGGAGAGCAACAAAGCTCGAAGTTGAACTTCGACCGGATGGTCTCGGCCAAGACACGAATATCGCGATCCTGGATGTGGCGACGATCTTCGCGAAGGTGCACGGTGATCGAATCCGCCCCGCCGAGCTCGGCCAAGACGGCTGCAGCGACCGGGTCGGGTTCGACCGTCCTACGCGCCTGACGGACGGTTGCAACGTGATCGATGTTGACGCCGAGTTCCACCATAGGGATCAGGCCGAATGTAAGGGTCCGAGGGTTGAAGTAAGCCTTCATAGTAGCCCAGTTTGGCGAAATAAGAAAGGGAAACGACTCGCCCCGCAAGTGCAAGCAACGGTCTGTTGCGAAGGCTTGCGGAGCGAGTCTTCTCCGAGGATGTCTTAACCGCCGTGAAAGCTGGGCCTAACCTGATGGGAAGGTCTGTCGGTTCCTCCAGGGTTGCTGAAGTTCGACGCCACTAAGATCACGGGACTTCCTTGTTCCAAACATTCAGGCACCCTTGGGCTCCTGATGGAAGACATACTATGCACAAGCCGTGCCAAAACTCCAAAAAACCAAAAGGGCTGTGGATTCGATTCGATTGGGTGGAATTGGGTAAGTTGGGGGGCTTGGTGGTTCGGTTCCAAGTCACCCGGGTCGGTTGTTTTTGTAAAAACTTCCAAATCCGGAGGTCGTTTTTTACAAAGCAGGCAAACCTGAGCTGTTCTTTGGATACCGGAGTCATTTCAGGGAAAAATCCCTACCCAAAAAAATTGGGAGAATCATACTAACGACCCCGGAGCCGATCCGACCTATCGCACTCCAAATTCCTCGGATGATTTTTTCCCTATGAGTTCGTCATCGATTACTGCTTCCCAAAATCAACTTCGGATCTGCTGCATCGGGGCCGGCTATGTCGGAGGTCCGACCATGGCGATGATCGCCAAGCAGTGTCCAGATATCCATGTGACGGTCGTGGACCTGAATCAGTCCAGAATCGACCAATGGAACTCGGACGTTCTGCCGATCTACGAACCGGGGCTCAAGGAGATCGTCGAACAGGCAAGAGGTAGGAACTTGACCTTCTCGACCGATGTCGAGGGCGGGATCCGCAGTTCGGATATGATCTTTATCTCGGTCAACACCCCGACCAAGACGCACGGAATGGGTGCGGGGCGTGCGGCCAACCTCGAATTCGTGGAGAAATGTGCAAGACGCATCGCCGAATGCTCCGTTGGGCATAAGATCGTGGTCGAAAAATCCACCTTGCCGGTTCGGACCGCAGAGGCCGTCAAACGCATCCTCAAAAGTGCACCGAATGGGGCGACTTTCGACGTGCTGAGCAATCCTGAGTTTTTGGCCGAGGGAACCGCGATCGCAGATCTACTGTCTCCGGATCGAGTCTTGATCGGCGGTGAGTCCGCCTCGGCGATCGAGCGATTGGCCCAAGTCTACGAACGATGGATCCCACGCGAGAAGATCCTCACGACGAACCTTTGGAGTAGCGAGCTCTCGAAACTCACTGCCAACGCATTCCTCGCCCAGAGGGTCTCCTCGATCAACGCCATCTCGGCCTTGTGCGAAGCGACCGGTGCCGACGTCGACGAGGTGGCTAAGGCGATCGGCACCGATTCGCGAATCGGGCCAAAATTCCTCAAAGCCTCGGTTGGATTCGGCGGATCCTGCTTCCAAAAAGACATCCTAAACCTAGTCTATCTTTGCGAACATTTCGGTCTCGCGGATGTAGCCAAGTATTGGGAGCAAGTCGTCGTGATGAACGATTACCAAAAGAAAAGGTTCTCGACGAATATCGTCCGAACTCTCTTTCATACCGTATCGGACAAGCAAATCGCCATCTGGGGATTCGCTTTCAAGAAAGATACCAACGACACGCGTGAATCGGCCGCAATCTATGTCTGCCGCGACCTGCTCGAAGAAGGGGCTCGGCTAGTGATCTACGACCCGAGAGTCTCAGAAAAACAGATCCGAAACGATTTGCTCCACGTTTTCAAAGACCAGTCTCTGGAGGTCTCCGCAAGGCACCGTCTGTTGATCGAGAAAAATGTGACCGTCGTCTCGGATGCTTACCAAGCCTCCGACAAAGCCCATGCGATCGCCGTGATGACCGAATGGGATGAGTTCAAGCAACTCGATATGCATCGCGTGCATCAAAACATGCAACAACCGGCGTTTTTGTTCGACGGAAGAAATATTCTTCCTGCTGAAAAGCTCGCAAGCATCGGTTTCGAGGTGTACGGGATCGGACGATCGAGCACCCCACCTAGTTGATAGGCTCTCATACTCCTTGAACAAGGGACTCCCTACAATGCTGCACTGGCAGTTGATCTCTCCGACCCGATCCGATGAATCGAACCTGAGGAATTCATCCGATCCGATCTCCCAAGAGATCCAACTGCCCGCTGGAACCGTCCGCTTCGATTGGTCCTGCTGGAACTCCGGCAAAGCGCTCGGTATGCAGTGCTTGACCATCGACACCCAAGCGATGCGAACGGTTCTCTTGCCGATGCGAGGCATGGGGATCTGGAAAAGTTGGGTCCAAGGGATCGAGTTCGGCTGGCAAAGCCCAGTGGCAGGTCCAGTGCATCCGGCCTTGGTCCCGGTCGCTGATCCTTCGGGGATCGGATGGCTCGAAGGTTTCGATGAGTTGCTCGTACGATGCGGCTTGCTCAGCAACGGAGCCCCCGATTTCGACAGCCACGGCAAAGTCATCTACCCGGTTCACGGTCGCATCGCCAACCTGCCAGCTAGCCAACTGAGGATCGAGGTCGACCCCCAACAAGGCACCTTGGATGTCATCGGAACAGTCATCGAATCGCGGTTCCTGATCTACTCGCTCGAACTCCAGACTCGCATGCGATTCCGGGCCGGTTCTTCGGCGATCGAAATCCATGATACGGTCACCAATACACGATCGACCCCGGGTTCGATGCAACTGCTCTACCATATCAACCTTGGCCAAGGCCCCTTGGAATCGGGATCCAAAATCATCGCCCCGCTGAACCGCTTAGCCCCAAGGGACGCCAGGGCTGCCCAAGGCATCGACAGTTGGGACCGATGCGAGGGACCGCAAAGCGGGTACTCTGAGCAAGTCTACTACGCAGAGCCCTTGGGATCCGAAGACCAGTGGACTGAGGCCATGCTATGCAACCCCGACGAAAGTATCGGGTATTCAGTCCTATTCGACCAATCCACCCTCCCTGTGGTCAACTTTTGGAAGAACACCGGAGCCCTTCAAGACGGCTACGTCGTGGGCATCGAACCTGCAACCGGATTCCCCAACACCAAAACCTTCGAACAGCAACATCGCCGCACAGTACCATTGCAAGGTGGCGAATCCAAGAGTTTTCGATTGAAACTCCAACCTCATGGGACCAAGAGTCAAGTGGCCCTGGCCAAGCACCGCATCGAAAGCCTTCAAACCCAACCTTGCAGCATCGAAAAACAACCTGCTCCAGGCTGGTCGCCTGGAGCCTCCTAAACGGGCCGAAACCCGGCTCAATCCCCTCCGAGTACCGATCTCAATGAGCGCCCAAAACTCGCTCGACCAAAGTCCCAACACTTCAAGGCCACTCGAGGGTCTGGGTTGGTCCATCGGGGTGTTCCTGATCGCTCTTGCCTTTCGCTTAACGATCCTAATCCTCACTCTGCCGAGTCTTCTAGCCGATCGCGATGCGTATCGCAGACTCGCTCAAACGCTCTATGCGACAGGCACGTTTGGAATCCTCGATCCCCAAGGGCACCCCGTGGCTACGGCTTACCGACCACCACTGTATCCGTGGCTCTTGAGTTGGTTGCAAGGTTTCGAATCGGACCTGTTGCCTATTGCAATTTTGCACGCAATCCTCGGAGCTTGCAGTGTCACGTTGACCTATCGCATCGCATTTCGGCTCGGTCTGAGCGGCCTGCAAAGCCTTGTGGCCAGTGCCCTGGTTCTCTTCGATCCGATTCTCTTGCGTCAATCGACCTTGGTGATGACCGAAACGCTCGCCACGTTCCTAGGACTCTTGGCCTGGTGGTTGACTTTATTCTTGGATCGCAAGGATACGATGGACCTCACAGGGGGCGGCCTACTGGGTCGAAGGCAGCATTCGACGCGCGGTCTGGCAATTGGGGCGACGCTTGGGATCGCTTGCCTTTGCCGACCGACCGCGCTGGCCTGGGCACTCCTTTGGGGTGGCAGTGAACTTCGTCGAAATCCTCTTCGCGCCAGTTGTCTTCTGATCGGCTGCCTGCTGGTCCTATTGCCGTGGTGGAAACGGAATCAATCGGAGATGGGGCAAGGTCTTTGGGCCACGACGCATGGTGGCTATACGTTGCTCTTGGCCAACAATCCAATCCTCTATGAACATTGGGAAACCAGTTGGTCTCGTCAGTGGGACGACGATCGTTTTCATGCATGGTGGAATGCCAAGCGTCTTGAGACGAACGTCCGATCCGCCTCCGACCAAATCACCTCCGATGAGATCGCTTCCGATGCGCTTGCCAACGCGTTGGGTTGGCAGTCCATCCGAGCCAATCCTGTTTTGTTTTTCAAGGCATGTGCGATACGCTTGGGATGGATGTGGGCTTGGTGGCCGGCCGAACATCAAACCCACTGGATCGTCCGAGGCGCGATCGGGATTTGGTATGCCATTACGACGACCGCAGGCTTCGTAGGGCTTATTCGTCTACTGCGTCGAGCTGGATCCGAGCCCAAGTTCGTTTGTTGGTTACCCGCGTTGACCCTGGCCGCGAGCCTGTGTTTAGTGCACGCTGTTTATTGGAGCAACATGCGGATGCGGGCTCCGATCATTCCGGTCATTAGTCTCCTTGCCGTATACGGCTCCCGAGGGCTATCCATAAGCGTCCCGAATTCACCGCAAAGGCGGCAAGTTCGCCAAGTCTAAGAACTAGGCAAGAAGCTCCTGATGCGCATGAGCCTATTGTGAATAGACATGACGCAGGGAAAAAACTCGGGGACTGTCCCCGGGTTTTGTTATGTCGGCCCGGCCCATGGCTCCAGTAGTTGCTTATTTGCTTTTCCGGACGCAGTAGAGGCTCGTGCGGGTTCGGACGATCAAGTCGTCCCCGACGATTGCCGGGGATGCCAAACAACCTGCGTCGAGGGTGTTCTCCGATAGGACCTCCCCTTGGGCATCGACCACGTGGCCTTTGCCCTGCTCGTCGAAGCAATAGATTCGATCCTTGGCGACCACCGGAGAACTGCTGAAGTCGCCCCCTAGACGTTTTTGCCAGACGATCTCTCCGTTGGATGGATTCATGGCAGTCAGCACGCCGCGATCTTCCAACGAGCAGATATTTCCAGCAAGGAACACCGGAGAGGGTTTGCAACCGATCGCGCGGGTGGCTTGCCACTGCACATGGGTGGAGGTGACATCCCCATCACCCGACGGCAAGATCGAGAGGAGTTTGGCTTTGCTGAACCCTGAGCTAATGAAGAGGTGCTTGCCATCGAACAACGGGCGAATGGCGCTCGAGTGCTCTTCGTAGCGAACTTTCCAAAGTTCTTGGCCGCTGGACGGATCGTAAGCGATCACGGCCTTGGCTGCAGGAGAGATAATCTGTTGTTTGCCCTCGACCTCGATGGCATGGGGAGTGCTGTAGGCTTTTTTCCAATCGCCATCCTCGGTGCCGTAGTCGATCTTGCGATCGGTTTTCCAAACGGTTTTGCCAGTGTTTTTATCGAGGGCAACGAGGTATTGGTAGTCGAAGCCATCCATGCTGAAGATCAGGAGGTTGCCGAAGAGGATGGGGCTAGCCCCAGCACCTCGGTAGTGGTTGCAGGGCAGATCCCGTCGTTCCCAAAGGACCGAAGCGTCTTGGGCATCGAGCGCTGCGGTGCCATAAGCACCAAAGGATATGTAAACTCGCTTGCCGTCGCAGACCGGAGTCGGAGAGCCGTAGGAGTTGAATTGGTGATAGTCTTTTTGCGTTTCCTGATTGGTGAAAATGACTCGATCGATAAGGACTTTTCCGTCGTTTCGATCGATGGCAAGCACCGACATGCTCAGTCCATCGTTGGTGGCGTTGGTCAGCCAGATTTTTTCGCCCCAGACGACCGGGGAGGACCAAGCCTTACCCGTCAAATCCGTGCGCCAGGCGATGTTGGTCGATTCGTTCCAGAGGATCGGTGGATCGCACGAGGCAGCGGCGTGTCCATCCCCATTGGGGCCACGGTATTGGGGCCAGAATCCTTTGCCAGCCTGTGCCACCTCTTGGGTGTTCCAAGCCCATTGGACATCTTTGTCGGCAAGATCGACACGTTGCGCTAGGGCTTGGTTGGTCCATGCGATATTCGCTATGAGGATCGCGGCGAGCGAGGGGATCGTCAGCAGCACGGATTGAAATAAGCTCCTCATCGGGATGCCTTTCATCATTGGATTCGGAAACATAGTCGCCCGGGACGATTGCAACTGGCGATTTTCGGGGACTTTGGAGCAGAAACACAGCCAATCGATTGTACCAGATCGCCTTGCAGTATTGTTCGGCCTGAAATGTTCCTGTTTGGTTTCGCGGAATCGTGCGCGTGCGCGTGCGCGTGCTCGAAACGACCAAGCATACCAATTCGCTTCATCGGTCTGCAAGTTCCCGCACATCGCCTCGATCAACGGTCGGCCTTGCCGCAGTTCGAACAGCCAACGAGTAGAGTGCCGCTTCGCTCAGTAGCACGGGCATGATACTGCTCGGTGTTCGCCGCGTCTCGGTGGTTGGGTTCCTCGATGGTTTGTCAAATGAATTTTTTAATGATTGCGCCCGCTCGGCGCAACCCAAGACGACGGTTCTTGGATGTTCCTAGTTCAAACCCCAAACTGGTGTGGGCCTATAACATGCAAAAAACTTGCACTCCTAGAGCGGATTTGCTTCAATGAGGTTTCCATCCATGCTGCCCGGCATTAAAAAAACGAAATCCCTACAGCATAGGCCCAATGTGCACAACACAACGCATGTATCCGCGTCAGATCTGATCTACCAGTCGGTCGGCTTTAGTTGTGGCTGGATCACCGCCACACCCATGGACTCCCTTGATGGGTATCTCCACCAAACCGTACGTTGGGCCGAATCCCAATTCGAGTCCATTTCAAATACATCGTATGAACGACCGATCGTCCATATGACCGATACGCTCCGAGCAATCGAAACGGCTCGGCAACAAGCCTTTCCGCTCTTTACCAGCGAGGGAATCCATGCCCGGTTTGGGGTGGAGTCGACCAAGCAGGTCCAGAGGATACTCGGGCTTCAACGCAAAGACCGTTTGGTCAACGCCCTGCCGCTAGATATTATGGACTCAAACACCAAATCGTTGTACCTACTTCAGATGCTCAGCAAGGCCAACGCCAACCGAACTCGTTCAATGAAGCTCAGCGACCTTATGCGATTGGCGATCCATTCGAAAGCCTCGATCGCTGATTTCTATCCCGATTCCCACATCATGATCTCCAATCTAGCTGCGTTCATGGTTCGATTTCACTTACAACCAGATGCTCGATTTCCAGAAGGAATTGATACGAGTGATCCACAGAGCGAACCGTTACCTACGCTGCAGAATACCTGGGACTCCTTGCGCTCAAGATACCCAAGAGTCAGCCCCCGCGATTTGGAGCAACTGACGGAAGAACGGCTCAGTCGTCACTTGCTGATGTTTCTTTATGGCCTGCTGGTTCTGAAACACGGGGAACTAGTTCCTGTCGCTCCCGTTCGGGATCAAGACATCCATGATCGAATCCGTTCGTTGTTCCAGCAGGGGTTTACTGTCTGGCCTCTTCGGCTCTCGGAGTCGTTGAATAAAAGTTGGTCGCAAAAACACGATCGGGAATTTACCGTCGAGCATTACGCAGAGGACATCGCTTTGCTTGCGCGTCGCCTCGGACGGTCTTTGCTAGGACAAGACCCATTGGTTTGTGAACTACTCGGATGAATCGATCCCCTTCTTACAATCAGCAATCATGTACTGGGAAGAATACCCGCTAGCGATCAAGGAAGAGATTCTTGCGAATCCGAACTCGCATCGAGATTTAATCAATTCGTTACGGGACTCGGAAATAGATTTGGATGGATTCGATATGGACTCGATCCCAGGATATTGCCTTATCGAACCGCTGCATCCAGGCCAATCCCTGAACCCTGTATTCTTAGCGATCAGCGATCCATGGGGTACATCTAAGGAGTATCGACGTACGGTGTGCATCAAACTGGCGACGATCAGCCCAACGGAGATACGCTTGCTCGCCAATCAGACCCAGGACTCTTCGGGGGCGATTACACAGGAGGTTCGCGTCCTGAAGGAACTTGCCAATGTGCCTGAACTGCAAGGACGCATACCAAAGTATATTCAAGACGGAACAATTATGGTCGGTCAGTGTCAGGTCAAGTTTCTTGTCACTGAGTATTTTTTTGGTGTTCGGAATGCACGCCCAGAAGATTTCCAGTCTCTGTCCCGTGTTCGTTGGCTTATCGATCTTGTCGGTTCGATCCATAATCGTGGAATTGTTCATGGCGATCTTACATTGGAGAATCTGCTCGTAGCACGCAACCGCCGCAAAACAAATACCATCGAGAATCCAGAGGATGCATGGCGAGTTATCGATTTCGGAAGTGCGGTGCGGCTCCCTAAGTGGCACCTTCTTGGGGAGTCGAAACGACCTGCATTTGCGCACAGACTCGCCGGGGCGTTGGACGAGATACGGTACGCTACCCCTTTGAATACCTCCTACGATGTAGCTTGTTTAGCGCTGCTGATTCAAGAAGCGACCGAGTTGCAATTCGAGGATTCTGGAGTGATTCCTAAGGAGGCGTTGGCCTGCTTCTGGAAAATAGCAACGGATCCGCGTCCCGAGTTTCGCCCGAGAAACGCCCGAGTATTTCTGAGCGAACTAGATCGCCTAGTTCAACCAGTAAACCAGTCGAAACGATTGCAAATAGTGCCATGGTTGCGAGCTAGCCTGCGTCGCAACCCCAAAACGGTCGCCCTGGCGGCATCGATGTCGATGGCGGCCGCATTTGCTGGGAGCTATGTTTTCCATCAGAGACAACTGAATCAACAGGCAAAAGCATTGAATTTCGAACTCAGCCAAACCCTCGATTCGTTGATGCTTCGCAATTCAAGCATGTTCAGACAAGTCACAGAGTTGGTGGTGATGGAGCGTATCGGTGTTCGCAAGGGTAAGGCACAAATCGAAGCGTTGATCGACGAGAGTCTTGCCACCTGGGGTAATACCAAGATCAGTCCAAAAGTTCGGATCGCGGCCCTGCGATTGTCGTTAGATGTCTCGGATTCGCTGCTGGATTTTGATAAGTCGGACGCTTCGCATGCTTATCTAGTTCGCACGTTGAAAGCCATCGAAAATACGTCAAGCGAGATCATTAATACAGATCCACTAGTAAAATTGATCGAAATTCGAGTCAAAAGCAAATTAGTTCGACTAGCGAAGGAATACAGCTATCCAATTCCCAACACCGGTTCCGCAGAGACCGTCGCCAAGGAGATTGTAGAAGACTTTTTACGACACGACTGGGATAGGTTACAGCCAAAGCACGTCAAATCTTCTGAGGAGGTATTCGAAACGTCGGTCCATCGTGAAGTCTTGCTGTGTGCTGAAAATTTGCTGCGCAGTGCGATTTACATATTCAAAGGCTTCGATTGGCCTCTCGAGGATCCAAAAGTGACACAGCGTGTCTACGAGCACGCAATCAAGGGGATCGACACCGCTGAACCTAGGTTTGCAATACCCTTGGCGGCACTCAAATGCCAATATGGATACATGTTCCACAAGGGATTTCTTAACCCGTCTTGGGGCCAGGTTTCGCAATACAGTGAATTTTCGAAAAAAATCCAGATGCCCTATTTAGACGCCTTGGCATTGATCCAAGGTGTTCCTGAAAGTGCACTATCCGATGAGGATTCTGAATTGTTGCGAGATTTGCGTTCTCGTATCCCCAATAATCTTGGGATGTCCTACACGCAAAATAGGGAATTCGAGCGTGCTAGCAGGATTTTGCAGCAAGCCTGGCAGGAACGGAAACATGAGTTGGATCAGGCTCCTCGATCGTTGGTGTGGCTCAAACGATCCGCAAGTACGGCATGGAATCTTGCGGATGTGTACCTCGATGAAAAGAAGGCTACCGAGGGACTCGAGGAGACTCGCAGAGTACAGCTTAATCGCTCCTCGCTTCTCTATCGCTACGAAGCGATCGAGTTATACCGAAGGTTGGTTGAGCTGGATCGATGCTGCGAGTTCGAGATGGGTTACTTGGTCAATGTTCTGCGAGCCTTCTATTCCGAGCTGGATATCGGCAATGTAGAAGGTAGTATTGAATTGCTGAAGCAAGCCGAACAGTGGGTCGAGTTGAAGGATCCAGGGCCTTTTCATGGTTATAGCGAAGATATGTTCCTTGCTGCAGCACTGTTACACACACACGATCCGATGTCTACCAGCTATCGAAAGTTATACGAAAACCAGACGGCCACATTTCGTGAATGGTTGCTTTCTCAACAGGTTGGGCAGAGACAAGATTTGTATCCAGTGATTCGTAGAATCCTCAATGATTTTTTAAGGATGAGGCAACTAGAGGTGTTCTCAGGATTGGCAAGCGATGTGCATTGGCAAAACATCGGTGAACTCGCGGAAAGGTTAGTGCGCTGAAGACGCTTGTCGGTTAAAGGTCCCTGCTTTACTCCATGTAGGAGTAGTTTGTTTAGCAAGTCGATGCTATTCCGCCGCTGGCTTCATCGTTTATCCTTCAGTCAACGGGCCAGGAAGCTTGAAAAGCCCGCGCGGAAAATGCTTTTTCGATCGCAAACCTCTCAAATCTGAACGTGAATCGCCTATGCAGCTGAGTTCATGGTACCGTCACGGTCTTGATTCGATCCTCGGGACAGTCGACTCGGGATACACGGCGTATGAGGATTGTCTTGAATGGGTAGGAGTCTAGATACCGCCCTCGACGCTCACTTGGATCTCGTTGGCTGGAATGGCTAATTTGACCCCGGGAATGGTCCAAGGGGATGTCAGTCCTATCTGTATGCTTTGCAAGAGAGATTTTTTTAGGATGGTAGAGCAAACTTTCGGGAAATCTGTCACACTCCAGTATCATCGCGCAGAATGATCAAGATGGCCATGGGAGACATGTTTCGAACATAACCAATACTTAATGAAAAAACAGCAACTTCGATTCACGCATATTCCAAAAATAGGTGTTGTGGGAGGAGGCCCTGGAGGCCTCATGACCACTTACATGCTGCAGAAGTTAGCCAGTTGCCCGTTGAATGTGGTTCTTTATGAGGCCAGTAGCCGCCTTGGAGGTAAAATCCAGACACCACAGTTTGATGCGTATCCTGTTCGCTACGAAGCTGGTGCGGCGGAATTCTATGGCTATTCGCATTTCGATGACGATCCTCTCCGGGATCTGATCGAGGAACTCGGGCTGCCCATGCGTCCGATGGGTGGGGCCTCAGTGGTCATGAACGACCGGGTTTTGGGCAACCTCGATGACATTCGCGAGCAATTAGGCTCGGCGGCTTACCGATCGTTTCTGCAGTTCGATCGGTGGGCGAAAGATCGGATGACTCCCCTGGAGTTCTACTACTCCGACCATCCCGAGGGTGCGACTGAGCCTGTAGAGGAACGACGTTTCGATTCGGTGCTTGCGAATGTCGGTGAGCCGGTGGCTCATGAGTACATTGAAAAAATGATCCATAGCGATCTAGCGACCGAGCCTGCCAAGACGAGTATCGCCTACGGACTTCAGAATTACTTGATGAACGATCCTGCCTATATGCACCTGTACGGCATCGAGGGTGGAAACGAGCGTCTTGTTCGGGAGCTAGCAGCCCGAATCGACGCTGACCTACGCCTTGAGTGCCCGGTACAAACCATCGAGAGGATCGGGTCTAAGCTGCGTGTGACCTCGCTTGTCCAAAAAGAGCCGAGGGAAGACGACTTCGATTTTATTGTCATTGCGCTGCCTCATAATCGTCTTGAGTCGGTGACCTATCCCGGCAAGAGGCTTGAGGCTGCCATGCGTTCCCATCATGCGCACTACAATTTTCCTGCGCATTACTTGAGGATCACCATTTTATTCGAAAGGCCGTTTTGGCACAGTTCCTGCGCGGATTCTTACTGGATGCTCGATCGATTCGGAGGGTGCTGCTTGTACGACGAATCTTCGCGGGATCCGAATACAACCCAAGGAGTGCTTGGTTGGCTTTTGGCTGGCCAGGCGGCCGAGGACATGAGTGCATGCACCGACGAGGAACTCGTCAACCAAGCCTTGGATTCACTCCCAGGCTTTTTGCAGCATGGGCGGCACATGATGCTCGAGGCACGCGTCCATCGCTGGATCGGTGCAGTCAATGCTATCCCCGGTGGCTTGCAGATGATGAACCTGGATCGACGGCATCAACCCGAGCCTAAGGACCATCCCAATTTATTTGTGGTTGGGGATTATTTATTTGATTCGACTTTGAATGGCGTGCTCGATTCGGCGCAATACGTAGGGGCGTGGTTGGCATCGCGATTGACGGATTTTTCAGAAAGTGACCATCGATGATTGCAGACGAAATGAACCGAATGGCCACGTTGCCCGAAGGTGCGGTCCTTCAACGCATTGCGTTTACGGACAAGCCTTTGGCGGGTCAGGAGGTATTGCTGAGTTTCTTGCCCCCGATCAACCAAAATGCAGTGATCCTTGCCAAGGACGCAGCATCGAACGAAAGTCAAAAAGAGGTGGTGACACTGTTGGTCATTCCGACTTCCCCTAGTGCAACGGATGTTCAAAGTCAACGGAGTCCAAACGAGAGCTTGGGACAGGTTCAGCATTGGGTCGAGGCATCGGAAGTTTCAAAGGCTTCGACCGCTCAGTGGATGACCTTTCAGGGAACTCAGATTTGCTGGACCCCGCAGCGATGTGCGATCCTGGGTGCACCTGAGCGCCTCGAGTCGCTCAGGCTTGCGGTGGTTGAAGTTTACTACTACGAATCCGAACTCAGGAGGATCGAACGCGCTCTGGGTGAATGCTGGCCGGCGATGGAGACAGACATTCCTCTGGCTTTTGAGTTTCATGAGAATTCGCTGGGCAAGCAAAAATCGCTTCAACAGCGATTCCAACAAGTGGCTATGTTGCGAGCGCGATTGGCTCGCTTGGGGCCATTTGTCTATTCACCTCATCTGCATCCACCCACCTTGGCCAGCCAGATTGCAGAGCGGTTCCGGGAGCGAACTCGGATGATGCATCGTCATGAATTTCTCGGCGAACAGCTTGAGGTCTTTGAGCATGTCTACGAAATGTGTGGTCAACGATCGAGCGATTTTAAACTCGCCCGCACAGGGCACATGCTCGAATGGACGATCATTTTGCTATTGGTTGCGCAACTGTTGCTGAGTGCTTTTGAATCGATCACGAGCTTGGCCCCTGCGAGTACCGTACCTGCAGTGACCGTACCTGCAGTCACCGTACCTGCAGTCACCGTACCTGCAGTCACCGTACCTGCAGTCACCGCATCTGCTTGGGCTTTACCGCCTGCAGACTCCACTCGAACGCCAGCGAAATAGTCCACGATGCGATTTGCCTCGATTGATGTCCTGCGTACGTTCGCTATTTTCGTAATGGTGCTGGTGCATTTCGGTGAGAACCTTTCGGGATATGTTTCGCCCCTGACGGGCTTTGGAGCACCTCTGTTCGCGTTCCTCAGCGCCGTGAGTTATTATCTTTGGGTCCAAGGCCAGGTGGCACGAGGTAAAAGTCAAGAAGAGATCTCCAAGGTCTCGGTGCGTCGTGGATTGTTTGTCATTGGTATCGGTTTTCTGTTCAATATTTTTGTTTGGCTTCCCGAGGATACCTTCAATTGGGATGTCTTGACGTTTGTGGGAACGGCTCTGATTCTGCTCGACGGATTCCGACGATTGCCTCTGCCTATCGCAGCGCTTGGTGCTGCGATAGGGTTGCTGATAAGTCCTATTCTGCGGGGCCAAGCCGACTATGCATCCTATTGGCAAAACAGATACTTCGAATGCGATTTCACTTTGTCGGACCTGTTGATAGGCTTTTTGTGTACGGGTTACTTTCCAATCTTCCCTTGGATCGCTTTTTCTCTCTGCGGGTATGTTGCAGCCGCTAAGCTTTTTGCCCCGATCGATGCCGACGAATCGCGAGTCTCGCCATGGACCTTGGTTTGGCTCGGGGCCGTATTGATCGCCTTATCGCTGCTTGCGATTCGATTTCGCATTCATTTGCCCGACCCGATCGGCAAGAATTACTTCGGAGGCTGGACCATGTTCCCGCCGACGATTGAGTACGTGCTTGGAATGTTGGGGATGACTTTGGCTATGTTGGGGTTGTCGCACCGATGGATCGATCAGAATCCGCAGGCTTTGCGATGGAAGGGTTGGTTCGATATCGCGAGGATGTTCAGTCGTTACTCGCTAACCGTTTACATCCTGCATCATATCGTTCACTTGTGGCCCCTTTGGATCTACGGTCTTTCCAGTGGCTTCGAGCCGACCCATTTTTGGATGAATGCCCTGCCGATCTCAACCTCGATTTTCCTTGCGTTGTTGTTTCTCGCTTGCACTTATGGCATTCTGAGTCGACTCGACCCGGATCGAAACTACGGCATTGAAGCTTGGATGCGATGGCTCTGCGATTGAACAGACCGATCCTCTGCTGGGATTTCAAGTTATTCTTTTGGAAAACCAGCGTCGCGCGATCCACAGGGTGCTCGGGAGCAGGCCGATGAGTGAAACGAACTTGGCAGGCCAATCACCCCAGGTACTCCACCAGCCACTGCGCCCATCGGGGATGGGCTCTGCGACCAACCAGCCAGCATCCATCTTCGGCAATCGCTTGATCACTCGGCCATCGCCATCGATCCAAGCCGTGATGCCGGTGTTGGCCGCTACGAGCACCGGGATCCTGTTTTCAACGGCCGTCAGGATCGCGCTGTTGAGATGATGGTCTAGAATGCTCGACCCGCGAAACCATCCATCGTTGGAGATGTTGATCATCACATCGGGGGCCTTGCCCTGGGCCGTCAATCGTTGGACTTGGGATCGCATCAAATGCGGAACCGTATCCTCGAAACAGACGTTGGTCATCACGCGACGGCCTGAAGCCAACTCCCAAGCCTTCGGCTCCTTGCCCGCACTGAGCGTCGCCAGTCCGATCGACTGCATGATCGATGGGAACCAGGATAGAACTGGGATGTACTCCCCGAACATCACCAAGTGGGACTTAGCATAGTAATCGATCGGCTGGCCCGAATTGCCGATCCACACGGCGCTGTTGTAGCGGTCCATGGCCCCATTGCGGATGTCGATCACGTCGGTCCCTACCAATAGATTCGGCAGGGGACCACCGCTGGCCAATCGCAGCCGACGGAGTTTCATTGCGTTGGCTCGTTCCAGATTTCCAAAGGCGATCTCCAATTGCTCGCGGTCCATGCCCAAGGTTGCCGGAGCACTTTGGCCTCGATCCCAAATCATCGTCGGCGCCAGCCCCGAGTAGATGCTCTCGGGCCAGACGAGCAAGTCGATTTTCGATGCATCGGGGTTTGCCCCTTTGGCACCGTCCTGGCGTATCGCTTCGATCGCTCTTTGGGTCGTTATCTCGTAACTGAGCCAGCCTTCTTCGATCGATTCGGGGGTCGCATCGAACATCGTTGGCATGTGGTCTTGGATCAAGACAATACGCCCCAAGGGCTTGATCGGTTCCATCTGTCGGATGTGGCGTTCCCTAGCAGTCCAAGCTCCATAGCCCAGGAGAAACCAACCAAAGATCACGACCCGAATCAACGCGTGGGCGTGGGCCAAGACCCAGAAAACCGGAGGAGACTTGCCCCGCCGAGCCTCGAGAAACACATCGACCAACCAGCCCATGCTGAGCATCATCATGAAGCCCACGCCGTAGGTGCCCAAGTGACTGGCGATCTGCAGAACGATCGGCCAAGGGGTTTGCGAATGGGCAAGCGCGCAAGGGGTAAATCCAGTGATGACGTAGGAGCGAAGCAGCTCGGCGCTCGTCCAACCGATCGCACATGCCAGGGCCAAGGGGAACCGGTACCGATGGTGAAGACTTCTTGCGATCGAGAGCGAAACGGGAAAGTAGACCGCCAAGTACAACGACAAGGCGATCCAACCGGCTGTCAGAGGCCAGAACGCCAAACGGATCCCTTGCAAGAGAAACAGCCACATCAGACTCGCAGCGCCCCAAGCGATCCAGTGATCGCGACGTGTTACCGTTGGATACTGAGCGACGATGTAGGAAAAAATCCCACAGGCGACCCATGCCAAGATCGGGAAAGCGATCGGGGGTTGCGCCAGATAATACGTCAGGCAGCAGGCAAGGGAACACCAAAGAAAATGACGCGATCGCTCCGCCAGAGCGCCTGATTTATCGTTCGATTCCAAATCCCACCCCCGCTCGCATCGCTCGACGGATGTCGCCTCTCTTGAACGACTCGCAGGATGGATACTAGACGCAATGCTCGAAGATTTGAAGATGAGTTGGAACGAAAAAAAACGCGGTGGGTGAAACCAGCTGAAAGTCCTCTCCCTCTTCCAGCCGATCCCAATCCACCGCGATTTTTTCAGTGTCCGTCTACTCAAGTGTCCCAGGGTCGGTCTTCAACCTGAGAGTTTGATACCGGTAAGGAGATGCACTTGGCGTGCCAATTGGGTCCAAGCTTTGGGGTTTTTTGGTAGCGTTTTTTACAGTTGCTGATTGTGAATTTTTAGAAGTCATTTTTTATTGACTTTTCTGGGGTAGTTCGGAGCTTGCATGCGATGCGAGGGCATCGAAAAAAGACCAAGACTTTTGGGCTTTCCGGTCCATTGGGCCACGAACCTTGTGGTGCTGCCCGGTTTTTATGCAGGCTGCTCAAGGTTGTTTGCCTATCTTTACGGAAAGCCACTGGCTGGGCATACTGTTTGGCCAACGCAACGTTGGGCGTCAGAAAGCGTCGGTGAAGCGTTGCACAGACCGCTTGCCGCATGGAACAGCAATGGTGGAAAACCTGTATGGATAAGCTCTGGAGAGAACGTCTGTCGGTGCTTGAGCTTTCCACCATGCGATGGAGTTTCGAGGACGATGTGATTCGGTACAGGGATCACGGTTATCGGGCCATCGGGATATGGCGGGACAAGCTTTCGGACTTTGGCGAATCGAAGGGTCGCCAACTTCTCGACGAGTTAGGAATGAGTGTTTCGTCGCTTCATTGGGCTGGTGGCTTTACCGGCTTTGAGGGTCGATCGCATGCGGAGTCCCTGTGCGATGCGCTCGATGCGGTGCATGTTGCATCGGACTTGCAAGCCGATTGCTTGGTGATTCTGGCCGGCTCTAGGGCTGGGCACACGCGGAGCCATGTGCGCCGGTTGCTCGTCTCTGCCCTCAAAGAGGTCGCGCAGCAGGCCGCTGCGTTGGGAGTGCAACTGGCCCTCGAGCCGATGCATTCAGGGTGCGCCCAGAATTTCTCATTCTTGACGAACATTCCCGAGACGCTCGAGGTTCTCTCGTCGATCGACCAGAGCAATTTGGGTATCGTCTTTGATTGCTATCACATGGCCCAAGATCCGCGGGTCCTCGATTGGCTTCCTGAGATTACGCCTCAGATCCGACTCGTTCAATGCGGTGATTCCAAATCGATCCCCAACGGATTGCAGAATCGCTGCCTTTTGGGGCATGGCCGTGTTCCGATCGCACCGATCATCCAAACGATCGAGAACAGCGGCTACCAGGGCTATTACGAGGTCGAGCTTCTGGGTGAAGATGTCGAGGAATACGATTACGACCACCTTTTGGAGACCTCTCACCAAACCCTTTTGAGGCTCACGTGCTGAGGGACCTGGAAGTCGACTTTCTACTTACCAATGACGATGGGATCGATGCCTATGGGCTACAAGCTCTGGGGCAGGCCATCGGGGCGATCGGTACGATGGCCATGGTCGCGCCCGACACGGTCCGCAGTTGCTGCTCGCACGGTGTGACGACGGCTGAGGCCCTGCAGGTAGTGCAGATCGATTCGGTCAGTTGGAAAGTCTCTGGAACTCCTGCCGATTGCATCCGCGTGGCGATCAAGCATCTGCGGATCCGTCCCAAGTGGGTGCTTTCGGGGGTCAATGAGGGGGGGAATCTCGGAGTCGATATTCACTACAGCGGCACGGTGGCCGGGGCGCGCGAGGCGTCCTTGATGGGCTTGAAATCGATGGCGATTTCACAGTATCTTCGCAGGGACCGACCGAGGCACTGGGATCTTACGGCTCTTCGTGCGATCCACGCGTGGAGGCATCTTCAATCGCTTGAGCTTGAGCCTACCGAGT
Source organism: Pirellula sp. (assembly GCA_021299695.1). Lineage (GTDB taxonomy): Bacteria > Planctomycetota > Planctomycetia > Pirellulales > Pirellulaceae > JBKCUI01. The sequence goes on along the minus strand of JAJTEK010000018.1, from coordinate 107,307 downwards.
TTTGGAACATCAACTTGCCGGTCGTCGAGAGCACGCGAGTCGATTTGCCTCTGGTGCAATGCCGTCCAGAGCCTCAAATGCTCACGTACGATTTTGCCTGTGTGGATCAAGAGTCTTCGGATCAGGGCCGTTCGGATCCGGCGCAGTGGTTAAAGTACCGGAGCAATTACCAAGAGCGTCCCCGCAGCGAGTTGCTCGACGTAGCGGTGTGCTTCTCCGGGCAGATCACTGCGACACGGTTAAGCAGCAAATTTTAAGCGGTTGATTTTATGCCGCTTTGTGAAGCTCGAGGGCATCGGTCAGGATGATCGGTTGGCTAAGGGGTTGATCGTCGATGACGATGACCTGGACGGCCAAGCGGCGTGTGGAGTTCAGAATCACAGGGCTCTTTAGGTTCGTTGTCCAGTGGTTGCCTTGCTTGCTCAGCGATGCCAAAACATACACTTGGTCCTTGGCGTGCATCTGAAGCAAATCCAGATCCCTGCGTTGGACTTGGAGCCGATAGTTCGGGACGAATCTGCGCGGACTGATCATCGGGAGTGCGACATGGCTCAGGGCGACCGACTGTAGCCAAGCGAGTTCCTCGCTTTCTTTCGAGGCGAGCAGGACCCAGTGGCGGTATTCCTCGAATCCGATCAAGCCATGGGGCATGAAAATCAGGTCCGAGTGACTGATTTCTAGTTGGCCAAAGCGTGTCGATTGGATCTGCATGGTTTGCGAGTTGGTAAGCTGCGTAGGATGACGAAACCATCGATTTATTCGGCATGATTCGTCAGCGGTTTAAGCCGAACACGAAAAAAATCTGGAATTTCGCAAGTTCCAAGAAGTCCGCTGAGCCTCTTAAGCCGCTTTGTTTTCGTGTTGGGCCGCCTCGGCTCGCTCGGGGATCTCTTCGAACCGCACCGAGACCTGCCGCGAGACCCCACTTTCTTGCATGGTGATTCCATAGATCCTGTCGGCTGCGGTCATGGTTTTTTTGCTATGCGTCACAATGATGAATCGGGTGCTATCGAGGAATTCGTTCAGGACGTTGACGAACCGTCCGATGTTGGCTTCGTCAAACGGTGCGTCGACCTCATCGAGCACACAAAAGGGACTCGGTCGATGCTGGAAGAATGCCATGATCAATGAGACGGCCGTCAGGGCCTTTTCTCCGCCGCTGAGCAAGTTGTTGCTGAAGGTGGTTTTGCCTGGTGGAGTCGCTAGGATCTCGATACCGCTATCGGGATCCTCTGGGTTCTCCAGGACGATATCTGCATGTCCGCCGCCAAAGGACTTGCGGTAGAGGGTTTGGAAATTGACACGGATTTTTTCGAGTGTCTCCAGGAAGATCGACTGGGAGTCGACGTCGATCTTCTGCATCGTTTTGGTCAAGGTGGCTTTGGTCTCGAGTAGGTCTTTCTCGTGCCCTGAGAGTGTGTCGTAGCGAGATTGGAGTTGCTCAAGCTCCTCGAGGGCTTCGAGATTCACGCTGCCAGCCATTTGGATTTCGTGCCTAAGTGCACTGAGTTGTGACTCCAGTTCGTAGCGATCGAGCGTTTTATCGAGACACAAAGGAATGGAGTTCTTGTTCCAGCCGGGTTTGCTCGAGTTCAAAGTTCGCACAACGATCGGTCCATTTATCGATCTGTCGTTGCAAGCCGTCTCGGTTTTGAGCGATGTTTTGAAGTTCGAACTGCCCAGCTTCGAGCGACTCGAGAGCGACCTGTCGAGCTTGCTGTAGTTCGACGAGTTGTTGGTCTTCCTCAGAGAGTTCCTCTCGGAGCCTTTCGGCTTGATCGGTGATTTCTGCGATGCGGTTGGCTAAGCTTTGGAGCCCATCGTTAGCGACCTGGACATGATGATTCCGCTCGTGGGTGTCGTTGAGCAATTGCTTCAGGGTGGTTCTGAGTCCGTCGATGCGTTGTTCGAGACGTGCCGCGGCGACCCGTTTGTCGACCAATTCGCTCTGCGAGGCGCGAGACAAAAGCTCGAGCTCTTCGAATTCGCTTTCTTTTTGAGCGAGTGTCTCGAGAATCGCTTGGCTCTGGTCGTGGAGTTTTTCGAGCGCAAGTTTCCTCTCGCTCAAGAGATCGAGCAAGCTCGAGCGCTGGGACTCATACTCAAAGATCGCCGATTGCTTGGCGAGCAATTCATCATGGAGTTCCTCGGAACGCTTGGCTCGACCGAGCATGCGTTCATGGATCGACTCGACATTCCGTTGCGTGTCGAAAACCTCTTTTTCGGTCGAACGGACTTTTTCCGAGGCGATGTGGTGTTCTTGCTGAGTCTGCTCGAGCGTCGATTTGGCTTGCAAGTATCGCATTTGCAGATTTTCGATCTGTTCCTCGGCTGCTTGCATCTCGCTGCGCCGTGAGACGAGTCCCAAGCCGGCTTGCAATGAACCGATGGTAATGCTCCCATCGCTATCGATCAATTGGCACTCGGCGGTAACAAACCGCAGTCCCGCTCCGCGCAGGTGACTCAACTCCAACGCTGTCGTGAGCGACTCGACGAACCAAGTTGTCCCTAGGAGCGATCGGACCAGAGGCTCATGGGTTGTCTCGTAGCGAACCAATCGGTCGGCGCGGCCGAGCACACCTCGGAGTCCGTCGAGCTGGATCTTCTCGCCGGTCCTGCGTGCTGGCAACCGATCGAGTCTCAGGAGCGTCACGCGTCCGTTGGGCTCTAGCCGTCGGTCTTGGATCCAATCGACCACTTGGCCATCGGTCAGGACGACCGCATCGGCATGAGGTCCTAGGGCCACATCGACCAGCGGAGCCAGATGCAATTCGGAGCTGATCAAATCCGCGACGATTCCTTGAATCGACCTAGCGGCTTGTTCGAGCATATTCGTTTCTAGCGAATAACTGTGCTCTTGCGATTTTCGTTCGACTAGCTCAGCCGCCGCGCGGATCAGTTGCTGACCACCCTTTCCGGCGGTTGCAAATTGGTCCTCGAGCTCCTCGAGGACTTTGCTGCGCTCGCGCAGCCTTTGGATCTGCGCATGGACCTCGAGCATCTCCTGCAATTGTTGATCTTGCAACTGAGTCATTTGCTCGAAGAGTTCTTTTGCCGACTCTCGGGCGGCGATCGCCAACCCATAACCTTGCTCGGCCTGCTGCTTGTCCGAGGACAATCGTTCGTACTCGGTCTTGAGTTCTCGAAGCTGCAGTTCGATCCCTTCGGATGCTTGACGGCCTTGGTCGATCGCATCGGCGAGCTGTTCTAGCTTGGATTCATGCAACGAAGCATCGTAACGGACTTGGGAGATCGCATCTCGGAGGTTCTGTTGCTCGAGTCTGAGCAACTCGAGCCTCGAGCGTTGCTCGCCGAGTTGCAAATCGCGATCTTTGCACGTTTGGTCGAGTTGCGCAAGGGACTCGGCATGCGCATGGCGTTGGGCGTCAAGTTCGTCGAGTTCTCCGTTCCGCTCGTTGATTTCTTCTTGGCTGATTGAGACACGGCGTTCGAGCGATTCGATGCGATCTTGCAAGTTCGCTTGTTCGGTGAGCCACTCGGAATGCCGTTGGCGCAAGGACGCCAATTCGCCGGTTTTCTTTGCTTGGATCGTCTGAAGATCGATGATGCTTCTTTGGGTTGCCTCAAGAGTCGCTTGGCGGTCCTGCACTCCTTTCGTCGCCTCATTCCATTGGGTTTCGATGGCTTGAAGCTGGCCTTCGAAGGCGATTTTTTGATCGATGGCATGGCGGACCTGCTGGACCGATTTCGCAAGTTGCTTTTGCAGTTCGTTGCGCTCTAGGGTCCCGAGCCTACGTCGCTGCGAGAGCATTTTGGAGTTTAATTCCCGGTAACGCTGAGCTCGAGTCGCCTGATTTTTTAGCGCAGAGAGACGATTGCCCACCTCCTCGACAATATCTCGAAGCCGCACCATGTTCTGGTCGACGCGCGCCATGCGGCGCTCGGCCTCGGCCTTGCGTGCCTTGAATCGAGAGATCCCTGCAGCCTCCTCGAAGATCGCCCGCCGATCCTTTGAGGAGGACTGAAGCAACCGATCCACCTTGCCCTGCTCGATGAGACTATAAGCGTCAAAGCCAACGCCCGTGCCTCGGAAAAGCTCTCGGACGTCCTTGAGTCGGCACGGACGCCCGTTGATCGCATACTCCCCTTCTCCGCTGCGGTAAACCCGCCGACTGACTTGCACCTCATCGAAGTCCGTCGGCAAGATCCGTTTTCGATTGTCCAAAACCAATGTGACCTCTGCGCTGTTGGCCGGCTTGCGACCACCTTGCGCAGATCCTTTGAAAATCACATCCGTCATGTCCGAGCCGCGCAGGGCCTTGGCGCTCTGGGCTCCCAAAACCCATTTGATCGCATCGACGACGTTCGATTTGCCCGAACCGTTGGGACCGACAACCACGGTGATCCCATCGGCGAAGTCAAATCGCGTACGGTCTGCAAAACTTTTGAAGCCTGAGAGTTCCAGCGCTCGTAACATGCGTCCTCTCAGTCAGAGGTGTTGGTAAACGGCATGCGGCGATACCAAGGGGTCTTAGTCGTCGAATACGAACGAGCCCCCGAACTCAAAGGATCCGATCTTTGAACATCCAATTCATTCTTGGGCGATCCTGCGCTGCTTGAGTCCCCAAGCGATGGCAGATCGCTGCTTGGCCCATCGATCGGTTGAGCGTCATCGGATTCCGATAAGCTCGATTCGGACAGACTCGATTCTGACTGACTCGACTCGGATCGACTCGATTCAGAGAACTCAACCTCCGTGGGAGTCCCGTAGAGTCGCCCGGTACGCGGGAGCGGATGCAATGCCACAGAGGCCGAGCAACCTCCTGATCGCTCGATCGCATCGAGCGTATGGACAACGTCGCCGTAGTTGCCCTGAACGGCAATCATCGATTTGATCAAGGAGACCAGATCCGAGGTGATGATCGTTTGGAGGATTTCCCCGCTGAGGGTCCGTTTGGCCACACGGACAAGACCGCTCGACATTGGCGTAATGCGCAGCGATGGGGTGGGCTCTAGCTGCTTGACGATCTTGAGCTCCGGGGTCGGTCCAAAGAGGATGACCTCTGGGCGACGTTCCATCGAAACGCAGACCTGGGAATGCTCGCTCGGGATCCGAACCAACCGGAACGATTCGCCTATCGGCTCGCCGGCAATCATCGGATTTCGGGAATCGCGATGGTAGAGGTACCAATAAGCTCCAAAACGGATCTCCGGATCGGGGTCTTGAAGGAGCGATTCGAGAGCTTCCTTCGCCGATGCGTGCTGATTGACACTCAGACCGATCAAGCAGTGGGCACGATACTTCGGAAAGATCCGAGCCAGATTCTCGAGGATCGGAACCGACTCGGGTTGATCCATGTAAGCCAGCGAGTAGGCAGCGTAGAACCGCACTTCGTCGTTTTCATTGGCCAAGGCCAATTTCAATGCCTCGATAGCCTCAGGGCTGCCGATGGCTTCGAGCTCCCAAGCGGCTTTGCGAGCAAGCTCTGGATGGCCGAGCATTCGACGGCATCCGGCCAAACGCTCGGCGACTTGCTCGGGGCTCTCAGCAAAGCCCAACGAGAGGATCGTTCCCAAGTAATGGGTCGGATCGAATCGGTACTTTGGAAGCGCAGCGATCCGGACCTCTCGATCGTTCCTTCCCTTGGCCACCGTGACCTGCTTGCCCGAATCCTGATAGTAGAATCGACGGTTGATCGATGCCTCCATCGCCTTGACCCAATGCACATGACGGTACTCCTCGGAGACCAGAATTGCCATCCGCGATTCGTCTTTGATCCTGCCGCCGCTTAAGACCACACCCTTGAGTGGCTCGATCTCGCTGGTTTTTGAATAGGAAGCCGGAAAGATCAACACATCCCCCCTGGCCGTGGCTTTCTCAAGGCTCTTGCGCAACTGGCTGTCCTTGACCGTAAAGTACTCAAAGAGGTGCGACTCCATCAGGTGGCCTTCTCGCAAGTCCGTCGCATCGCACTCGCCAGAGCATTCGATCAGGACGTCGGCCAAGTCCCCTTTTTCATCGCAAGGGTTGGCATAGAGGCTCAGTTTTGCGGTGGCTGTCATCGGGGAATCCAGTAGACGTTCGGCATCGAGAATCTCGTTGCGACGGATCTCTTCGAGCATCATGTCCCGCTGCGCGCTGGGTTTGACCACCCCGCCGGTTCCCGGCAGATTCGTGATCAAGCCCAAGGACTCAAATCGACGCGGTCGGACCCCCGAGGCGCGGGCTACCTCACCGATCAAACGGAGCCGATCTGGATCGGCCTGGAGCTCCTGGAGCTTGGCATTGGACTTTTCAAAGTCGCTTTTTTTGTCCCTCGTGAAGAGCTTGCAGCCCGGGGACAAACAGAACGAGAGGGTCGCAATCAAAACAGCGCGGCGCGTTAGCTTCGGCTCTTGGGCCCGCTGAGCCCGGGTCAAGGCCACAGAATTCCATTCCATCTGACGCACTGCCTCGTGATAGACCAAGGGTATTCGGAAGATTCCAGAAGTTCCCTGACTACCTAAATTCACACCGACGCGTCAAGAGAGCTTGGCACTTTCCCGGCTCTCGAACAGAAGGTTCGCGTAGAGAGTCCGACGTTTCTCAGCGAAGCGAATTACTCGATAACAATCTCGCCTGGCGATCCCAGCGGAGTTCGCAGCGGAGATCGCAGAACCCGTTGTGGCTCGCCGGGGATCACACCCTCGTAGAGGATTTCATCGGAGATGACCCCCTCGCTAACAACGCCCTCGGTGATGAAGCCCTCAGTGATCACGCCCGGCTCGCCAAGGGTCGGACCGCCTCGGTAGACCGGATCGCTCAAAATAGATCCCACCCGGCCATGGCGCATGTCGGTTCGGGGGGTCTTGGTCCCATACGTTCCATAGTCGTAATCGTAGGGCGATGGGCAAACCGAGCACCCAAGGCAACTTGCGGTCAACCAACCTAAGAGCATCGAGCTCTTGGCGCGATTCCACACATTATGTTTTGCTAGCATGACACTCCCTTGTCGATCGAAGGCTTGGTAAACTATTCGGGTCAGCGCGATCTTTCTGATGAGACAAATTGAAGCGAAAGAACAGATAAGCCATGTCGGAGACCATTTTCTCGAAAATCATCCGCAAGGAGATTCCGGCCAAGATTGTCTACGAGGACCAGTGGTCCTTGGCATTTGCTGACATTCACCCCCAGGCACCAACGCACGTGCTGGTGATTCCTAAAAAGCCGATCCGCTCGCTTGCCGAGGCGACCGAGGAGGACAAGGAACTCCTTGGCCATTTGCAGTTCGTCGTCGCCAAGGTGGCCGAAACGTGCGGGTTGAGCCAAGGGGGCTATCGTGTTGTGACCAACATCGGTAGCGATGGCGGCCAGTCGGTACCTCACCTCCATTACCATATCCTCGGGGGGCGTCCCTTGGACTGGCCACCGGGTTGATCCGACGATTGCCTTGACGATTGCTCCGTGCATCGCATCGGATTTCGTCGTAATCGTACTCAGTGAAACGGTACTCAGTGCTCTGTGAGTCTAGGTAAGATTGGAGGCCTAGGGGAACTCATCCTTGTGGGATGATTGTTAACTCGAATTGGATCTCCGTCATGCCCGACAAGCGGAAAATCCGATGCTAACGGCGTCGTCGAAACTGGTGGTGGGACCCGCAATTCCTGCAAAGCTAGACGTCGAAGTTGCACTGATTCCCCGAGCAGAAACCCGGGCCCAGAATGAGTTTTCGTCTTGTAAAAACAAGCCAGTCGTTGCTCAAGCTCTCGAGCTTGGCAATGGGTTTGAGCCTATCTCTCGGCATCGTATCGGCACAAGCTACCGATCCTAGCGCCAGGGTAAGTCCGATCGTGCGTGCCATCCAACGCGCAGAAGCAGCGGTCGTAAGTATCCAGGGCAACAAGGTGATCGCAACAGCGTCGGCAAGTGGGGCGGGATCCAAGCAGGAAGTCAATGGGATGGGAACTGGGGTGATCATCGATCGCCGTGGCTACATCATCACCAACCTTCACGTGGTCGAAGATGTAGGACGCATCGAAGTGACCCTGTCGGATGGTTCAACGGCGATTGCGAAATTGCTTAACTATGACCCATCGACCGACTTGGCCTTGATCAAAATCCCTGCGGTCAAGGAGCTTCCCACCATCCAGTTCGGCACCTCTTCGGATCTGATGCGCGGCGAGACCGTCGTGGCCATCGGCAATCCATTCGGTTATCAAAACACCGTGACCCAAGGGATCGTCAGCGCCCTGCACCGAGACATTCCGGTCAACGGCACCCAAGAGTACAAAGATCTCATTCAAACCAATGCGGACATCAACCCGGGAAATTCCGGCGGACCCTTGTTGAACCTAGATGGCGATGTCATTGGTATCAACGTGGCGGTCCGTGTCGGGGCCCAAGGGATCGGATTTGCAATCCCGATCGATTCGGCCCTCGAGGTCATGGCCAACCTAGTCGCCTCGATCCGCCGCGAACCGATCGAATTGGGGATGGAAATGACCAGGTCGTTCGAGAACGGCCAGGGCAAACTGATTCTCCGGAGCGACCGGGGTGAGGACTCCAACTCCCAAGCCCTCTACGCCTGCGATATCGTAGAAAAAGTCAATGGCATGCCGGTCCAGACTCGCCTCGATGTGGAGTTGGCACTTCTCGAGAGTCGGCCAGGGGACTCCGCAGAGCTTTCGATCGCTCGCGGCGGGACCACCAAAATCCAAACCCTGCAGCTTCAGGGCGCAGGTCCTAGCAATTCCGAAGCCAGCGTCGCGAAGATGGCTTGGGAACAGATCGGGATCCGTTTGGCACCCGCTCCCCTCTCGGAGGTCTCTAGTATTAATGAAGATTATCGAGGCGGGCTCAGGATCACCGAGGTGCGACCTGGGAGTCCTGCGGCTCGCAATCGTTTGATGGTCGGAGACATCATCGTTGGGATCATGGAATGGCAGACCGTCAGCATGGATAATCTGCAGTGGATTCTTGCGAGCCCGAATTTCAAGCAATCGACCCCATCGAAATACTATGTGATTCGCAAGCGTCAGCAGTTGATGGTTGCGATGACACCTGAGGTTGCGAGAGTTCGTTGATTTGGTTTGGTTTCCAGTTGCCATGCGAGGCGATTCTGGCTACACTTCTCGCACTCTTTTCTTATTGCCCCGTGGTGTAATTGGCAACACAAGGGATTTTGGTTCCTTTATTCTAGGTTCGAGTCCTAGCGGGGTAGTTTTCTTTTCGGTCTGCGATTCTCGCAAACCCTTGTGCTAGCAGGCCTTCGCCTTGAGCAGGTTCCCTTATGTCTAGTCTCCCGAATTCCTTGGGCTTGGTAAGTTGGATTTTTTGGTTGCTTGTGGCATTAGCCTCTGAGGTGACGTCGGCCCAGGAGTCTTCTGACAAGACGGCCTCGAAGGTTCAGGCGTGGGTCCCTGGGGTAGCAGTCGAACGGTTGGCCGAGCATCCGGATTTGGTCACTCCCACCGGGATCGACTTGGACTCTCAGGGAAACATTTGGGTGGTTTCCAACCATACCCATTTTCGGCCTTCGAGTTATCAGGGACCGGAGTTTGATGAGATTTTGGTTTTTGACTCCGAAGGAAAAAACCGGAGGGTGTTTTACAACAAGACCAAAGCGACGATGCAGTTGCTCTGGGGGGCAGACGGTTGGCTTTATGTCGCCCAGCGCGATCGGATCTTGAGGGTTAAGGATTCCGACAACGATGGGGTGGGGGACACAGAGGAAACGATCGCGGGGCTCGATACGTTGGCCGACTATCCCCACAATGGTTTGAGCGGGATGGCTTGGCACACCGATGGTGGGTTGATTTTCTCGCTCGGCGAGAACTTTGGCAAAGACTGGACACTCCGCGGTAGCGATGGCAAGTCGCTTTTGGGTCGGGGCGAAGGGGGCGTATTTCACTGCACCAAAGTCGGCGGGGATCTCCGCCGGATCGCCAAAGGGTTTTGGAATCCCTTTGGATTGTGGATGCGCAGCGATGGGGTGTTGTTTGCGGCCGAGAATGACCCGGGTAGCCGTCCTCCTTGCCGACTGCTCCATGTGGTCGAAGGGGGCGATTACGGCTTTCAGTATGTCTATGGAAGTGCTCCTGTGCATCCCTTTGTTTGTTGGGAGGGCCAACTGCGAGGCACCCTTGGGATGATCAGCCCGAGTGGCGAAGGACCTTGCGCAGTCGTCGGCCTCGGAGGTGGGGTGATGATCCCATCCTGGAGCAACCATTGCATCGATTACTATCCGTTGCGATGGCAAGGAGCGACGCTTCGAGCCCAGCGTATCGAGCTACTTCGAGGCAGTGACATGTTTCGACCGACCGGAATGGTGCGCAAGAACGACCGCGAGTATTACTTTGCCGATTGGGTATCCCCTTCCTACGAACTCCATGGCATGGGGCGGCTTTGGAAACTCACGATCGACCCCCAGCGCGCCGATTGGCTTGTCAAGGATTCGCAGGAATGGACCCCCGAAGCCCAACTTGCCGAGCGTTTGCGTTCGGGTTTGGGGCTTAGCGATGCGGAGCGATCGCTCGAAGCTTTGTTTGGATGGGTGCAAGGTACCGACCCTTACCTTGCCGACGCGGCTCAGCGGGAACTTGCAAGAATCGCTCGCGACTGGTCGCATGCCCAGTGGCGAGCCTTGCCCTCCGAGCGTCGTGTAGGTGCGTTGGTTGCGATGCGAAAGGAGGATTTCCAGAATCCGCGATGGGTTCAAATGCTCTGGTCGGATCCAGACCCAGAGATCCGATTCGAAGCCCTGCGTTGGATCGCCGACGGGGTATGGAAAGAGTACTTGCCTGAGGTCCAGAAAATGCTCGAGGACCCCGCGCTCGAGTACCGTTTGTTCGAAGCGGCCCTTGCGACGACCAACACACTTAAGGGCGAACCGAGCCAAGGGGTCACTGATGCGAAGATGCTCGTCGAGCGGATTACCCACCCGAACACTCCTGCCCGCATTGCCGCTTACGCGATGCGATTGGCACCTGCCGAGCACCAAGGGTTAGGGATCGTTGAGTTGAAACATTTGCTCGATCGTAACGATCCGGATTTGACACGTGAGGTCGTCCGCTCGGTGGCCTTGCGTAAGGATCAAGAATCGCATGAGCTTCTGGAAAAAATCGCCCGGGATGCATCGATGGACGAACCGTTTCGGCTCGATGCCTTGGCCGGATTGATCGGGACGAGCCGACCGACGGCAAGAGCCTTGGTGGAATCTTTGGCCAAAGGTCCCGAGGGTTCGTTGGCCCGGGAGGCACAGCGGGTCATGCGTCAAAGCGGACTGGATCCTGAGGTCCTGTCTGTCGGTTCGACGACCCGCCAGCCGAGGAACTTGGACCAATGGCTCGAGGCCCTCGGGGGGCTCGACGGGGCACCGGATCCTCAAGCCGGCCGGAGAATCTTCTTCCATGTCGCCGGGGCTGCTTGTTCGCAGTGCCATCGACACGAAGGTCGGGGGAATGTCGTCGGCCCCGATTTGAGTTTGATTGCCAAGCAGGGAACGCCCCGAGAGATCCTTGAGTCGATCTTGGAACCCAATCGGGAGGTTGCGCCTCAGTTTTATACCACGCATCTGGAGCTAACCGACGGTTCCGACTTCACTGGAATTTTGCTGCGCTCATCGAGCAACGAAGTCTACCGCAACGGTTTTGGCCAAGAAGTAACGTTTCAGAAGTCAGAGATTCAGGACCGAAAGGAATTGCGGTCTTCGCTGATGCCAACCGGTCTGCTCGATACGATGAGCGACCGGGAGGTCAGGGATCTATTGGCGTTTCTCATGCAAGGCTCGAGATAGCCCAAGCCGCGGGGGGCTAGAGATTTCGGTTCAAGGGCTCTTGACCGGGATAGGATGGTCCTTGAGCCATTGGGCTGCTTGGTCCCAATCGACGATCCCCTCGGACTCGGCTTGCTTGCCGGTCGGAATGTCCGATCCTGCCAAGCCGTAGCGATCCTTGCGCTGGTGGATCTTTTCATGCACGGTTGTGAGCAGTTCATGATCGAAATCACTTGCGGGGCCGCTGTAGCCTTCGGCGAACCGAAGCACCTCGGGTATTTCATGGTAGAGGTTGCTCATGGCCATCGCCTGGATGATCGGCCAGAGGGACGCAGCGTACCCGGGCTGTTTGATCGACCAATCCCCCCAGTAGAGATGGTTTTCGACGTTCAGACGCATCAGCGAGGTGACCAGGAGATTGGCGGGGAAGGAATCACCCCCCCGAGAGTCGGACTTGAGCATGTGCCAGGTGTCATTCGAGGCGTAGGTCTTGAGGTCCTTGAGCACCTCTGCTGGCGTCTCGTTGGGCATGCTCGATTGAAAGGTGGGCAGGAATTGCAGATCGGTACCCGGGATCCTGTAAAGGAAGAATTGGCGTATTTGGAACCGAGCCGGTGAAAACTCCTGGCCCGTGGTCCGGCACAGCGGCAAAAGAAAAACAATTGAAACCAAGAGTCCTGCCAAGATTCCTAGAACCAGAGCCAGTCGCCCCTTTTTTTTCCCCTCGGGAGTCGTTCCTTGCGATGGCTTCGGGGGTGTCGGTGCGTTCGCAGAGCTCATGGAATTTTTTGGAAGCTGAATTGGTAATGGGGGATCCGATTCGCTAAGGTATCGGCGTGTGGATCGGCTTGGATTATAGCACCCGAAGCGTTGCAGGCCGACAAAACGTTTATTCGCAGGGAGCCTACCGTGGCTTGGTGGAAACGCAAAAAAGAGGATTCGAGCCCACGTTCCGGCGATGCTCTGGCCGATCGTCGGGAGCCCTCCGAGCAGCTTCGGCTTTTAGAAGCGGTTTTGATGGTGGTAAACGAACCGATTTCTGCGAGGCATCTTGCTGGTTTGCTTGGGTTTCCAGACCCGACGGCCGTCCGAACGGCCGTCAAAGAGCTCAATGGGCGTTACGATCGAGCCGCTCGGGCTTACCGGATCGAGGAGGTCGCAGGCGGACTGCAAATCTTTACTCGCAAACAGTTTGCGCTTTGGTTGCGCAGGACAGGGTCGGTCCCCTCCGAGCAGATTCTCAGCTCGGGAATGCTCGAAACGCTAGCGATCATCGCTTACCGCCAACCGGTCGTGCGGGCCGAGCTCGAGGCGATCCGAGGTGTCGGTTGCGATGAGGTCCTGCGACAATTGATCCAGCGGGATTTGGTTCGCGTTTGCGGCAGAGACGAGGACCTTGGACGACCCTTCTTGTACGAGACGACGAAGACGTTTTTGAAAGTTTTTGGGCTCCAATCGATCGAAAATCTCCCACGCTTCCAAAAGATTCTTCAAGCAGAGTCCGAAATTGCTTCCAGGATTCGCAACACGTTGACCGACCAAGCGTCTGAGAGTTAAATCAGCCGGTTGGTATTTTCCGGTTGAATTTTTTCATTCCGCATATTGAAGTCCGATGGGTAGGTGGCTAGATTGCCCCATCGGAACGGTTTTGCTCCATCGCTAACCCGATTGGGCGTGCCAAACTTGGTCGTCACCAAACCCACGAAAGAACCTCGAAAGAAGCTAAGGGTGCCCACTGTGAAGAAAATATTCCCACGCAAAGAGATGATTTCCGCAACCGCGACGCGTGACATCGAATGGCTGAACGACTCGTTGGATGCGATCCAAACGTTCGGGGATGTCTCTCACTCGATCGTCATGGCCGATGAGGACGAGGACGAAGACGAAGACGAAGATGAGTTTGAGGACGAAGACGACGAGTTCGAGGACGAAGACGAGGACGAGGACGAAGACGAAGACGAAGAAGAGTTTGAAGAGGAAGAAGAGGATGGGGAGTGGGAGGAAGTCGACGACGACGACGATGACGATGATGATGACGATGACGAGGATGATGACGAGGATGAAGAAGAACTCGACGAGTTCGATGAGGAAGACGACGATTGGGATGACGACGATGACGATGAGGAAGAAGAAGATGACGAGGAAGATTGGGACTGATCGGCCTCCGAGCGATCGTTAGCGTTTTGGCCCAAAAGGTATAGACTATCCCTGTGCGATTTGAGCACAGGGATTTTTTTCTTTGCAGTCGATGTTCCTTCGTTGAGTACTCTGCGCCGGGCTGACTGCTCGGGAGTGTCCAAAGATGCCAAACGCTACCTGCTTTCTGATCGCATACCTTCTGGTGCTCGTCATCGAGTCGCTCCGCTTTGCGATCTCTGGAGAGTCCCTCCGACAATGGCTTACGAGAGTCTCCCTCGGGATGTTCCTGCTGGCCTTTTTGACCCATACGCTGTACCTGGCGGATTTGGTGATCCAAGGCATCTGGTATGAGCAAGGATTCAGGTATCTAAAGACCTGGGGAGATTGGTCGATCGCAGCGGCTTGGGTCCTAGCACTGGCCTATTGCGTGATGCTTTACCGTCGCAGCGACAAGCAGATCGGTCTGTTCTTGCTTCCGCTGATCCTCTTGCTTGTGGCTCTTGCCGTTGTGTTTCCCTCGGACAGTCCGATCGGCAAGTCCACCTCGACGGTCTCATTTTGGCGGATGGTCCATTCGATGGCCATGCTCATCGGAACGATCCTGGTGGCTTTGGGGTTCGCCTCTGGGGTGATGTACTTCGTCCATGCGCGAAAGCTCAAGCGTCGATTGGATAGGCGATGGTCGTTCCGATTGCCGTCGCTTGAGTATCTCCAAGAGTTGGGACAAAGCTGCACCCTGGGTAGCGCCGCGGCGATCGGTTTTGGGGTCGTCTCTGGAGCCATCATGAATTTCACACGCGATGGCTTTGTCGCTTGGACCGATCGCGGAATCCTACTGACGACGGCCTTGTTCGTCTGGCTTTGTATCGCAGCACTAGCCCAGAGAATCTCCACCAACCGTGGCAAGGGTGAGTGGACTGCCGCACTGAACATTCTCTCCTTTGCCATCGTCGTAGCTACCCTGGCTGCCGTCGTTACGGCTCCTCACGGCGTGAGCAACTGGGGTGATGCATGAAGCTGCGAATGATCGGTTGCAGCCACCATGACACGCCGTTGGAAATCCGCGAGCAAGTGGCATTCAGTTCCGAGCAGATCACCCAAGCCCTCTGGAGTCTCAAGGAGCAGTTTCCCGGCACCGAGGCGGTCTTGCTCAACACCTGCAATCGAGTGGAACTCTATTGGGGGTCGAGTCACGAGGATAAGATCGCAACGCAAGAGGCCATCGAACGGTTCCTCTCGGAGTTCCATCGCGTCGGTCTGCGTACGATCCAAGAGCACTTCAAAGTCCGCCATGATGGCCAAGCCGTCGAGCACCTCTTTACGGTCGTAAGCAGCATCGACTCGTTGGTCGTCGGCGAATCGCAGATACCGGCCCAAGTCCGTTCGGCTTACGACCGTTCCAAGCTCGAGGGTGCCGCAGGCGCCGTGATGCACTCGCTTTTTCAGCATGCCAACCAAGTGTCCAAGCGAGTCACGACCGAGACGGAGATTCATCGCCGACGAGTCAGCGTCCCGAGCGTCGCGGTCAGCGAAGTGGCATCGGAGTTCTACGAACGTTTCGATGACAAGAACATCGTGGTCATCGGGAGCGGTCAGATGGGGGTCGAGACGCTTCAGTACCTCCTCGATGCGGGTGCTCGGAACATCGTGATCGTCAATCGTTCGCTCGACAAGGCTCAGAGTGTCGCAGATCAAATGAGTGCCGCAGCCAAGTTCGAGCTCCGCGCCGAGCCATGGGACGCCCTCGATCGGCTCTTGGCCTGGGCCGACCTTGTCGTCAGCACCACCGGCGCTGCAGAACCCATCGTCACCGAAAGTCGTCTAAAACCGATCCTTGCCAAACGGACTCGCCCGAACCTTCTGATCCTCGACCTTGCTGTCCCTAGAGACTTCGAACCGGCCATCGCTCGGTTACCGAGTGTCTATCTCTACTCGGTCGATGACCTTCAATCGGTCTGCCAACGCAACGAAGCGTTCCGAAAGCAGCAGCTTCCCAAGGCTCGCAAAATCATCGACGAAGAGGTCCAAAAAATCCTAGCCGATTGGAACCTCAGGCAGTCGGGCGATACCATTCGCGCTCTGAGAGACCAAGCCGACTTGATTCGCGACTCGGAGTTGCTGCGTTTGTTTTCCAAGCAATCGATGCAGGAACTCAATGCCGAGGCCCACCAAGAAATCCTTCAAGCCGTCGATCGTGTGATCAACAAACTCCTGCACGGACCCTTGCAATCGCTTCGAGAAGCCCCCCACGAGGATCACCGCGAGTCGCTCGCGACGGCAATCCGTCGGCTGTTCAAACTCGGTTGATTCAACCACCAAAGAGACTGTATTTATAGACCGTCTCGATGTTGCGAAATCCGACCGAACGATAAAGCTCGATCGCGCGAAAGTTATGCGTTGTGACTTCTAAACTCACCACACGGCAACCTGTGAGATAAAATCCCCGAAGGGCTCTTCGGATGAGCTCTTTGCCGATCCCCCGGCCCCGGCAAGCTTCGACGACCCCGATGTTTTGGATCGCTCCATGGACGGGTCCTACCCTCAAGCCCTGGATGGTTCCGACTCCGACCCTCGCGAGACCATCGCTCCCTGGGCTTGTCGCGCCGTGGGTATCGATCAGACAGGCGAGCCAAGTCGCTTCGGGTACGAAATTGCTCTTCGAGGAGAGTTCACGCATCAGGGTTTTGCACCCTTCTCGATTCGCAAGGCACGGAAAGACATTGCCGTCCATCTCTTGGCGAAAACTCTCCCACTTGACCTGTGCATGCAAGCCGACGTGTTTTGGCTGCCAAGCCAACCAATCGATCGCAGGATCGGTCGATAGCTCTTGGGAGATCCAGTCCATGCAGGATGCAAGCTCGATTTGCATCCGATAGCGTTTGATAAATACCGATCGAGATATCGTCATGGTCGGACTGAATTACCTTGTCAAACGGCCAAAGGGCTACCGAATCAATCCTTATGAATCCTTGTGCAACTCTCGGGCAGGAGTCCCGACATAAGTGCCGTTGGCAGCGAGGTCCCGGACGACGGTCGAGTTGGCCCCTAGGATCGACCAAGCTCCGATATGGCAGTTGGGGATCACACAGGTTCCGATCCCGAGCATCGCTCCTTGGTCGACCCTCACGCCGCCGGCCAAATGGCAACCCGGAGCGATGTGGACATAATCTCCCAGGATCGAGTCGTGGTCGACCGAGCAGGAAGTGTTGAGAATGACTCCTTGGCCGATTCTTGCCATCGCCCCGACGGCCGCTTTGGGCATGACCACGGACCCAGGACCTATTTGTGCCGAGGGCGAGACATAAGCCGATTGAGCGATGGCCGTCGCGAATTGAAAACCCAAAGTCTGAAGCCGCTCGGTCACTTGCTCTCGCAAGCGATTGTCCCCTAGGGCGACCAATGCGAGCGCCTTGGCCTCGAGCAATTGGGTCAAAGTCTGTGAATTTTCAGGGAAGATTGGGTAGCCGAGAATGGGATCGCTCGAAGGGTGTTTATCCATGCAACTGATGATCTGGTATTCAGCCATGGATGCGAGCGTCTCGATCGCCATCTTGGCATGACCGCCGGCGCCAACGACAAACACGAGTTTCTTTGCCATCCTTCGAAGCTCCAGGCAAGCTAAAAAAAGCAATTACAATAATCCAAACCGACGGGTTCTGCAGCGAGCCTGTTGGACCCGGACCCTGAAATTGGTTAAAATCCGATGCCACATGGCGGTTTTCACCCTAGCCCAGGTCGATGTTTCGGGAGTTGAACCGATGAGCAGCAGCTCTTCCCTAGATTGCAGTGTGTTGGTTCTGAATCGATTTTATATGGCCATCCGTGTGGTCGACGTGCGTCGTGCCATGACGCTCTTGTACCGTGGCTGCGCCGAGGTGATCACGATCGAGGACGATCAGTACATCAACTACGACTTCGAAAATTGGTGCGAGCTTTCCGACCTGCACTCGATGGAAAAACAACTCGGCGAAGATTACATCAAAACCCCGACGCGGGAACTGCAAGTACCCCGAATCGTCCGACTCGTTCTCTACGATCGCGTCCCGAAATCGACTGTCCGTTTCAACCGAAAAACGCTCTTTGCCCGCGACTCCCATCGCTGCCAGTATTGCGGTCAGTCCCGACCCCTGAGCCAATTGAGCCTCGACCACGTCATGCCCCGCTCCCAAGGTGGCAAGACGACTTGGGAAAATGTCGTTTGTTCGTGTGTGGGTTGCAACAGCAAAAAGGGTGGGCGAACACCTTCCCAAGCCGGCATGAAACTCCTGAGCGATCCGGTCCGACCATCGGCCAACCCAGGTATCACAGTGACGTTGAAGGATCCGCGTTACAGTTCTTGGAAAACCTTCCTGGCCTCGGCCGGAACCATCACCTGAACCTGCCCTCGGCAGGCCCCTGGACCATCCCCCCCTGAACCCCTTTTGCTCACGATTGCACTCCTCCCCATGAAATCCCTCAAACTGGCTCGACGTCAATTTCTCTCCCAGACGGCCCTTGGTACCGCCGGGCTCGCCTGTGGCCTCCGAGCCCATGCGTCTGCCAACGACGAAATCCGACTCGCATTCCTCAGTTGCGGCGGACGAGCCAACGAACTCATGGGCAGCTTCTCCAAGGTTCCCGGTGTGAAGATTGTCGGATTGTCCGATCCGGACTCGACCCGCGTTGCGAAAGCCAAAACCCGATTTCCCGATGCCAAAACAGCGACCGATCTTCGCAAACTCATCGAAGACCCCGACATCGACGCCGTCGTCGTCGCGACCTGCAACCATTGGCACTGCCTTGCGGCGATCTGGGCCATGCAAGCCGGCAAGGATGTTTACGTCGAGAAACCGCTCTCCCATTCGCAGTGGGAAGGTGAGCAGACGATCGCCGCTGCTCGGAAATATCAGAGGATCTGCCAAGTCGGAACCCAGCAACGCTCCGACCCGATGCAAAAGGAACTCAAAGCTTTCCTCCATGAACAGCAAGCCTTAGGCCAAATCCAGCGAGTCCAAGTAAACCGCTTCGGCGTGCGCGGCCCGATCGGCAAACGCAAAGACCCGCTCCCCAAAGACCCCAACGTCGATTATGACCTGTGGCTCGGGCCGGCGGCCGACCGTCCTGTCTTCCGGAACGCTTGGCACTACGACTGGCACTGGGACTGGAATACCGGCTCGGGCGAGATGGGCAACTGGGGCGTTCATGTTCTAGACGATGTCCGCAATGTCGTCTTCCGCGATAGCGTCCAAGTCCCACGCAGGATCCTCGGCGGCGGAGGACGGATGGTCTGGAACGACGCGGGCCAATCCCCCAACGTCCATGCCGTGGCCTTCGACACCGGCTCGATCCCGGTCGTGATCGGACTGAGCAACCTGCCCGATACTCCCGACGGCAAAAAATCCCCCGACTTCCCAGGCCCCGGGAGCGGATACGTCGTGTACTGCCAAGCCGGACGCTTGGAAGGCCAACGCGGGTCGGCCAAGGCTTACGATCTCGATGGCAAGCTGATCAAGGAGTTCAAAGGCAATGGCGGAAGCTCCCACCAAGCCAACTTCATCGAAGGGGTCAGGACCCGCAAATCGGAGCTCCTCAACGCCGACGTCCAGGTCGGCCATGACTCGACCGGATGGTGCAATTTTGCGAATATTTGCTACCAAGCTGGCGATTCGAGCCATATCGAAGATAAGGCCGAATCGGCCAGGGATTTCCCCGGCTGGCAAAAGCTCATCGAGCAAATGGTCAGCCACCTAAACGCCCATCAAATCGATCCCGAGGACCAAGCCATCCGGATGAGCCACTGGATGGAACTCGATCCGAAAACCGGCCGCTTCGTAGGCGATTATGCCCAACAAGGCAATGCGCTGATCCGACGCGAATACCGATCCGGATACGCCGTTGAGGAAATCAAGTAAACGATTCACCTCGATCAATCTGTAGCTGCAAGTTACGCCTCCGCCGGGCAAGCCCGACGGTAGGCTTACCCATCCGCCATCGAGTACGAGTACGACGAAATCCAATGCGAGGCACGAACTGCATTTCTGCAGATTTTTCCTAAAAACCTCTATGGATCGTCACCTCGCTTTTCGGGTATCTTAACCCAAACGATGCGGGGGCCGCAGTCGGAAGGTTCACAACGGATTGCGTCGAACAAAGGGGTGGGTTCTTCTGCGCATGGATGCTCAGAAAAAAGAACATTATCGAGTCGAACTTTTATTATTGCTGGCTCTGCAAATCCTAGGTGGCGCACTGTTGCTCGGGACCCAAGGGTTTGCTCAGGTCCCCGCACGCCCTGACTCCCAGCGAACAGATTCTCAGCGAACCGATTCTCAGCGAACCGAACCGGTTGCCTCCTTGGTCGACGCGAAGCTTCACGATTGCCGAATGCTCTCGATCGACCGAGCGTTTGTCGTCGGCGATGCCGGGGCTATCCTCATGACCGACGACGGTGGCAAGCAATGGAAAAACCTCTCGGCCGGCCGTAGCGAGTTCAACTACTACGCCATCGGGATGGAGGATCGAAACGGCCTGATCGTCGGGGGGACCCTCGAGCCGGCGACCGGACGGAGCATCGGGATTGTCTTGATCACGCAAGACGAGGGAAAAACCTGGAACGCCTCGGATATTCCAGGACTGCCCCGACTCATAGGCCTTCAGAGAATCAAGCATCGGCATTGGATCGCCTGGGGGGATTGGTCGGACCATTTCGGATCGGCGCTTTTCGAATCGATCGATGGAGGCAGGTCCTGGAGCCCGCGCCCGACCCCTTGTGGTCACCTTCAATCCGTAGCCATGAGCGACGAAGGAAGTGCCCTGATCGTCGACCGAGCTAGCCGCGTCTTTTTCGCTGCCGATGGTGTCGATTTCCGATCCGTTGCGATCGATACCGACCAATTTCGACCTATCCGATTCTGCAAGCTCCAGCCCCAAGGATGGTGGTTGGGGGGAGATGCGGCCCAGCTCTGGCACTCGATCGATGGCCTGCGATGGCAGAGCATCGATCTGCCGATTGCCAAGGAGGACGCCCCACTGGTGGATCTTGTCCAGATGAAGGGGGGGACCGATCGGATGTGGATTGTCGGAAAACCCGGAAACCTGATTTGGTGTTCGGAAGATCACGGTGCGAGCTGGATTCAACAGCCAACAGGCGTTGCGACCGTGCTTCTGGGCCTGGATTCCTGGAACGATCAAGTCCTGATGGCTTGCGGTCGGCTCGGTACCATTCTTCAATCGCGCAATTCCGGCCGATCTTGGAGGCAAACTCATGCCTCAGCCCAGCGCACTTTGGGGCTTAGCATCAGCGCAACGGATCAGAGCATTCCCTGGGATGCTCTGGCTTACATCGCTCATGAGGGTCAGCATCAAGCCGCTGCGTTGGTCGTTCATAACCGTCGTTTCACCGAAGACCTCCACCATCAGCTCGATCGCGTCTCGGCCTTGGAATGCTTGGCATCACGCATCCATTTGGATCATGTGACGACCCACCGTGGATTGCCAATCAGCGATCTTCCCAACGGCACGAAGATCAATGATCTGGCTTATTACCAACGTTCCAGCGATGCATTGCTCCGATGGATGGTCCAAGAGATCCGCCTGCACCGCCCCGATGTCGTGCTCGTCGATGATTTATCCTCCTCGAACATGCTCCGCAGTGCCAACGGGGCCCTGGCCACCCAAGCGGTCCAATTGGCCGGTAACCCCTCGTTCTCTCCAGCCAAAAGTCTCATTGAGGACCAACTCGGTGCTTGGACCGTTCAGCGAACGATCCAGCGCAGCGAATCGAGTGGATTTACGTTGGCGCCTTCGATGGTTCTCAAGAAAAGCAATCAGCTCTTGGCCAAGCCGCTTCAGCCTATCCGCTACTACTATGCGTCCGGATGTTTGCCCTTGGATGCACAAACTCCAGCGTCGCTCGAGGGACAAGTCCATTACCGGTTGGTCCATCATAAATCGGCAACGATCAGTCATCCTCTCGATGGCCTTGTCTTGCAAAACGACACGAAAATTTGCGATAAACCGCTGCTGAAAATCAAACTCGCAACCCTCATGGCCTCGGCCAACGCGTCGGGCCGTGTCTCGCAATTGCTCCAGACGCGAGGAAGCGAGCTCTATCGCGAGAACGCTTGGGACGAATCGCTCCTGGAGTTGATCAAACCCCTCTCGCCGGAATCGGCGCTGGATGTTTTGTGGATGGTATCCCAAGAATCCCGAGTGCAGGGCAATTGGCACCGCTGGCACGCCTCGCTCCAGTTGATCCTGGCTCGATTTAGCAACCAAGAACAGCAGGAAATGGCTTATCGTGAGCTGATGACCTACACCGGCTCGGCCGAAATCGAGCAGTTGATACGCGGCCAACTCCAACAGCAAACAGATCATTCGGTCCAAATTGCAACAGCACCTACCAGCAATGCCGCTTCCCCGTTTGGAGCCCAAGACAGCGGTGTTAAACCCGCTTCTTACATCAACGAATCCCGCCTGACACCGATCGCACGTGGGACCGGTGAAAAAGGATTCGCCAAGCTTCTGGGGGGGTGGCCTGAGGGTTGGCAGACCAAGAAATCCGAACCCGCATGGGCTTGGCTGATCGCCTCGCGTTTTCGTACCAGCTCATGGACCCGTGCCGGAGGACTCGACCCGACCTCCGAACGGGGCTTTTGGCCGGCGTACTACCCTCAACTCGGGAACTGGTCGGGAATCTACGAACAGGAGCAAATCATCAACGCTCCTCCCGCCGGCTCATTGCCGATCCCAAGAATACCCTGGACCCAAATCCGCCCACACTTAGATGGCCTAGCCGAACCGGAATTGTGGGATCAAGCCATCCGACTTCGGCTCTCGACGGCCTGGGCCGATGAGACCGAGACTTCCATGGTCCGATTGTGCCGCGACCAGGATTTCCTCTTTGTCCACCTGAGTTCCCCACGCAACCGTTCCTCGGAGCTTGCGTCGAGCTCTTTGCAGTCCCAACGCTCTAACCCCGCTTTCAAGGGCGCCCATACCAAGGACTCCAAAGCCAGAGAGATGAAAGCCAAGGATGGGACCGCCAAGCGGGATTCGATGGATCCGATGCTTGACCATGTAAGGCTCAGGATCGATATCGATCGTGACTATGCAACCTGGTTCGAGTTCGCCTGGGATATCCAAGGAGGCGTTTTGGACCAATGCAACGACATTCGAGTCTGGAATCCGCAGTGGTACATCGCGTTCCACCCGACCGACGAGGCTTGGAATGCAGAACTCGCGATCCCCATCAAGGAACTCATGGACGACTCGACGATTCCCTGGGACAAACTCCCTTGGGCTCTGAGCATTCAGCGGCAACGCCCCTCTCTGAGCACGGAATTCCTGGTCGCCGGTGACAACGATCAGTGGAGTCGCGACCAATGGCTCTTAGTCAATCCCACCGCACCATGACGGACCAGCTAGAGAAGATCAAACTCGGTATCTGGTGCGACTACGGTGTGACGCTCGAACCCACCGAAGGGATTGGAGTTTTCGTCGCTAACCTCGTCGAAGGTCTCCTCGGGCAACCTTCTATGGAAAAGATACTTCTGGTCGCCAAAGAGGGCCAAGAGCAACTGCTCGAACCCTTGAGGCAACTGGCACCCGATCGCATCGAAGTCGTCGGAAACTCCAAGCCGCCGTTTTATCTCCGCAAACCCTGGAAGACACTCAGGCAAGCCGACCGCCGCCGTATCGAGCGCACCGGAACGAGCATCCGCGATCAAGGCCCCCTGGGGTGGACTTACCGATGGTTTGAACGTCGCGTCAACCACTCCAAAGCGAGTTGGCTCGAGGGTGTCGATCTTTGGCTGCTTCCCTACGTCGGGCTGGATCAGGAATTCAATAAGCCGACGGTCGTTATCGTTCATGACTTGGTCACCTACCATTTCTCCGACGGTACACCGCCGGAGAAACTCGACTCGTTCAAGCGATTGGTCAATCAAGTTACCGCTCGAGCCAAGATCGTAGCTTGCATGTCGGACTTCATCTTGCACAAAGATCTGCATGGAACCCTAGGCTTGGCTTCCGATAGGACTCGGATGGTGCGACCCGCGGTCCCTCGGGATTTCCGTCGTTCGTCCGAACCACCATCGATGCTGCCCGAGGGGATCCCTGCGGGCCGGTACCTCTTGTATCCCGCTGCCTTTCGGAACTACAAGAACCATCAACTGCTTCTTCGCGCCCTGCCTTCGATCAATCGCGATCAGCCGGATCCATGGCATGTGGTCTTTACAGGAATCAAACAAACACCGCCGAATCTCCAAGACTTGATCAAGGATCTGCAGCTAGAGCCTTGGGTGCATGTGTTGGGCAAGGTCTCACGAGGAGAGCTCGAATCGCTCTATCGCCATGCGTTTGCAACCGCCGTTCCGAGCTTGTACGAACAAGGCTCGTTTCCGCTGATGGAGGCATTGTCGTTTGGATGTCCAATCCTGTCTTCCGATATTCCCTCGCTCCGCGAACAGCTTGCTGCCATGGGTCCAGATGCGATCTACTTTGACCCCCATTCGGAATCGGATTTTGCGAGAGCCGTTTTCGAGTTGGATCAAGACCGCAGCGGCAAACTCGCCGGACAACTCGCCGGCTTCCAAAGGATGAAGCAGCGGACTTGGGCCGATGTCGCCGACGAGTGGTGCAAGATCTTCCACGCGATTTTAAAACCGACGGTTTAAGTCCGACGATCGCTATTTCTTTTTGACTCTGCCCGTCTTCGGATCGACATCGATGTCCAGGATTTCGTTCTGGTCGACGTAAAAGACAAACCCATTGAACATCTCATCGACAGTCTGAGCCCCGTACTCGACGGTCGCTTTGGGATCAGGGTTGTAAGGGTTAAACGGCGAGTTGTCGAAGTGGGCAACGGCTTGGATGGTCGTCCCCTTGGGCAGGAGCTTCGTGCCAGGTGCGATTTCGTAGCCGAGTTGCCATTCGAAGTTGTAGTTGGGGATCTGCAGGAGCGTCTCCTGCGAACCGCTTGGATCCTTTGCAAAGAACGTCATGTCTCGGCCCCGGACATGCATGTGGGTGAAGATGCCAAGCAGATCCGCATCGCGGGCTAGCTCATGCTCGGAGCTGATTCGGAATGCAGGATCTCCAGGCGGAATCTTCCAACCCCGTGGGTCCAGAACGAAGTGGTAGAGCTGCTTGCGAATCTTCTCGCGTGGGAAACGCAATCCGATTTGGATCCGACTCTTTTGCTCCTGTCCGGTGGTGGTGTAGTGGATCTGCAAGCCCAAGGCAGAACCTGCCGGAAGCTTGTAAGCAACTTGGTTGTCGAATTTGGTCAAATCCATCGGCTGGCCGCCCGGAACATATCCGGTGATGAATGTCTCTTCGCTCGCCCCCTTGCTGGTCGCATAAGCCATATTGCAATGGTGAACGACAGCGGGATTCAAAGGTCGGATTTCAAAAGCGCTGACCCAAGTGTCGTTCAAAAACAGATGGGGCAAGACGACGTATTTGTAAGGAACAAACCCGGTCGCAGGAACCGTATGCTGTTCGAGGGTGGTGATGATCAAGTCCGGAGTGCCAATACGCCATGGCGTTTGTTCGAATTCCGGTGGCTCAGGAGTTTGCTCCTCCGAACCCATCGCGCGCCCAGAGGCTAGCCATCCCAAAAGTGCTCCTTTTTGAGATTCGCTCAGCGAGCGGTCGTTTTGAAACTCGCCATGCTTTTTGTTCGCATACCAAGGAGGCATGGTCTCGTCGCGGATGACCTCTTGGATCATCTCCGCATGCCCTAAGACATCTTGAGAGGTCATCAACGAAAAAGGTGCTGCGGTTCCAGGACGATGGCACGTTGTGCAATGTTCAAGGATGATCGGCGCGATGTGCTCATGATAATTCAGAGCGGTTGTATTCGACTCGGCGATCGCAGGTGCTCGACTGATCGCGCAGCCGTCGGCAAGGGTCTCCGGGACACTTACAGGCTTGCCGGCCAAGTGTTCCTCAAGGGCAAGACGCAGATCGGATCGCGATGCGTTGGGCTTGACCCCTCCTAGCCGTATTTGATCGTCAACTCTGCCTCGGTAGATCAACCGGTACTCCGAGTCCAGGACTGCGACCTCCGGCGTACGGGTAATGCCGAGCTTGCCCGCGACCTGAGCGTCGTAGTCCTTGATAAAAGCCCAAGGAGCTTGGAACTCGATGGCTTGGCTCGCCATGTCCCGAATCGTGTCGTTGAGTCCCACATTGACGCAAACAAACGCGACATCTTGGCTCGAGAATTGGCCATGGAGTTCCGTAAGCTTGGGGAACGTCTTTTTGACGATCGGACAGTCGGAGGTGACAAACGTCAGCACAAAGGCCCGATGAGGACCGAGTTCCGATAGCTCGCGCCGGACCCCTCGGATGTCCTTGAATCGAAGCCCTTCGACCTTGGTTCCAATTGGTATCTTGGTACCCAGGGATTCATCGCCCCGCAGTGGAGCCCCAAGGATAATGAAAAAGCAGGCAAAGACCAAAGCGTTCGAAACACTCGATGCAATCCAAAAAACGTTTTTTGTTTTCATCGCAAACCAATCCAACGAAAAAGGGAATCCCAAGTGGTCGACCCAACGAATTGTACTACAATCAGGGACTCTACTGATAGACTCGCTCAGGATCTTCACGTCCACGGACTGCTTCCATTCTGCTTGCTAGGGAGACAACGAACATGAAATTTTTGATCAACGGTATCCTCTCGATGGCGATCATCGCTTCTGTGGGAATCATGGCTGTCGTCTCGACTGCATCCCCGGCACTTGCCCAACAATCCTTCAGTTTCAGTTTTGGATCCTCGTCGGGATTCTCCTCGGGATCCCAGGGACCCAAGCAGGAGCGATCTCCTGGCGAGGATCCGGAGAGTGCCTCGCCATCGGCCAGCAGCAACTTTTTTCGAAACTCGCAGAGCCATTCGGTTACCAATATCAACGGCCATACCGTTGAAAAGTCCTTCGAGGAACGCGACGGCCAAAGCGTATCGATAACGCGTGTGCGAAATGGCAAGCAGGACGTGACGATCGAGGAGTCGCCAAAGGTTGGCATTCGTGTGACGATCAAGGAATTGCAACGGGGCAAGGAAAAGAAAACCGAGTTCCGAGCCGATACGCGCAAAGCGCTCAAGAGAAAGCATCCAGCAGCATTCGAATGGGTGCGAAAATTCGCCGACGAGCCAAATGTAGGAAACAACGCCGCAGCTCAAACTCCAGAAGCACAGCAGATGATGAAAAAACAACTCGAGCAACTGATCCGACAATCCGACGACCCAGCCTTCAAACAACAGCTTCAAATGATGCTCGATCGGCTCGAAGCCGAAGGTAACGCCAAGCCTGCGAACCCATAGCCTCCACCTGCTAGATCGGTCGATGATGGGAAGGCCCGGAAGAGTTAAAGGCAAGGAAGAATGGGAAACACAGAGGCACAGAGAGCACAGAGGCTAAGCCTTAAGCCTTAAGCCTAAAGAGTTCGCGTGCTTTGAGAAGGTCCCGTGCAAGAAGGACGATTGGTTGAACCTGCCTTACCGAAATTGGGTGAATCGTGCGCAGAGTCTTGGGCTCAAGTCCCCTTGGGAACAAGCTTGCGTCCTTGCCCTCCTTGCCAGCGGTTTGCTCCACGCTTGCTTGTTCTGGTTGTTGGATCAATCCTGGGAGGACCCCCTCTCGTTTCGAAAAGCGACCCTTTTTGGACTCTCGACGGGTGTGACCCTCTGGTCGTGCCTCTGGGCAATCGACAAGGTCCGTCCGACGCCTTACGACCATACGATCCGAAACACTCTCTCGCTTACGCTGCTGCTTGAGGTTTTTCTCATCACCCTTCAAACATGGCGCAAGGAACAGAGCCACTTCAACCACGACGGGGTGACCAACGGGCTGATCGAATTGGCGATGCTATTGCTGATCTCGATTGCCGTTCTTGCCATTTTTCAAATCACTTACCGCGCCTGGCAACCCCATGCCATCCATGCGTGCTCCCGTGCGATGCGATGGGCTATTCGATGGGGAATGCTCCTGCTTTGCATCAGCGTCTTGGTCGGCTACCTGATCACATGGATCGGACAATACCAAGCCTTGCGGGGCGATTCCCCAACCCTCTACGGTGGACGCGGAGTTCTGAAGTTTCCCCACGGGGCTGCACTCCACGCAATTCAAACACTCGCGTTGGTCGCATGGCTCTCGGACCGATGGGGAGTATCCAAGGGCAAAGCGATCATCGATACACTGTCGCTTGCGCACTTTTGCTGGCTAGCTTACGCGATGTACCAGACGTTCTCTGGTAAAGACCGGTTTGAATTCGATGCTTTCAGTGTGCTGCTGATCATCGCTACGGCCCTGCTGAGCCTTGCAAGTATTCGATTTTGGTTGGCCGACAGTCCGGGCTCAACACGCTCTTAAGCCAAGCCGTTTTCGATCCTCGAAAGGATCGATTGCGTCTCGATGGCCAACGATAACGCTTCGAGCGACTCGTCGAACGTACAAGTAGCCACCGATTCGACCAGCCGTGCTTCTTGGAAGACTCCAACTCCGGCTTGTTCCGATCTTGCTTTGCCATCGGAGCCATGCACCCAGAACCTCGGTTTTTCGATATCCCAAGGCCTCAAGAAATCATCGCAGATCAAGGATGCCTGAGTCCCTGCAATTTCGATCCACTTGCGCCCTGCCGCCTCGTAACCGCAATCCCAACTGGCCACCAAGGAACGGTGCGCCTTGGGAGACTCCTTGAGTCCCGACTCCAATCTGGCCATGGATTGGACTTGGTACCACGCCGAGGATGGTTCGTTGCCAACGCGTGTTCCTATCGAAAGGATCTGCGAGGGGCGAAAATCGGTAAACCATAGCGTCGAGTAGACACAGTACCAACCCAAGTCGAGCAAGCAACCGCCTCCGGCACTCGCGTCGCTTCGATGATCGCGCCGTTGAAGAATTCCCCCGACAGTGCATGCGACGCTGATGCGGCAGATCTCACCGAGTTCTCCACTCTCGATCACGTTCCGCATCGCAATCGAACGGGGGTGATGGGGGAAGGCGGTCGCATGCACCAGCGGCATTTGGGTACGCAAGACCGCTTGGCGAATCTCTTCGGCTTGGTCCAGCGAAAGAGCTAGGGCTTTCTCACAGAGGACCCGCTTACGGGACTCGAGCGCTCGGATCGCATAGCGAGCATGCAACGACGGCGGCAGGGCGACATACACCGCATCGATTTGATCGGACTCGCAAGCCGCATCCAGGTCGGTCGTCCCGTGCTCGACGCCGAATCGGGTTTGCCATTCGCGAAGTTTCGCAGGATCCCGACCGGCGGCCAAGACGATTTCGTGTCCAGCGGACCGAACCGCTTCGACCATTCGGTGGGTAACCCGACCTATTCCGACAAAGGCCCAACGCATTACATGGCCGATGGGACAAAGAACCAAAGGATCGTCAGTACCGTGCAGATGGTGTAGGCAAAGAACAAGCTTGGACGAAACACCCGCAACGGTACATTCGATTCGCTCTTGGCATAAAGGGTGCTCAAGATCCGCCAGTAATAGCTCGCAGCGATCACCGCGTTGATGGCCATCAGAGCTCCCATCAACATGCTGATCGAATCGGTTTGACGGTCGGCGACCGTTCCGACGAACACCATGAACTTGGCCCAGAAACCTGCGGTAAACGGCAATCCGATCAAACTGATCAGAGCGACGGTCAAGCCGATCGAAGCAGCAGGTCTGCGCTGAAACATGCCGGAGAGGTCCCCGATCAAATGGGACTTGCCCCCAGCGGCCTCGATTTCACCTAGGCAAGCAAACAGTCCCAAGGTCATCGCTGCATAGGCTGCCAAGTAGGAGTACATCACTCCAGGGCTCGCATCCTGCCGGATCAAAGCGACCAGAGCAAGCAGCAGGTAACCCGTATGGGCGACGCTCGAATAGGCCATCATACGTCGGAGATTGTTCTGAGCCACCGCAAGGATGTTGCCTATGCACATCGTCAGTGCCGCGCACACCAAAAGCACTGGGATGACGACACCGCTTGCACCTGGACTGAGCGTTCCTGTTCCGAGCAATCGAATCAGGGCAACAAACCCAGCCACCTTGGGCAGATAACTCATCACACCGGCCATCGTCACGCTGGTCCCCTCGAAAACGTCGGGAGCGTAAAAATGAAAAGGCACGGCGGTGATCCGGAACGCCAGTCCGCAGATCGCCAGGAGCAGCCCCAAGGCCATCAATCGCTTCCCTTCACCGAAAGACCCCTGAATAACCGCCAAGTTGGTCGATCCACAAAACCCAAACAGGTAGCTCACACCCAGGAGGAAAAAGCACGAGGCAAAGGCGCTCAGGAGAAAGTACTTCAAGGAAGCTTCGGCTCCAGCGTTATCGTTCCGGACAATTCCAAGGAGGATATAGGTCGGGAAACTGACGAGCTCGAGACCCAGAAACATCGACACCAAATCGTTCGATGCACCGACGATTGGAATGGCAGCCAGGATGATCAACAGGCATCCGTAGTACTCGGCCAAGCGTCCTTTCGGAGCCGTCGACCAAGACATCAGAATGAGGATCATGCCTCCGAGAAAGGTAAGCCGTTCTGCGGCCAGGGCCGAAGCGTCGAATCGGAATAGTCCTAGATCTGCATTACCGATCTCGGGGACCCCTCGGTAGTATCGGGCCGCTATAGCCGCTAGTAGGCAGATGAGCGATGCGACTGCATAGTTGTTTCGCTGTGCGTAGATGTCTTCCCGCTGCGACTTGCCCCTCAGTACCGAGGCACACATGACCAAAGTTCCACCGATCAGAAGGATGATCTCAGGGGTCAAGTGGGTGGCAGCAGCTTTGGTGATTTGCATCAAATCCACGGTTGGGCCTCACGGGTTTTCGTTTTGCTGATTAGGTGATGGTGGATCATGGACTCAAGGATTTGTTGACTCGACGACGAGCGTGTCCATGTCGCGGTGAATCTGTTTGGAAACAGGTTCTGCCAACGTGGCCAATCGGTCGGTATCGGCTTGGAAGAGCTTCATCGTCCTCATGGGGAACAAGCCGATGTAGAGGCAAAGAAAACCGACAGCGACCTACGGAATCCATTCCTGAGCCCTCAGGTCGACTCCTGCCAGGGGGCGATTGTGGTTGTCGTAGCGTGTGCCATTGCTCCCGAAGAGCAATCGCTGAACGATGCGTAGGCCGTACCAAGCGCCCAGGACCGTACCGAGCACAGCGATCGCAACGAGGGTCGTGCACACTCTCATCATGCCTGAGAGGGTCAGGAACTCGCCGACAAATCCGTTGAGACCAGGGAGCCCCGCTCCTGCCAGGGTAAAGAACACCAGCAGCACGGCCAGTTTGGGATACTGAGCAGCCATCCCTTGATCCTCGCTGCGCAAGCGGATCGGACCGTGCCGTTGCTCGAGCATCGAGAGGATCCAGAACATCGCCGCAGTGATCAATCCGTGGTTGAACATTTGTAGAGCGGCCCCTCCGAGTCCCTCACGCGTCATGCTCATGAGTCCGAGCGTGATGAAACCGACGTGGGACAGGGAGCTAAAGGCCAGTACCTCACGCATATTGTCCTTGGACAACGCCACCAAAGCGCCGTAGACAATCACGATCGCACCGAGGGTCCCTACGACCAATTGGGCTTCGATCGACAACGCTACAGGCGTCAAAGGAATGACGATTCGCAGCAGTCCGTAGAGGCCAAGCTTGGCGACCACCGAAGCGATCAGCGACGTGGTGTTCGGGTGAGCCGCAGCGTAGGTCATCGGAAGCCATGTGTGCAACGGAAGGATGGCAAGCTTGATCCCAAATCCCAACAGCAGCAGCCATACGGCCCAGGAGTCTTTGCTACCGATGGGAACGCCACTGCTGGCTGCTTGAGCCGCGATCGCTGAAAGTTCGCTGAACGCCACCGTCGAGGGTTGGCCGTTGGCCAGCGGAGCCATCGCCAAGGAAATCAACCCGACGACCATCGGAATGCTACCGGCGAGAGTGAACAACAAAAATCGCTTGGAGGCGGCTTGGGGATTCTTGCCATCGCCCCAGCCATGAATCAGCAGAATCAAGGGGATCAGGACCGCTTCGAAGAAGATATAAAACGAGAGGAGATCCATCGAAAGAAAGACCCCCATGAGCATCGAGATCGCCACGAGCAGGAGCCCGATGTAGGTTTCGGTCCTGACACGAATTTGGCTGCTGGCCAACCAAACCGTGAAGAAGCCGACGATGCCCGTAAGCAAAACCATCAATGCGGAGATACCGTCGGCCCCGAACGACAGTTGCCAATCGATGGGCTGACCAGCGACCGACACCGGCAGGACAAACCGCAGCGTTTCGGAGATGAAGCTGACTTTGGGCGCGATGGTCGCTTGTGCAGCGCCGGCGTTTTGAGTCAGCGTCGAAGGAGCTTGGTAGACCTGGAAGCAAAGGCCGATGCTCAGCAACAGCGTCAGGGCTGCGGCAAGCATTCCAAACGGAACCATCGCTTTGGCTCTAGGTCCGGAGAAAAAGATCACCAAGGCAGACGCCAGGGGGACGAGGATCAGTAAGGGGATGAGGATATTCATGACTACCAACTTGCTCTCGTAACGATCCAAATGGCGACCAAAGCGACACCGACGGCGGTCAGCAGGCTGTAGGATGGAACCCGTCCTGTCTGGATCCGTTGGCCCGCGAGCCCAAAGATTCTCGGCAAATCCGCAACCGCATCGGTCAGAGCACCGATGATGTTCGTATCGAACCATTCCAAGGCTTTCGCGAACGAAAGCATCGGTTGAACGATTGCCAAGTTGTAGAACCAATCGATGTAAAGGCGATTGCGACCAAAATCTGCAATGCTTTTTCCCAGTCCGTCGGTGGCTGGGGATTTGTGGCTGATGGTGAAGCCGACGAAGACACCCGCAAGGGCGATCAGCGAGGAGACTACCAAGAGCCACATAGGCTCAGAGTGCTCGTGGTGATGGAGTCCAGGTGTTTTGGAGACATACTCAGAAATCTTGCCCGTGGGACCTAGCAGTGCTCCCGCGAGCAAGGCACCGAGGGCAAGTACGGCCATCGGGGCTAGCATGACATTGGAAGCATCGTGCGCGTGGTGCCCTGCGGCCGCGGGCACCTTTTCCGGGCCATGGAACGTCTTGAAGTAGGCCTTCGACGTGTAGATCGCCGTCAGGAATGCCGTGAGAAAACCGATCCCAAGCAATACAGAAAAATGACCGCCGACCATCGTATCGGAGCTCGCATCGAGCAGCACAGCAAGCACCGAGTCTTTGCTGAAGAAGCCTGCCAGGAGCGGAACGCCCGCGAGAGCCGCAGCACCGATCGCAAAGAGAATATTGGTCTTGGGCAACACCCGCTTGAGCCCTGAAAACTCTCGCATGTCGATCACGTCCCCCATCGCATGCATCACGTTACCGGCCGAGAGGAACAACAAAGCCTTGAAGAAAGCGTGGGTGACCAAGTGGAACATCGCGGCGACGACCGCAACGGTCATCAAGTCCTTGACCGCACCGGTTCCGAGCGCCATGAAGAGATAGCCGAGTTGACTGACGGTCGAATACGCCAAAACTCGTTTCAGGTCGTCTTGGTAGAGCGCCATAACCGCTGCGATCAGCGAGGTGATTCCGCCGAGCCAAGCGACGGTGATCAGGACCGATGGGGTCAAGACCGTAAGTGGAGCTAGTCGAGCCATCAGGTAAACACCTGCGGTGACCATCGTAGCGGCGTGGATCAAGGCCGAGACAGGCGTCGGACCTTCCATCGCATCGGGCAACCAAACGTGGAATGGGAACTGGGCTGACTTTCCAATCGCACCGATCATCAGCAGCCAAGCGATGGTCGATAGAAGCCCTGCGTGTTTCTCAGCCAGGACCGGCGCTGCATCGAAAATGGTTTGGAAGTCCAGACGGGCAAACCAGCTTTGCGATGCCCCCACATCGGTGTGTCCGATCGCGTAGGCCAGGAGCAGGATCCCAAAGAGGAACGCGGTATCGGCGATGCGGTTGACCAAAAACGCTTTGGTCGCAGCACGGGCTGCCGAGGGTTTGCGGAACCAATAACCGATCAACAGGTAGCTGCAGGTCCCGACTCCTTCCCAGAAGGCGTACATCATGAGCAAGTTATGGGAGAGGACCAGCATGGTCATCGAGAAGACGAACCCACAGAAGACTGCAAAGTAACGAGCATAACCGTCGTCGCCGTGCATGTAGCCTTTGGAGTAGATCGCGATCATCGCCGAGATCGACGTGACGGCCGAAAGGAGCGTCAAGCAGAGCGTATCGACGCGGAGCGCTAGATTGAGGTCCACGTTGCCGATTTCCAGGTAGCGGTATCCTTCGGCGATCTGAAATCCAGTATCGGACGCTTCGGCATTCCATTGAAGCAGGACCATCAGAGCGCATGCGGCCGAGATGAGCAAGGATACGATCGCAGGAATGTGCGCGTAGTGTTTGTCACCACGGAACGACAGGATCGTACAGACGATACAGCCTACCAGGGGTGCAAGTGGAATAAGCCAAACGAGAGATTCGAAATTAAGCACGCTGGTTGACCTCCGACACGATGGGAGAGGTTTTCTGGTCTTGATCTAAGGATGCTTGCATGGAACTAGGGACCGGTCTGTCCAAGGGATCCAATCCTGCAGGACTGAGTTTGGGATAATTTTCTTCGTGCTCGAGGTCTTGGTAATCACCCGAGGTGGATTTCGGCAGGATCGTTTCGCTCAAATCGTCCCAGGCCTGAACGTCCAAGGTGGCTTTGCGTCGGTAGAGAGACACGACCATCGCCAGAGCGATCGCTGCCTCGCATGCCGAGATGGTCAGCACCATGACGGCCAGAATCTGGCCTTGATAATTCTGATGGTATTTCGAGAAGACGATGAGGTTGAGGCTCACCCCCGAAAGCATGGTTTCCAGGGACAGAAACATCAAAATCAAAGATCGTCGGGTCAGAAAACCGATCAATCCTAGGGCAAAGAGAATGCCTCCTAAGAGCAGGAGGTTCTGGACTTCGGAGTGACTCACGACAGGTCCCTTTCTGGTTTCTGTGCCAAGACGATCGCTCCGAGCGTGGCGACTAAAAGGACCGTACCGGCCAATTCGATCGCAAGCAGATAATCGGTAAACATCGAACGACCCAATCCCGAGGTTTTGGCCGGAACAAACGCATTGAGTTGCTCTTGGGTCATGCTCGCTTCGGGGACCGGAGGCATCACCGTACCAGGAGATGGACCCGTTTCGGCCAAGCTATAGGGTCGCGTCAGGTCGAGCTTGACCGGCAGGATTTCACCAGACTCCGAAACGCTCCAAGCGATCGCCAAAAGCAAACTTGTAGCGACCACCGTTGCGATCACGGGGCTCGTCAACTGAACGTCGTACCATTGGAGCTGTGCTTTTTGTGCGAACATCAAAACGAACAAGAAGATGATGATGGTCGCACCGGCGTAGACAATCATGGTCGCAGCGGCGATGAAATAAGCCGACTGCATGAACATCACCCCGCAGGAGGAAAGGACCGCCGTGGCAAACCCCAAGGCTGCATGGACAGGCTCTCGGGTGGTGATAAACGCAATTCCGCCAGCGACGGCCAAAATGCTAAAGCACATGCGGACAAGCGAATCGAGTTGCATCGGAATCGAAGTAAAAGCCATCAGGGCCGCGAACGCGAAAAGCCCTGCACCGGCCCAAGCCATCATTTTCGACTTGATCAGCCCGTGTTGGAGCAGCAAGTAAGCAACGGCCCCGAGGAGAATCACCATCAGAAGAATCTGGGCGAGATTCCCCTGAAATGGATCGCCGTTAACCAGCGGCAAATTTTTCGGGTCTATCGGTAAAGGGTTCACTGATGGCCTCTTACGTCGTTTCTATCGATCGAGTGTCTAGTCACTGAATCTGTGTTCACTGAAATTTTGTGTGTCTGAAGTATCTATCTGCTGAATCGTTGGCTGGAAAAAATCAGCCTGACTTCCCGCGGCCCGGTGGGGGCGGAGCACCCTTGGCCGTCGGTGAAACTTCGGCGGCGGGACCAAGGTTCCCTCGGTTGGTCCTGACCGGATCCTGACCGGACTTGACCGTCTCATCGAAGACCGACAGGAGTTTCTCTTTGTCGAAGATCATCTCTTCCCGGGTCATACCCGTCAGGTCGTAGATGCTCGTCAGTTCGATCGCATCGACCGGGCAAGCTTCTTCGCACATCCCACAGTAGATGCATCGGAGTTCATCGATGGTAAACGTCGCAGGGAACTTGTCGCGATCTTTCCAATGCGGATCGTCCTTGGGGGCCGGAGCCGCAATGATCTCGATGCAATTGGCCGGGCAAGCCGTCTGGCACATGTAGCAAGCAACGCATTTGACACGGCCTGCTTCGTCGCGATTCAAGCGATGAACACCACGGTAATTAGGCGGAATCTCGGGTTCGACTTCCGGGTACTGACGCGTGGTCGCTTTGCCCGATACCGCATGCCGGACTGCAGTTGCCAATCCGGAGGCAATCGCCGGCAAATACAGAGCGTCCAGGATGCTCATCTTGGGAGCTTCTCCCCACTTGACCGATTTCTTAGCCGATGGCTTGTTCATCTGGGCTTCGTTTTTCTGGGGATCGTTTTTCTGGGGATCACTCATACGAGACCGCTCCTTGGGGTGAGAGTCCTTGTCGCATTGCGTCGGTGCTTGCCATGGAAGCATTAAACTTCGCGGCGCTGTAGTAGGCAGCAAGGACAGGAAGGATGACCGTAGCAACCAAAAGATGCTTGGGGAGTCCGAGCGACAGCACAATCGCAACTCCGACGAGATTGATAAGCCCGAGCGGAATCAGACCCTTCCAGGCCAAACCCATCAATTGGTCGAATCGGAATCGGGGCAAGGACCAACGCAAAAGGATGATCACCAAGACCACCAACGCGACCTTGGCCAGCAGCACGCCCAAGCCGAGCAGCAGGATCGGCGTGGAAGCCCCCGAGGGGCCTGGAAGGCCTGGAAAGTGCCATCCGCCAAGGAACAGCAGTGCCGTCAAGAAGCTGACCGTGACAATGTGTGTGTATTCGGCCAAGAAATAAAGAACGAATTTGATCCCGCTATATTCAGTGTGGAAACCACCGACGAGCTCTTGCTCGCATTCGGGTAAGTCAAACGGGAGTCGGTTGGTTTCAGCCAACGCTGCGGTGAAAAACACCAGCATCGCAACAGGTTGCCAGAAGACGTTCCAATCCAGAAGACTCCCGGATTGGGCTTCGACGATTTTCTCGATGTTCAGCGAGCCGGTAATCGCGATGACACCGAGGATCGAAAGCCCAAGCGGAATCTCATAGCTGATGAACTGTGCGCAGGAACGGATCGCACCGTAGATGGAGTATTTGTTGTTCGAGGCCCAGCCACCGATGATGATCCCGTAGGCCGACAGGGAGCTGATCGCAAGCATCATCAGGATGCCGATATCGATTCCTGGAGCCACGACGAATCGAAACCCATCTTTGTAGTCCGTCGCGACGGGCCCAAAGGGCATGACGACCAGCGCGAACATGGCGGTGATCAAGCTGAATGCCGGCGCCAGAAAATACAGTGTCGTAAAGACGTGGTCGGGGATGAGTTGCTCTTTGAGAAAGATCTTGATGCCGTCGGCGATCGCTTGGAAAAGTCCAAAAGGTCCGACCCGGTTGGGCCCGACTCGGTCCTGAACGTAAGCAGCGATTTTTCGCTCGACAAAGGTCATGTAAAGACCTAGGAACGGCACAACGGCGAGGATCACTCCGATCGCCGCCAGGGCGGGCCATAGGACAGGCCAAAACTCGAGTAAGCTTTTGATCATCAACGGTGTTCCTTGTGAGGGCTCCCTGGAGCGCTATGAGCTTTTGGCCGCAGCGGTGTGATTGGCGAACTTGGCAAGTCGCACTCCATGCTCCCCGAGATCTCCGGTGGCAATCGCCGAGAGTTCAGGGATCTTGGTTCCGATCTCCTTACGCAACGCCATGGCGTTGAACAAGCCCGCACGCCCTGCCAGTTCCATAAGAATCCGGCCGTCGGCTCGGGCTTCCTCTGGAGGACGAATCGATGCATGGGTGCTTTGGGCTAGCCCCGCATGGTTGACGTAGGTTCCATCCCGCTCGGCGAACGATCCTGCAGCGAAGACCACATCGGCCCGTTCGCTCAGTGGGGATGGGAAGATGTCTTGGACGATCAACAGCGACGGGGTTCCGACGGCTTGGTCGATCTTCTCGTTGACCCAACCAGTGCTGGATCCACCGACGACGAACCAGGCGCTGGCCGAGGATTTTCCGAGCGATTCGGCATG
Organism: Pirellula sp.; assembly: GCA_021299695.1. Taxonomy (GTDB): domain Bacteria; phylum Planctomycetota; class Planctomycetia; order Pirellulales; family Pirellulaceae; genus JBKCUI01. The sequence continues at coordinate 69,246 of JAJTEK010000018.1, read as the reverse complement.
GATGACCGAGCCCTCGAAGTGGCGCAGGATCGTCGCTGCCTACCACAGGAACAGGCCCGAGAGTCAACTTGGTTCTCGCATCGATTCCCTTGATGTACGAGGCCAGCAGGTAAGCTTCCTCGACCGTCATGAAAGGGGACAGGACGACGACGAAACCCGAGGGGTCGTTTTGGATCGCCGAGTGGATCCGCTTGCGAGCTTCGGCCAAGACCGTTGGCCATGGATCGGCAAACGACAGATCCGAGGGAGCTGTCGAGCGGACCGTCGCATTGGCGCTCGAAGGCGGGTTCTTGAGTCTCGGGTACTTGATGCGTCGCTCGTCGTGGATGTATTTGAACCCAAACCGACCTTCGTCGCACATGAAGTGCCCTTGGGCTTGTGGGTTTTCCCTCGGGCGTAACCGGTAGACTTTGTTGTCGTTTTGATCGACTTGAACGCTGCAGCCCGTCGAGCAACCCGTACACACGCTATCGGCATGCTTGAGCCACCAGACCCGTTTCTTGTAGAGGAAGTCCTTGCTGCAAAGGGCACCGACGGGGCACAGGTCGACGACGTTGCCAGCGAGCTTGTTGTTGCAGGGAGTCTCTGGAAAGACATCGATCTCTTCGTGCGATCCCCGAGCGACGACTTGGAGCTCGGCCGTTCCGCTGATCTCTCTTGTGAAGCGAACGCAGCGGGTGCACATGACACAGCGGTCGGTAAACAGGGCGATCTGTTCTCCGATGTGGTACTTGTCCTCACGTTGGATTTTCGGCTCATCGAGTCGGCTGTGGGCCTTGCCATACTTGTAGGTGTAATCCTGCAGGTAGCACTCGCCCGCTTGATCGCAGATCGAGCAATCGAGCGGATGATTCAATAGCAACAGCTCGAGGGTCATCTGTTGCGAGGTTTTCACCTTGGACGAATCGGTCCGGATGATGGTCCCTTCTTTGATCGGCGTTTGGCAACCCGGTACGAGTTTGGGGCCCATGGCGACGGTTCCGTCGGGTTTGGTCTCGCCGACTTCGACCAAGCACATGCGGCATGAGGCTACGACCGAGAGCGATTCGTGCCAGCAGTAGTGTGGGATCTCAATCCCAGCTTTTCGAGCCGCCAAGATGCAGTTGTCCTTAGGATCTGCATCGACCTCGATGTCATTGACTTTGACTTTGACCACTTTTATTGCTTTCCCAAAAAGTGTTAAGTGCTTCGGGCTAGTGAGCGCCAGCAAGAGCTAAGCTCTCGCTGCGCCGTCCGCTTTTGATGTACTCTTCGAATTCGCCACGGAATTTATTGATCGCTGTTTTGATCGGCCAAGCGGCCCCGTCGGCAAGTCCACAGATCGTCGTGCCAGGAATGGTCCCAATCGAATTGGCGATTTCCATAAGCAGATCGATATCGCTGAGCTTGCCTTTGCCCTCTCGGATGCGCTCGAGGATCTTGGTCGACCAAGCGGTCCCTTCGCGGCATGGGGTGCACTGTCCGCATGATTCGTGGGCGAAGAATCGGCAGGCGTTGTAGAGGACATCGACCATGCTGGTCTGGTCATCGATGACGACCACCGCAGCGGTCCCGAGTCCAAGGCATCCGACGCGTCCTGGACCATTGAAGTCCAGCGGTGTGTCGAGTTCGGCGTTGGTCATGAATCCCATGCTCAAGCCCCCGGGAATTACCGCCTTGGCCTTTCGCCCCTTCCAAACCCCACCGGCATGCTGATCGATCAGATCGCGGGCAGAGATTCCCATCGGCAGTTCGACCAGGCCGGGCTTGTTGACGTGTCCGCTGATGCAGTAGAGCTTCGGTCCGTAGGAACCTGCATCGCGCGGGTTGTTGGGGTCCTTGGGGACTCCCATCGATTGGAACCACTCGGCTCCGTGGTTGATGATGTGCGGGATACACGCCATCGTCTCAACGTTGTTGACGACAGTAGGCCTGCGAAAGGCGCCTTCGATGGCCGGAAACGGTGGCTTGATCCGGGGCCAAGCTCGTTTGCCTTCGAGGCTTTCGATCAAGCCGGTTTCTTCGCCGCAGATGTACGCACAGGCCCCGCGGTGGAGATAGATGTCCAGGTCGTAGCCCGATCCGAGAATGTTCTTGCCGAGCAGATTGTTCGCATACATCTCATCGACCGCTTTTTGAAGGGCTCGATAGCATCGGCCATACTCGTAGCGAAGATAGAAATAAGCGGTCGTCGCGCGGGTGGCGAAGCTGCTGATGACGATCCCTTCGAGAACCTGATGCGGATCCTCTTCGATCAGCACGCGGTTGTTGAAAGTACCCGGTTCGCTCTCGTCGCCGTTGATGCACAGGTAGATCGGACCCTGGACATCCTTGGGCAGAAACGTCCACTTGAGTCCCGTCGGGAACCCTGCCCCGCCGCGTCCTCGTAGGCCAGAGTTCTTGACCAAATCGATGACCTCGGTGTTGGCCATCTTCAAGGATTTCGCCAAAGCCTCATAGCCGCCATCGGCGCGGTACGTGGCAAGCGACTGGCTATCGGGCTTGCCGACTCGACCTAACAATACCGGTTTGAATTCCGTTGGATTCATGGTGGGTTCCCGCTTCAAGCTTTCTTGGTTGGAGCGTTTGGCTCGTTGGCGATGCGTTCGACATCTTCGAGGCTGCATCGCAGGTGCAGTTCATCTTCAAGCAGGATGCACGGGGCGCCGTCGCAAGCCCCGAGGCACTCGGCCAGCTCGATCGTCAGTTTCCCATCGGCCGTCGTTTGGCCTGGGACAATATGGTATTTTTCGCAAAGGGCCGCTAAGAGCTCTTCGCCTCCTCGGAGCATGCATGGGAGCGAGCGGCATACCCAAATCCGTTTTTGCCCGAGCGGATTCTCTTCGGTCCGAAAGAATCCGTAGAACGATGCGGTGTCGCTGATTTGGGCCGGGGAGAGTTCGAGCAATTCGGCGATCTCTTCCATCGCTTTGTTGCTCACGTACCGTCGCTCCTGCTGCACCACGTGCAAGGCCGGCAAGGTGACGGCCTGCTTGCTCGGGTAGCGAGGCAAGTGTTCGGCGATGACTTGTTTTGCGTTTTCGCTCAGTTCGCTCATCGATCCAACTCCGCAGCGATGATGTTGATGCTACCGAGCACAGCGGCCACGTCGCTGAGCATGCAGCCTCGGATCATGCGGTTAAATAGAGAAAAGTGAAGCACCGAAGGTGGTCGCGTTCGGGCGCGGTAGGCTTTGAAATCACCGTCCGAGACGATGTAATAGCCAAGCTCGCCGTTGGGGGACTCGGTCGCACCGTAGTACGACTCCTTGGGAGAAGGCATTTGGCGGTTGGGCATGATGTTTTCGAAGTGATGGATCAAGCCTTCGATGCTCCGATAGACCTCGGTCTTGTCCGGCAAGCCTTCCTTGCCCGTACCGGAAATGAAAACCGGTCCAGAAGGAAGGTTTTCGATCGCTTGCTCGATGATCTTGAGACTCTCGACCATCTCCATCATGCGGACTTGGAAGCGTGAATAGCAATCGCCACCCTGAGCACAGCAGACATCGAAATCCAGATCGTTGTAGGCCAGATAAGGCTCATCGCGACGCAGATCCCGCTCAACTCCGCTTGCGCGTGCAACCGGTCCGGTCGCCCCGCCCGCGATCGCATCGGCTTTGCTCAAAACTCCCACATCGCGGGTCCGTTCGACAAAGATCCGATTCTTCATCACAAGGCCGGCAAAGTCCCGGTAGGCTCGCGGGAAGGTCTTGCAGAAATCACGCACCATCGCGACCCAGTCGTCGGTCACGTCGTAGAGCAAGCCCCCTACGCGGGTGTAGCTCGTGTGGAACCGCTGGCCGCTGGCCCTCTCGCAGATCTCGTAGATCTTTTCTCGCTCGTTGAACGCATACATGAAGGCCGTCGCCCCACCGAGATCGAGCACACAGGTGCCCGTGCACAGCAAGTGATCGTGGATGCGCATCAACTCGGCAAAGATCGTACGGATGTACTTGCATCGAGGGGTCAACTCGATTCCCAGAAGGCCTTCGACGGCATGGTGCCAAGCGATTTCGTTGGCCATCGGCGAGATGTAGTTCATCCGGTCGACGATCGTCACGTACTGGTTGTAGTCGAGGACCTCGGCAAGCTTTTCAAATCCGCTGTGCAGAAATCCGATGTCTGGATCGGCTTCGACGACCATCTCGCCGTCGAGCTTCAGTACCAGACGCAAGGTCGTGTGGGTCGCTGGGTGCTGCGGACCGAAGTTCAATGTCCACAAGCCTTCGCGGTAGCCGGCATCCAAGTCAGGCGATTCGATCAGGTCCAAAGGCATCTGATTTAGCTCTCCGCGCGGGTGATGATGGGGAAGTTATGGCGTTCGCCCCGGCCCTTGACCGGATAGTCTTTGCGAAGCGGGAAGGATTCGAAGGCGTCGGGCAAAAGCAGCCGCTTAAAGTTCGGATGGCCTTCAAAGACGATCCCGAACATGTCGTAGACCTCGCGCTCGAGCCAATCGGCACCGATCCAAATCGGATAGGCCGACGGGAGCTTCAAGTCCGGTTCGTTCAAGTGCGTTTTGACCGTTAGCCGCTGGCCACTTTGCGTGTCGAGCAACAGATAGACCACCTCGAAGCGATCGGTCGCGCCGGGGTACTCCAGCATGTCGACGGCCGTGATATCGACGATCTGATCCATCCCCGCATCGCGCAGTGCCCGTAGCGCTTGCGCGATTTGCAAAGCAGGGACTCTCACGCGCTGCTGGGAGCGAAATTCGGACCAAGCGAGCGCGACGCCCGGAAGCTTCGACTCGAGTACTTCTTTAAGGTTTGTAGATTCCGACATCGGTTCAATTCCAAGTGTTTAGTGGATTGGATCGTACTTGGGCTCTTCGAGTTGGAATCCGTTTCGCTCGCGGATTCGGACCAACTCGTCTTGGTCGAAACGACTAGGTCCGTCCGGAAGAATCCGAAGCTTGAACTCGCGGGCATTGTAAGTCCCGGTCTTCTTGATCTTCTCTTGAAGATCCATGATCGCCTTGATCAACTGCTCAGGACGTGGCGGGCAGCCCGGGATGTAGATATCCACCGGAAGGAATCGATCGATGCCTTGGACAACCGCATAGGTGTCAAAAACACCTCCGGTGCAAGCGCATGCGCCCATCGAAATGCACCACTTCGGTTCAGGCATTTGAAGCCAAATACGCTGCAAGACCGGGATCATCTTCATGACCACACGGCCAGCGACGATCATCAAGTCGCACTGCCTAGGAGTAAACCGCATCACCTCGCTACCAAAGCGCGACAGATCGTGCTTGGAGGCCGCCGTGCTCATGAGTTCGATGCCACAGCAAGCGGTTGCAAATGGCATCGGCCAGAGACTGTTGGCGCGTGCCCACGAGGCCGCCGCATCGATGCTGGTCAGAAATACGTTATCGCCAAGTTGCTTGTTTATTTGCGTCGCCAATCGAAGACTCCTTTGCGGTAAGCCACCCAATAGGCAAGGCCCAGGGTTGCAAGAAGGACCATCAAGACAGCCAGGACCGCGGGCCGAAACGATTCGGGCACTCCGTCAGGAGCCAAGAGCGATACGGCCCAGGGATACAAAAACAACAGTTCAATGTCGAAAACCAAAAACAAGATCGCCGTCAGGTAGAACTTGATGTCGAAGGGCTTCTTGGCATCTCCGATCGGATCCATCCCCGACTCGTAAGGCATATCCTTGATCCGCGTCGGTCGCCGAGGAGCCACCAGGTGCGGCAAGAAAAGCGAGACGGCCGCAAAGCCAAGGACGGCGATGAGGTAGATCAGGATGGGCAAGTGAGCGATCACTAGAAAACCTCCGACGGAGCTTTCGAACATTCAACCGACTCTAGTCCGGCAAGTGCAAGTTCCCTCGCCCTAACCCCGCCGGACCGATCACCCAGAGATCCTTCGGACCAAACAGGTGACTTTGTGAAATTTTTCACAAACTAATCCGCAGTATTGTAGAGAATTGCGACGATTTGTCAGGGGCAGATGTTGTTATTTTCTTGGGAATATCTGGGAACCCAAGAGAATCAAAGCTAATGGAGCCGTGGGAGGTTTGGGCGGCTAAGGCTTCTTGGTGGGAGCCGAATCGGGGGTGGGGCTTGCGACGGGGGTGTTTTTGGATTCGTCGAGTTTCTTGATCTCGTCGAGTTTCTTGGCGGTGATCACAGCGGGGAGTTCCTTGCCTTTGGGCACGAACTTGATCGAGATGCTGTTGACGCAGTGTCGGGAATCTTTTTTGGTCATCTTTTCGCCGTTGAAGACGTGGCCGAGGTGACCGCCGCAGTTTTTGCAGGTGATTTCGATGCGGGATCCATCGGCGTCGGTTTCTCGGTGGATTGAGCCTTTGATTTCATCGTCGAAGGCAGGCCAACCGCAACCGCTGTGGAATTTGTCGTCGGATTTGTAGAGCGGGGCGTTGCAGCGTTTGCACAGGTAAGTTCCTTCGACGAAGTGGTCGGTGTACTTACCGGTAAAAGCGTATTCGGTCCCTTTGTTGAGGAGAACCCAGCGTTCTTCGGGGGTCAATTTGTTGTATTCGGGTTCATCCATCTTTTTACCTTTGGAGTTAGCGTTCAGCTTAGCGTTGGGGATTCCGCCCCGGCCAACGGGGACTTTGGCCGTCTCTTTGCCTTCCTCTTGTTGAGCCGAAGCTTTGGCATTTTTGGGGGGTTGGGCCAATAAGTTCCCGGTGGGCCGCAGGAGCAGACCACCGAGGATGGCGAGCAGGATCAAGGGGAGGAACCAGGACAGTTTTGTCAAAGGGCAACACGTAGTTTGGGTAGGCATGTGGACCTCGGTTGATCGGTTGGTTCAATCAGATTGGCAAAGGGTTCGAACGACAGTGTTAGTATACGCGAAGCGACAAGCTCCGTCGATTCGCGTGTTCGAATCCCCCGTGAGCCAACCAGCGCCAGCGGTTGAGCGATTTAACCAAGCCCGCCAGGAAGCCGCGTTTGGGCCCGAGCAGGCTAGCGATTTCCTCCTTGGCCTCCGTTCGGCTTTACGCCGAAAGGCGTTGAAATAAAAGCGGAACGGCGCAAGCCGTCCGGTGAGAAACCTTGCGATATCGAGGACACTCCATCACTCACCGGAGTGCTTGCGCACTTCCGCTCACACTCTTTGGCCTCCGACCGGCTTTACGCCGTCGGGGCCAAGGCTCTTCAGCTAGAACCCCGCCCGCACCCCTTCCCGCCTTAGTAGCCGCAAGTTCCGCCTCCGTCGGGGCATCCTCTTTGGCCTCCGATCGGCTTTATGCCGGCGGGGCCAAGACTCTTGAGCTACCGCCCCGCCCCCCACCCCCCCTTCTCTTCCGTCCGCCCTTCGGGGCGGACCGAACCGATGTTTTCCTAACCATTCCCTGCTAGACTACCGACCAGCCCGAACACACCGCAGCCAGCAATCTTGGGCTCTCCGCCCGCACCGAGATCCCGCGATGGACAAAAAACAGCTCAGCGAGACCGACATCCGCACCAAGTTCATCACGCCAGCCATCCTCGGCCAAAGCGAGAAAAAATGGGACCTGATGACCCAGGTTCGCGAAGAAGCCTACTTCACCAAAGGCCGAGTGATTGTCCGAGGCAAAACCGTCCAGCGCGGGGAAGCGAAAAAGGCCGACTACCTGCTCTTCTACAAACCGAACCTTCCGATCGCGGTCATCGAAGCCAAAGACAACACGCACTCGGTCGGTGCAGGGATGCAGCAAGCCCTCGAATACGCCGAAATCCTCGATGTTCCGTTCGCCTACAGCAGCAACGGCGACGCGTTCTTGGAACACGATCGGACCGCCACGGGCACGAGCGTCACACGTGAAATTTCGCTCGAGCATTTCCCAACCCCAGACGAACTTTGGAATCGCTACTGCACCGCCAAAGGGCTCAGCGACAGGCAGAAAACGGTCGTGACCCAAGATTACTACGACGACGGCTCCCAGAAATCGCCCCGATACTACCAACGCATCGCGATCAATCGGACCGTCGATGCGATCGCAAGCGGCAACGATCGCATCCTGCTGGTCATGGCCACGGGCACTGGCAAGACCTACACGGCATTCCAAATCATCTGGCGACTTTGGAAAGCTGGCACGAAGAAACGGATCTTGTTCCTGGTCGATCGCAACATCCTGGCCGATCAGACCAAGACGAACGATTTCAAACCCTTCGGCAAGGCGATGACCAAAATCACCAACCGAACCGTCGACAAATCGTACGAGATCTACTTGTGTCTCTATCAAGCCGTCACCGGTACGGCCGAAGATCAGAATATTTACAAGCAGTTCTCGCCCGACTTTTTTGATCTGGTGATCGTCGATGAGTGCCATCGCGGCAGTGCTGCGGATGATGCAGCTTGGCGACAGATCCTCGAGTACTTCACATCGGCGACCCAAATTGGACTGACGGCAACCCCCAAAGAGACCAAAGAGGTTTCCAACATCGAGTACTTTGGCGATCCGATCTACACCTATTCGCTTCGACAAGGCATCGCCGACGGCTTCTTGGCCCCCTACAAAGTCGTCCGCATCGGACTCGATAAAGACCTCGATGGCTGGCGACCATTAACCCGTGAGCCAACCAGCGCCAGCGGTTGGGCATTTAACCAAGCCCGCCAGGAAGCTGCGGCTGGGCCTTGATCAGACGCGTAACGCCTCTTCCCATCGCGCGGGGGCTGTCCGACGACGGATCTACCGACCCGATACAATCCAAAACATTGCATGATTATGTCTGAAGTGGACCCCATTATTCGGACCACGAGCTGCCCCGCGTTAGATAGCGGCCGATGGTCATTTTAACGGTCCGTGCGCGAGACATAAGCAGTATCTCAATGAGAACTGGGGCAGAAGCAAGTGCGCACCTAAAATCTACCTGCAAGGGGGCACTGCGCTGGGAACACCCTATCAGGCTGGCGAACGCTCACTCAGCGGTTAACTTTTTAACTGTTTTGGTCGACGGAATCCTCCGAAAAACAGGTTGCGGTTGCCAATTCAGTGTGGATTCCCCCCTTTCAAGAGAGGCAACAGATTAGCTGTCGTGGAACCAGTAAAGGTCACAACGTAGGGGGCCTCGAGACAAAAGACAGAATGATCTCAAATTGCTCACCGACAAAATTCGCCCTAATTCCAATCCCGGCAAGCCTAGCTAATGCATGTATTCGACGCAGGTCTTTTGAAACCTCTGATTCTGCGACCTCTGGAATGAACAGTTCTGCACTGAGGCAGAATTTCGAAAACAAATCAAGCTGCGAATATAGGTCGGATTTCATCCTATTTGAAATATTGGTTATGTATTTAATCGAATTAACAGGTATTTGTTGGTGCTCTTCTAATACAACAAAAAACTCTCCAAAAATACTAAACTTTTTTGAGACGGCTGTACAAAGTGATCTAAGTATTGCCGTGGAGCAGACCGTTCCGAAAATCGTTATAGGAATGTCGGGGAAAAGAGATTTCTCCTGATGACCGGTCCTCACCGTTAACTCCTTGGGCCTATGATTACCCTTGGACATCTCCAAAGCAAAATGAGAAAGATTAATCGTCTCTAGATCGTCTTCACCACGGCGAATTCGTTCGATTTCACGGGCCAAATCAGATCCATATTCCTCGTTAATGAGAGAAATCGCCTCTTCATTCTGAGACGTGATCGCTGCAACTAGTCGATCAGTATATGGACGAACCTCTTGCGAAAGAAGATTCATATATTCCCTTGCGCGATCTCGTGAATAACTTAATCTAGAGGGGATATGGGCATTCAACAGCATCCTACAATCTGGATCTTTTTTGTCGCTGAAAGGGATATAGATATCCCATTCACACGGTTCCGAGGGGGCAAGACCCTTGAGGCGTGTCGGAGAACCACCTGCCCCAACGTAGCTACATAAGTTTTGCTTAGAAGACACACAAGTAGGCTTTGAAAGATCAACAATACCCCACTGTGCGATGTCAAAAACCACTTCGGTTGATTGGACATCGTTATTTTTCCCAGGAAGCGTATGTTCATTACCACCAAATAACATATTTTTTCCAATAACACTTCTCAGCCAGGAATCAACTGGAGCACAAGCTAAAATATCGGCAATCACTGATGTTAATGGATAGTGATTTTCAATGACGCCCCGCCCCCCCAGACCTCGTGGTTTAGTGCGTCGAAGATCTAAAGCGTTTCTCCTCGACAGGATAGGCTCCGCTACACTTACCGAAACCTCCTTTTCAATCTGGCGAACGTACCACGGACGTTTTTCTCGAATACGTGGGAGAACACGTTCCCTGAAAACAAAATGAGCATATTCAACAGCCCGCGAATCCTTAAAATTAGGTAAACTGTAATGTACGGATAGGAGCCCGTGTCTAGACCCCTCAACTTTGCAATCACCAACTACGGCAGAGTCAATTACTACACCAGGAATACTAGAATCGACTCCATGGCTTGCCCAATGAGAACAAAGCTGTTCCGCTTCACGTGCATCCTTGAACCTCTTTTGATGCCGATCAAGACGATCAGCTAAACGAATGACGGCGCCGAGATAATTCACATCTTCAGGACTAGCCTTAAACCATTTTTTCTCCGAGAGGACCGCTCTCAATTCATTGTGAACTCCGAATAAATCCTCTTCGTTCGCATCATGAAATACGTTAATTTTACCAAGTATATGGCAAGTGTCCTTAAGAATCGAAAGTACTTTAGGCTCAAGGTGTTTGCTAATTCTTGTTCTTTCAATTGCAGACGAGAGAGCATTTGTATAATGGCCCTCTGCGATCTGTCGAAGCACATTCGAAGCTATATTGTGATGACGACGTTGTGAAAGCCGAGATCGGAACTCTAGTGGATAGACGTCTGCCCCCGGGATATAGAGCTCAATCGGAAGCTGTAATCCGATATCATGGACTGCTACAGCACAATCTGCAAGGAAAGCTAAATGCTGGGTGTGGCTAGACGCATAAACACTCGGAAGGATAAGTCTACCTACCGTGCGAAGCACTCTTTTTCGGTGGTCATTATCATGCTTAACTTTACCCATCCAGGATGTTTGAGATTGTATTCCAATCAAGCTCACCCAGTTATGCAAGATTGAATACACCTCCCTAAAACCGGTATCCTTCTCGGGAAAATCGCTCGTGTATCTTTTTCTAAGCCCTTTGTCAATCGACGGCCTGTTTGACCTGCTAATTTTTGAGTTGTGGGATACGATGGCAGGTGGTATGCTGGATAAATCGTTTGTGTTGATAACGCTCGAAACCTCCTCCCGGGACAGTCCAGTATGTGGTCCGAATGCTATCGCAAGTCCGCCTTCCAAGTGAATTCGACTTAGCGCTGTCCTATCATTATGCTCATCTCCAATGAATGCTACGTTCGCAGGAAGGCAATTGATTGATAACGCCTCTTGTAATAGCGCGTCGTATTTTCCTTCGAAATCAAATTGTGTTGGTTCAATATGATTAAGGTAGCCGTCGTCAGTAAATGACATTACATTAATGTATCTCGAATCAAAAAGCTCCCATGCTTCTTTACCTAAAACAGCTTTCGCGATTACATCCAATCCTCCAGACACAAGAACCAAACGGCATTTGAGATTTCGTTTTATGCGCTGAAGCGCAGGGACGAGATTGTCTGCAGGGTATAGGCTATTACACAAACCCAATATTTGATCGCGACTAAGTTTTTTATCCTTGAATTTCTTGCAGCATTTTCCGCACCATTCCTCGTAGTATCGTTGGCGATTATCAGGGTCTTTTGTGACTTTCCTTTTATACTCCTCTCGGAGGTTCTCACGTAATCGATCGCTTTCCTCTCCGTATAACGAGGTCCAAAGAAGCTGCCACGAAAACTTCAGTCCTTTGATTAAGGTTCCATCTGCATCGAACGCGACAATATTTATTTTTGGTGACGTTCTTGTGCCATGAACAGGCGTGAAACGATCGCTCTCCGGTTCTGGCATGTAGTCTCCATATACGATTTTTAAAGGAGATGTATCCGTGACTAAATTCGCTTGTACCGGACGACGTTTTGTTAAATCAATGGAAAAAATTAGATTTCTTCCGCAGTCTGGCATTTGTATCAAATGCTCATCGTGTTCAGTAGGTTCAGACATTTTCATATCACGAATTCTCTGCTGGTAGTTTCGATGCAAAAGTCCGAGTATTGAAGATCCTCCTCCGGAATGTTTAGCCCAGAGCGCGTTTGCATAGGCAACGAACATTCCATCTTGCGCGTGACGGCACATTTCTGATAGCGACCGAAGATGGGTACTAGGGTCTCTTTGCATCGCTGGAACGCAAAGAATGTCAAGATCGGAATTTTCTTTTATCTCCCGCTGGATTCTACTATCAAAAACGTCCGAGCAAATTGCAACCCCAAGAGTTCCAGCAGGCGTATTTGGGATGATCCGGAGGCCTTCATTTAAATAATCGAATTCGACATTTTTCCGTTGAGGATCCTCAAAGGGTGAGATGCGAGTTTTCGGTACAAGGATTTCTTCACCAGATACATAAACGGGAGAGGTTGGTGTTACTTTGATCGCATCGCCACTCCGCTTGGTGGAATAGTAAGAACCGCCTACCACAACGATTTCATTCTTCCTTGACAGTTCTCTTAATTTGTTTCTCCATCTTTGCTCATTTGGTATCGTTAGTTCAGGGAAGATCAGCAGGTCAACACCATGTTTCTCTGCGCAGTTTAAGGCCGCAGCAATTTGTTTATTGATTGCTTCTCCTGTAACACCTATAAGTCCGTATTTATCTCGCCTTACACATGCGTTTGATAGTATAATCTGAGTTATCTGTACCTTCTTGACATTGGTTGTCATGCGATGAGTTCTCCAGTTTTGAGGGTAACCGAAAATTTTTTTCCTTAAAAAATGCCATCCTCAGAGATGAAGGTTTCTGAACTTTCACCAGCCACAGAAGGCTTTCTACCGAATCGATTTGCATCGGTCTCCCACAGTGATTAGTCGCCTGCCGTTCCTTGGTTGTCTTGCCCGTCTGTCCATTCTCCGTACTGTTTCGCCAAACCAAGCAACGTCATGTTGTCGGCGATTACATCGTGCGGAATGAGCACGTATTGCCACCGTTTTCCACCGCACGTCTGGGAATGATTACTCGCCTGCTTACACCATTTCACGGCGGCATCGCGTTTAGCCAGAACCTCTGTATCGACCATGGCGCTCGACGCTTTTGGTTCTAGCATGAGGATGATCTCGTCGAGTTCCGCGACGAAGTCGGGTTGGTATTCCAAATGCTCTCCGCCCCACAAATAGAAGATCTGGAACTGTCCCTTAGCAGGCTTGAACCACTTCAGCGATTCGCGGTCACAGATGACTGACAACTTGCGTTCCGAGTCGCTTTGAAACTTTAACGCTGGATACAAGCAGCGTTGGAAGCCGCCAAAGACATATTTTGCCATGTTGCTCTTGTCGTTGGGCGCTTGGCGGAAATCTCGCACCGCTTCCGTCGCTGACGCCGTGAAGGCGCACGGCTTGAGTTCGGTGAATCCCTTGCTCACCTTTATCTCGTAGCCGCCCGCTTCCTCCCAATAATGTTCCTGCATCTGGGCATGGATGAACTGCGCAATCGGCGTCTGGAAACAACGCAGCACTTTGCGAGTATCGTCTTCCGAGAGATAGCCCCGCAAATGGCTCACTACTTGGCTCGCAAGATCGTAAAGCAGGTCGGCGTGGTCGTCGTAGGAAACGTCGTCGTAGTCCACCAAGCCACTTACCACATAGTCTTCAAGGCGAAGTTCATCGATTCCACCTCGCCCCATCGCCAGCACTTCGACTTGGCCGGTTCGTAGGTGCTGCGCCCAAAGTTCGTCAGATGGCGGCTGATAGCTCATAGAACCAAGCTCCAGCGTGAACTCCCGAAATCCCGAGAGCACCTTCCCTGTCGGCACGACGAGAATGCGTGGAATATCAATCGTCTGCTGCATCACCAACTGCGCGGTTTTTGCCACGACGGCCGAAATATCAACTTCGGCCTCGATGCCGGGTAACTGCAATTGAGCCGGTCGCACCTGGCTGGTCACTTCTTTGACCATCTGAGCGTGGACATCCGCATTTTGAAGGCAGTTTACGCTCGGCACCGTCTGAGGTTGGCTTTCGAGCCGTCGAATCACTTCATAGGCAACTTGCGCGACTTGTTGCTCCGCTGGTGACGTAAACGCTGGAACCGCGCTACTTGGTGCCACCAGGGTGCTGGTCGTGGTCTGGGTAGGCTGAATGCCCAACTGACTTGCCAATTGCGGCTGCGAAACGACCGTAACCGTCTTCTCCCCAAGCTGCTCTCCGCTCAGCACGACCTGCTGCAATTGGATCATTGATCCCGGCTTGTTGGCCTCGTCGATGATCTCCTGAAACTTGTCGTGGGCCACAATATTGAGGCGGTCCACGGCCATAACGCCCGTCCGCTTACCATAAGGCAACCGCAGGCCACGACCGATCGATTGCTCGATCAGAATTCGGGCGTTTGCCGCGCGCAATGGGACGATTGTGTACAAGTTCGTCACGTCCCAGCCTTCCTTGAGCATGTTAACGTGAATCACGATCTCCGTTGGTTCCTCGGTGCTTTCGACGGCCAGCAAACGTTGGATCATCGCGTCCTCTTCCGCGCCGGTCTTGCTCGAATCAACCTGGATAACTTTTTCCCGGTAGCGCCCCTCGAAAAAGCTATCCGACTGAATCAACTCCAGCAACTGCCCCGCGTGCGTGATGTCACGAGCGATAACCAGAACGAAAGGTTTAACAATCCGATTCGCCGTTTCGCGAGCATAGGTTTCTAACTCGACCTTGACCGTTTCGTGAAGCCGCACACCGTCTTCCAGCTTCAGTCGCTCGATTTCGTCCGCCGACATGCCGGCGGGATTGAAGTTCATTCGTGTGACAACGGCCGGTTCCTTTACAAAACCATCCGCCATTGCTCGGCCAAGAGGATAGTCGAGGATCACATTGTTGAATGGAATCGCTCCTTTAGTGGTTTCCACAAAAGGAGTGGCTGTCAATTCCAAGCCTAGAATTGGTTTCAAGTCATTGATTGCTCGAATACCAGCCGAAGCACGGTAGCGATGCGACTCGTCCATGATCAGCACCAGGTCATCCAACTCAGCCAAGTAATCGAAATAGCTTTGGCCGATGTATTCGGAGAGCCGCTTGATGCGAGGTGCCTTGCCGCCGCGCACCTCGCTCGTGATCTTCGAGATATTGAAGATGTTCACCTTGCAGCGAACGAATTGATCGAACAAGTTGCCGGCCTGCGACTCGTAATTGTCACCCGTAATGATAGCAGGCGAATCGATGGCAAACTCGGCGATCCCTTTGAATACATACTTCGGTGTGTTCGGTGTAAAGTCGGCGATCAGCTTGTTATAGATCGTTAGGTTCGGCGCGAGCACGAAGAAGTTCCTGAATCCATGCGCCAGATAGAGATAGCTGACAAAGGCGCCCATCAGCCGCGTCTTGCCGACACCCGTCGCTAGCGCGAAACAGACCGATGGAAACTCGCGCTCAAAATCGGTTACCGATGGGAACTCCCTTTGAATCGCGGCCAAGGCAGTATCGTGATTGGCGTCCTTCTTGGGGGGCGAAATTTCGGTGATGCGGTCCAGGATTTCTAGCGATTGTCGCTGAGGGGCACGCAAGCTCAATCGACCAGTAATAGCATTTACATGACGGTTCATTGGGCACCCCCTGCTAGATCAAAGAGCGATTGTTGCCTCAGTTTTTTTGGTGCCTTAGGCAAGTTCTCAATTTTCAGACTGTAATCGTCGTGCCCCCATTCGCAGCGAGAGAGGACTTGTTTCGGAATTTTCTTTACCGTAAGGTTCGGCCAGCGTTCAGCCTTACCGCGAAACGAGGTGCAGAGGACCAAGAGCGTTCGGTCGGCTCCTACGTCGTCGGAGAGCTGATGCAATTGATCGGCGGTCAGGTGTTGGGTGGTAACGTACAGGAAGTCGCGTTCCGTCGAGTGGCCTTGTTGCCAGTAGATCGTATCGCTGGGTGCGTATTGAAAACCTTCCAGCTTGCAGATCGCCTCGGCCATCATGGCAGCGTTGAACTCTTTGCTGATGACCCAGCGTCCCCATTTGTCTTGTTCCAGCAGCGACGGTGCAAGGTGATAATAGCGAAACCCGCC
Source organism: Pirellula sp. (assembly GCA_021299695.1). GTDB lineage: Bacteria > Planctomycetota > Planctomycetia > Pirellulales > Pirellulaceae > JBKCUI01. Next base: position 53,185 of record JAJTEK010000018.1, on the reverse strand, counting down.
GCCACCTTTCCAATCGACCGCCTTGCTGATTCCGCCCTGATCCTCGCCATCGATGACCTTTTTCATGCGGGGGATGATGTGCGTGTGACAGTGCTCGCCGAGTTCCACCATGATCCAGCGTCGGCCCATCTTGTGGGCGACCGCACCAGTGGTTCCCGACCCAGCGAATGAGTCGAGGACAAGATCGCCGGGATTCGTAACAGCGTTGATGAGTGTAAATAAGAGCTGTTCCGGCTTCGGGTAGTCAAACGCATTTTCGCCAAAAAGCAATGCGCTCTCTGCATTCGAGTCTTCATAGGTGGCGATTTGGAAATGGGCAATCGAGAGCAAATTTTTAATCTTCTTTTCCTCGCCTCCCGCTTTGATATGGTTTGGCCGAAAAGGAGCTTTGCTGATCACAAGCGGCTCTCCGGCCACGATGATCTCGTCTAACTTGCGCTGCGAGTACCGCCACTCTCCTTCAAGACGAAACGAATCCTTGTTCCGACCGCGCTCGACAATCACTTGATCTAACAATCGCGTAACAATATTACCCTCGGACATGTCTTGCGGTTCAAATCGCTGATCGCCACAACGAAACTCCACTGACTTAGCTGGGAACGTTAATGTCTGCAAACCATTACCCGCATTGTTAAGCGGGTATTTCTTACCTTCGGTGGTGAGACCGCCAACGAAAGCAGGAGACTTAGAGCGATCAGGGGAGTAGGCTAGGATATATTCGGTAACGATCCCCATGTTTGCGTTTAAGAAAGATGGCTTTTTCTTCTTCTCCCAAATGAATTGACCACAAAAATTTCGACGTCCGAAAATTTCATCCATCAACACTTTAAGATAGGCATGCTCGTTGTCATCAATATGTACAAATATTATTCCGTCTGGACGAAGCAACGTACGTAGTATTTCCAGGCGATCACGCATTAAACTTAGCCAGATAGAGTGCTCCAAACCATCGTCGTAATGACTGAAAGCAGAACCAGTGTTGTAGGGCGGGTCAATATAAATACACTTAACACTACCGCAGAAGTCTTGCTCAAGTGCCTTTAAAGCGAGAAGATTGTCGCCAAAGATCACACGATTGTCGAATTGGTCTTCGTGCGTCACTTTGTAATGTGCATGGTGTGAGCGTGACGCATCTTCGAGCAACACGCGAGGCTCAAGCCTGGGCCGTACTTCCTTGCCGATCCAAGTAAGTTCTAGTCTGGCTTTTGTCATGTTCTTTCGCACCTCAATTCACGTTCCTTTCCAAATTTATAGGATTATCCAACGTCGGCTCCCTTGGCGTGTCTGATTAGCACATCGCGCAAGTAGGGTGCGGAATCGGACAGGATAAATGCTCTGCCGTACTATCTCGAACTGAAATGCCGCGTTTCCAGTCTTGTGAAAGACTATGACGCACGGACGATCGCGGTAATCAAGTTCATTGATGGATAGCCGTGCAGTATTGTTGCCGAAAATCGTTATTGTTAAGTCCCGTCTCGCTGCTGTTCCAATCGGAGTTAGCGTAACTTGACGAGTTGCTCCAACATGATCGTCTAAGCCGAAGAATTGAACTACAGCTGACTTGGGAAGCTGCATTTGCTTACCATCGAGGCCTGTTTCAAGTGGCATTACCTCTACCACCAAATCGCCCCGTATGCCAGGCAGCAAATTCAACGCGGTCACGGGCACCGTCGCAGGAGTTGTCGCGGGATTACGTGCAGGTGCCGTTGTGGGCTGTGGTGCTTCGCGTCGCATGCTCCACGTAAACGTACCTGTTGCCGATCGACTTAATGCGAACACGCGACGCTCGTCTTCGTAGTTTTTGAGGAGTGTATCCGAAATAGGCTCACTTGCTGAGTGTACGTTGTCGAACCAGCGTCGAAGGTCCGGGTTATCGTGCTGAGACTTTATTAGCGTTGAGAATTCGATGTTCTGTATTAGTCCATCGCGTGTGAGGTTATTGCTGCCCACCCAGACAAGATTGCTGCGCGGTCCTGAAAGCCAGAACACTTTTGGATGGAAAACACCGTTGTAAGCAGTCATCACTCGAATCTCTATGCCGTCTCTCTGCATTTTCCGAATTGCTTCGGGATCAGTTAATGCATGGTCCGTACCTATGTAACCGATGGTACTGCGGTCGTTCACTCGACCTTTCCACTCATTGAAAACATCTCGAATCTCCTGCCATCCCGATAGAGTAACTGCATATGCGAAAAATCGCATTTGGTTACACGCGGCGTCAGCAGTGAGTTCTGACTTTAGCGAGTCAAGCAACCCGGTGACTGTCCACGAAGCGCTGGTAAACGTAGGTAACTGGTGATTCACAGTGTTATTCTCTCCGTATCAAGTAAGTAACCAACGGATATTCAATAAGGTTTGAGATTGCAACTTTTGCGCCAGTATGCCCTCGATCTCGGCGATCAATCGCTCGCGCTGCTGGTCTACTTCATCTTGGGCCTCAAAGAGCGACTTTCGTTTGTTATTTCGCTGACTTTCGAGTGCCTTGATTTGCTTCTGCCCAGCCAGTTTTTCTTCGAGCGTGAGCGATAGCGTTGCCGAACGCTTAACCTCCTTGATTTGGCGGTCAAAGTCTTTGATCTCGCGCTCCAGGGCGACCTTCAGATCATCTGCCCAATAGTCGAGCTTGTCGGCCTCGGCCTCAAAAAGATCAGCGTTACGATTCGAGATCGTTTGCTGAATGACTATTGTGCAGCACTTGATCTCTTCCTCTAGACGGACGTTCGCTGGATACGACGGCAGCTCGATTACGCTAACCGACGGAAGAGAAAACATACGTCTGGCCGTCTCTTCTGCGAGCATCTCACCGCCATCGGAAATCGCTGCCACGATAAGATAGTCCTCGACCTGGTCAAGCGATTCCACGGTAAAAAGTGCCGCCAGCAAGTCGCCCGATTGGCCGACGTACGGTTGCAACGCGGCCACCCGGGGGTACGTACCACTGCAATCGAACGTGATTTCCGCTGCTGGAAGATTGCGCTGCTTGGCGCGCTGTAGAATCTGCAGAGCTAGTGGATGCCCTAGTCGGTAAAGATGCGACTCACCCGAGCGACGGGGCAATTCGTAAAGTCCCAGCGGGATTTCTTTAACAGTCGGAAACGGATTGGACTTCAGCCGAAATCCGCTTTGACCATTGAGGAACTCGGCATCATCCCCAAGCTCAAACTGAGTCAACTGCATGAGCAGCCGCTCGTAGCGATTGAGGTAGTCTTGGGTTTGGTCGAGTCTTACGCGAAGCATATCGTGAACTTCGGCGTCGAAGTTTTCAAGCAATTGCCGGCGAGTGTGCGTCATGGCGTCGTTGATCTGGGCACCCAGTTCAAGCTGCAGTTGATCGAACGACGCCTTGATTTCCTCTAGAGTGCGACAGCGCTGATAGATAGCAGCAATACGCTTCTCAAAATCGACGCCAGACTCAATGGCACCAAGCACCTCGTCGCTGGCCCCAAACACTCCCTCGAAGAGTGAGAACTTTTCGGCCAGCAATTCGAAGACTCGCTGGTCGGCTTCGTTGTTGCGATTCAAGAAGTTGACCACGACCACGTCGTGCTTTTGTCCGTAACGGTGGCAGCGACCGATCCGTTGTTCGATGCGCTGGGGGTTCCACGGAAGATCGTAGTTCACAACCAGCGAGCAGAATTGCAGGTTGATCCCTTCCGCGCCCGCTTCGGTGGCGATCATAATGCGACCTTCATCTCGGAAATAATCGACGAGCGCCGAACGCATGTCGGATGTCTTGGAGCCGGTCACGCGGTCGGTACCGACATGTTGTTCTAGCCAGCGGGCATAAATGGATCGGGACAACGGATCGGTATTCGATCCATTGAATAAGACGATACCCTCGCTGTGAGAACTGTCGGCCAACACGCGCTGAAGATATTCCTGTGTCTTGCGAGATTCCGTGAAGATGATGGCCTTGCGCGCAGCGCCCAAGCGTCCAGCCTCGGCAAACGCTCGATCGAGCGCCGCCAACAGAGCATCTCCCTTGGCATTGCGGGTGATCGACACCGCAAGATCACGAAACTCTACCAAATCGGAAATCTCGCCCTGAATTGCGGCGAGGTCTGCGGCCGAGAGCGGTTTGTCGTCTGAGGAATCTTTTTCCCATTCCTCCGCCGTCTCATCAAGCGCTTCGTAGTCTTGGTCCAGTTCATCTTCTAGCGATTGCGGTGGTGTCTGCTTAGCGACCTTTGCTTTGAGCCGATTGGTGAGCGTGTCGAGCGCACCGGCAATTGCAAAGGTTGACGACGCCAGCAGTTTACGCAACACCAAGGTCATCAGTGACCGTTGGCTGGCAGGTAAGGCTTGGAGGTTGTCGCGACGGAGATAGTCGGACACGAGTGTGTATAGGCGGTCTTCTGCCTCGGCTGGCGTGAATTCCTGAATCATCGGATGACGCAGGGTGTAAGGCACGTAGGCCGTGACCTGTCGACGCAGCGTGCGATGGCAGATGGGCTTGAGTCGGGCCTTGAGCGTGTCAAAAACGGCCTGATCTTTGAGGTGCGAGAACTGCTCGCGAAAGCTCTTGAGATCGCCAAAAGCGTGTTCGTCGATGAAGCTAACCAACCCGAACAGTTCGAGCAATGAGTTTTGAAGCGGTGTGGCGGTGAGCAACAGCTTTGGAACGTCCTTTAGTGCCATTTTCAATGTGTTAGCGATAACATTGCTGGGTTTGTACACATTACGCAGTCGGTGGGCTTCGTCGATGACCACCATGTCCCATCGCGTTGCATTGACATCAGCAGCTTTTGAGCGAGCGAATTGGTAGGAGCAGATGACAATGGTGTCGTCGATTTCCAAGGGGCGGAAATGCCCTCGTTTGATCGAGTCGTTGTACGATTTCGCTTCTAGTATTTTGCAGGGGAGAAAGAACTTCTCTTGAATCTCCTGGTGCCACTGCTTACGCAAGTTGGCTGGTGTGATCACCAGGACACGACGTTTGCGTTCTGCCCATTTCTGCGAGAGTACGAGGCCCGCCTCGATGGTTTTGCCCAGACCCACCTCATCGGCCAACAGCGCACCTTTTGACAGCGGCGAATGAAAGGCGAAGAGTGCCGCTTCGACTTGGTGCGGATTGAGGTCGACCTGTGCATCTACGAGCGCCCCGGCGAGCTTTTCGATGCTGTCAGCTGAGCATCTCTTGGTAAGCTCGTGCGCAAAAATCTTTGCATGATAAGGGGTAACCGTCATCGTTCGCCATGTACATGATTACGGAACATTGAACACGGTATGGTAACCCAGCGTTTGATGTCAGACAACCATCCCACGGTGTTTTCCGAAGTCCTTCGTTGGCGAGACGCCAGCCACATGCCACTCAGATCCACGGGTTTTCTGGACTCTGTGCATTCATCGTCGTTCGAGGAGAGAGGGTTTCCGAAAAGTTCGCCGATACAGAAATTCCTGGAGAACTAATTTTTAGACTCACCGGACTGCGTGCGATGTTCCGCTGTTTAATCGCACTGGCTGCGGAGGTTTCAGGTTCCGATCGATTGTGGACAATCGATCTACCATGATGGATTGGGTAGGCGGGGGGTGATCGAAAAAACTCGGGGGCAGTCCCCGAGTTTTTCTACCTGTTCGAGGATCGCAGCAATGGATTTCACGGCCGAGACTGGAACGAAGATGGGGATTCCAGAGGGGAGTTTGATCTCGATGGTGTCCTTTGGTGGACTCGAACGTTTGGACACACAGGATTGCGCTTGTTTGGGGGTTAGCACCGGTTTTACGTTTCCACTGGAAGAAGAACGTCGGCGAGCAGCCGATCGACTGGCAGAACTGCGCAACGGGAGCAGTGGATCGTTCGCACAAGGCGATTCGTTCGGCCCAAGTCTGGTCGGCTTTCGTGGATGCTAAGCGAGACTTAAGCAGGATCTCCTTAACAACTGGGATAGAAACAAGGGCGCACCTTGGGTCTGCCCGCGCGCGCCCTGCGCTGCGAAAAAGGCGGTCCGGCTGGTGTGCGCTCACCCTCAGTCGACGCTTTTGATCGAGCGCTTCTTGGATTGCAAAGGCGTACTTTCCCCAACAACTGTACCATCGGAAACTGCACCGCTGGAGCGATCAACTGATCGGGGTTTCAAAACAATCAAACCACGCAAAAGGGCCTGCTTTGAATGCAACCTCCAATTTATTTTTTTGAATTTTTTCACTAGAATACTAGATTGTCCTTTATTAACCCATCGAACGAACTGAATTCGCCCAACAATTTGTTCCCTCGTATAATACAGGGTTACCGGATGCTCACAACCCATTGCAATCGCATTCGCTGATTCAAGATCATGGACTAAATCGTTGATGTAACGCTGAGGTACTCGTAATCGGTTCTTGCGAATCTCGATACCGGTCAATGAGAACAAATCAGTTGATAACGATACGAAACGGTCTTTTTCCGGCCGAATCTTAAAACCGTTGTTTTGAAGGATGCCACGAACCATGCGTGGAATACATGATTTATCGATTGGGAAACTGCCCGAAATACAGATGTCATCAACAAACCGGCTATACGTAAGCCCCATTTTCCGACAGGCTCCGGATATACGAGTATCAACAGGTTGGATGACTGCTTCAGCGAGTATCGGACTCGTAACTAACCCAAGAGCAAGGTGATCATCCAGAGTGACCAGTTGTGCTAACAATTCCGCTACATCCCTGGAACCCACGTAGTTTTGGAGAACAGAGCGGACTCGATCACGGTGGATAGATGGAAAAAAATTCGCAATGTCCGTCTGGTAAGCATACACATTACCTAAGTGAGCTTCCGCGTTGGATTTGATACTTTTGCCCCGTATCCCTCCATGACTGGAAGGCCCTGGCTTGATCACTTGGGATAGAATTCGTTGATAGATCCTTCGCTGAACGGTTCTAAAATCACCCCGAATTGAAATAACATCCCGTGGCTTACGGTCCTCCCTTGGATCGACGATTGTAAATTCATTGATATATTTTGATCTCGTTGCAGGGTTTTGCACCGTGGATGCTAGACATCGAAGGAATGATTCCTCGAAACCAAGCAAGTTTGCAAGCTGTTTTGGACGAAAGATTTCAAGCCTACTCTTTGTCAATGCAACCCTCGTCTTTAACATTGCTTTTTTTTCCAAAAGACCATGCCTCTCTCAACCGTGCAGCGGCCTCACGGACGTTTTTTGGTAACGACTCTAAATCGCCATTATCACACCAATCCAGGACATACAAATCAATACCAGTAATCGACCTGTATTTATTGACTAATTCTGGAGAAGGCATTGAGTGGTCATTCTCGATATTGCTCAAGTGCACCACGGAAATACCCAACTCTTGAGCAAGCGTGACCTGCGTCATGCCGGATTGGATTCGGACTTTTTTTGCTGCTTTTCCTAGGTATCGCATTTTTCAAATAAATGATTTTTGGGAGGTCGCTAATTTTCTCTTCCACGTTGCATTTCAAATATCGCTTGAGCCGTCGCCGCTCGTGCACCCTTAAGGTCTGGCGGTTTTTGCCCCAAGCATCTTAAAGCCTCGCGTCGAAGATCGACTAGCGACCCCCCCATCATTTCCTTTAGGTCACCATCGTCGGAGAAGACTCGCCAAAAATTAGCAAGCAATTCCAACTCCTGATCCCTAAAGGACACATCATCACGATTGTTTCGTGACATAATCAACCTCCATAAACGGAAATGACGGAGCTCGTTATCGCCGGCACGTGCCGGCGTCAACTTGCCCCTTAAATCACCCGCGACCCGACACGTGACGTGGCGAGGTACTAGGAGGAACGATCGTTGTGTTAGACGCGCCAACACACGACGGCCCAATTTACAGCGTCGCTTTCGCGCCGCTGGGTTGACCGTCGAAAAGCAAGCTCTGCGACGGTGCTGGAGGTTGTCCGTGTCCATGCGTCAAGCTTAAGGCATGGGTTTGGGTTGTCAATACGCCGACAATACCGAATCTTCCTAAAAATACGTTTTTTGTCCCTTTTTGTTTGGAAGGGGTGCCGCGCAGATTGGGTCTTTAGTAATCGAATGGACACGGAGTCGGGGACAGTCCCAGCACAGCAAAGCTTTTTACGATAACGGACCAGTTGCTGGAATTGTCGATGCTCAGGTGAAGGTACATGCACAGAGTCGCTTTCGTTGTTCCTGGCCATTTGCGCGAGCTTGAGCGCGTCGTCTTTGTCGGTCTTGCGTTTAACCTTTCCCGATTGCCATGCTTCGCCGCCCGGATGAGCGACCAGCACCTCAACGCCAAGTTTACGAGCCAGATCCACGACCCAACCGGAGAGCCCACAGGCTTCGAGAACCAGCAACGACGGTTTGACGTCAAGCAAGAACTGTTCGAACGTTTTAGGATTGGTCATGATGGTTTTGAATACCGGAATCGACGCGTGATTCTCGGTCAGCAGACAGGACACGGTCTTGAATTTTCCAAGATCCAGAGCGAGAATTGTTTTCATGGTCGTGAGTCTCCAGGCAGTAAGGAATTGAAACGGGTTTATCTCAATATCCTGCCGAACTCGGCGTTCGGCTGCCCGACTCACGACTTACATGGATTCTCTTACACTTCGGCGAGCCATACGACGCCGACGACGGTTGGTCTACAACGGCTTCGAATACGACGGCCAGTTATTCAAGTCCCTCTCGGCGCTCGCGAACACGATCACCGGCTCCCACCTCCACGGACTCCAATTCTTTCTCCTAGGAAACAATTCATGAAACCAACACGGAAAGCAAACGCCAAAAACCGCTCCGCGATCTACACACGAAAGTCGGTTGAAGAGGGACTCGAGCTCGATTTCAACTCGCTCCACACCCAGCGCGAATCAGCTAAGTCATTCATCGCTGGCCAGCAACACGAAGGCTGGGAATGCTTGCCGGATCATTACGACGATAGCGGTTTCTCGGGCAGTAGCCTAGATCGACCTGCTCTTAATCGACTCCTAGATGACATCAAAAGCGGAAAGATCGATTGCGTGGTGGTCTACAACGTTGATCGACTGAGTCGCTCGCCAAGGGATTTATCCAGGATCATGGAAGCGTTCGATGAATACGGTGTTTCTTTCGTCTCGGTGAGTGACGAAGCAACTCAACGTTGATCTTGGGCGAGTTTAAGCCCATTGGAGCGCCTCCGGTGGTATTCAGAGATTACGGGTGTGGGCGGTTCGAGCCCTCTCGTTCACAGCCGGTTGGGCAAGGATAGATAGGGTTGATGTGCGTTCGTCCCCCTAGGCGGGGGAAGAAACCCTTCTGACCCTCCGCATTAGTGGCAGCCCGGCGTTTCAAAACGAAGGCCTGTTGACGCTTTTACGCAGCATTTTCAGGGGTATGCACGCGTTAGCCCAGTCTCAAACTCTCCACTGTGCGATGTCTCTACCAACCCTCGCGCGAATCCTCTTGGGTGCTTTCTCTGCCTTTGGCTACCCACACAAAGCACCGATGTTCCAAAAAATCACCGGTATTTTATTGGAGAAAACGTCTTTACGAGGTTCAGTGTCTAACGATCCCAGCCGTCCTTTTGGGACTCAAACGCTTGAAAACATGGGCTAAAGCAGAAATTCGGCTTGACTCTGTGTTGTGTTTGGTCGATACTCCTCTCAGCGGCGTTCAGGGGGCATTTGCTCTCGGGGCAAAGCCTAGATGAGCAAATGGTCTGGATTTGGTTTGACAGCAAGCATTCCAAAAGAACGACCAATAACGATTTGCATTCTGGTTCTTGCGCACAACAAAACAGAAAGAACTCTCGGTCTGGACAAAGATCGAGAGTTTTGTTTTTCACTCGTGTGGAGGACATTTGAATGAATCGTGGTGAGTATCTAAAGTCGGCCAAAGCACTGCTCGTCGACAATTTCCGCTCCAATGACCCGGATGGAAGCATGACGGCGGCCTCTGCTGCCTATCTACTTAAAAGGCTCCTCGGGAATTTTGAAGACTTCGGATTTCTAAAATTCAAGGATCTACTTTTCGAATTGGAAAATGAGAATTTCTTGGTTACTGGTCCAAACTCCAAGAATGCCTTTTCTTTCAGATTGCTGCGAAGCGAAGGCAAAGCGAGTCTTCCTCAACCTTCGATGCACCACAAACGGCTGAAGACCGATGTCTGGTATGCTTTTGTCAAAGCAGATCCTCCAGGGAAACGTTATTTTAACTCTTCCTCTGGCGAGATTCTAAATGAGAACGACGCGTCACCAGGAATTGGGTGGATCGAGTTAACACCAGTTTCATCCGAGTGGGAAAAACAGAATGCAATTTCATTTCTTGATAAAAAAAACATAACATCAGAGTCCGCTAGAAATTCTATTCAAGCATCTAAGTGGTACCTTGCATTCGCCGAATCACTTTGTGAGATTTCACCCCAGTTAGCGAATGAATGGAAACGTGAAAGATCAAAAGCTGTGATCGAAGTAGTACAAAATTGGTGCGAATCTAATGGTGTTGATGTTTCGTTGGTTTTTGAAAATGCAGCAACAATTCAAAAGCGAATAGATAATCAAGTTATACTCCAACCAGTGAATCGCAGTCAGGATCAATTACGGCAGGTGCTACTCAGTTCGATTTCGAAGTTGACGACGGCGGAGCTACTCGAAATACGAATTCCGGCTTCCATATTGATAGGTGAGCTGCGTCCAGACCTCCTAAAGTAACTGCGTTGGAGACTTTGCAAAATGGCTCCTCGCTACCTTTATGTTTACCATCCGCCATTCGAGCGATACCCACATCTTGAGGCTTGGCTTACCGAAGTTTTCGAACTAGCGAAATCAGAGCCCCAATGGAATGGCTGTGAATTTTTCCCCATACCATTGAGTGCCCAACTAGGCTTCATTGTCGCGGCTGAAATATCCCGACTTAAGACGAGAACTGGACCAGTAGTATTCATTCATAGCGTTCAACTTAAACTACTCTCAATTCTTCGATCAAAGCTATCGGACATTGATGTGTTGTTTCTGAATACACCAACAGACAGCATTCAGATTTACGAAAAGCTAAACGAAGCACTCGATCGATTTAACGGTGGCCATCCGCGGGTTTCGAAGCGAGAAATGATCGCTTTTCGAATCATCGAAAAGCTAAAGAGACGTGGAGCTTGGGGGGGGACTGCTCTGAACAAGAGCTTTCTGCGGCTTCCTGATATTCCTAACGGCGGCTTTCCAAAACACGTTTCGAAGGGGGAGGTCAACGATGTTGTGGACGCTTTGTTCAACGCTGGAATTCTTGAACGCAAACTTGGTGACGGCAACCAGAAGTATGGGCTAAAAGACAAATCTGTCATAGAACAGATCCTCGAGGACAGCACGTTTGAACGGCACCCCACAATGATGAAGTTCTTTTGGAAGGATAGAGAAACGGTTCCTCGGAGCGAGATCGAGTACAGAGAGGATTCAGACTAGAGTTGTCGATCCAAAATCAGCTCGATTGCTTTTGTATTCTCATGCCACGATAGATCGTTCTCCGTGATGATTGAAGGTACGCCGCTGAACGCTGAGTAGCGATAGAAGATCCGTCGCTGAAGACATACAACAATTTGGGGCAAAAGGGACCACCCATGGCAAAGCCCCCACCTGCATTGTGCCATCGGACGCCATTGGCAAGAAATCGGGGACTGTCCCCGCGCGATAGGGGTTTATTCATTTCACCGCTCCAAAGGGGCATAATGAGATAGCCCAGGGCAAAGCAAAGCGCCGCCCTGGGTACGTCGGAGAATGGATTTCCGCGCCGTTGAGTTCCGCCCCTTCAGGGCGGGACTCTATTTCGACGTTCGAACGCACAGGGCGTTGCCCTGGGCTTTCACCTTGCGCCCCGTTGGGGCAAAAGGCAAGAAAACAGGGGCAGTCCCCGCGCGATAAGGTCATCAATACGACGGACTGTCACGGGTTTTTTTCCAACCGTAGCATGGCCTTCCGAGGCCGTGCGTGTACGTGACGAATCGATCACGTTTATCCACAAACGGGTCGGAGCCCCATTTTACGGGCGGGCGAGGCGTCGCTCGTTTGATCAAAGCCCAAACGCAGCGTCCTGGCGGGCTTGGTTAAATCGCCCAACCGCTAGCGCTGGTTGGCTCACGGGTTTAACTTCGTCGCCTGGATACAATCCAAACTGAGTACCCGGGGACAGTCCCCGCGTTTTTGGCTAGCGATGCCGACATCCGAAGGCGTCCACCCAAGGCTCCTGCTGCCAAGCCAGAGGCCCCGAGATCGGCACCGATCCCGGTACGGTCCCAAAGTAAATCGCGTCGCGTGTTTGCCGTTGGAAGGCAAAAATGAAGGGTTATCGCGCCTAGGGAACCAATTGGAAACGTGCGGTGGTCTGAAAGTGGTGATCAAATGACGCAATCGTTCTTATCCCTAAGTCGTCTGCGACCACATGCGAAGTGCAGTCGGTAAAACTCAATCCGGCTGATGAGAGTTTTTGGAACGCTCGCCTCGCATCAACAGAAGAGTCAAGGTCTCGTCAACGACATAGTCGCTTGTAACTATCGGTTGCGCGACCGCGTCAAACCACTTCGCTGTCTTTTGGTGGCTCGGATCTTTAGGTACAAGAAGCGAGTACCATACTCCGGTGTCAACAAAGATCATACTCCCCCCCCATAGAGGAGCTTGTCGTGATCGGCACCTGAAAAACTATCATCAGTGTCACTCTCGGAAGCCAAAGAGGCAATGCGGTGAACCTCCCGCTTGAGCTGTTCCAAACTGTCCTCTTTCACAGCCTTCGCGATCGGAATTTGCACGGGTGTGATTAGGACTTGAGTTCCCTCTGGCAGTTCAGAGTTTTCAAAGCGAATCATTCCGTTGTGAACTGTGCCTTTGATAACCACCCCAGAACTCCTGGTTTCGATCGAGAAACTTCCCAGATGACATTCTAAGCCGGTCTAGCCAAAAAGTCACTTGATTTGCCCTAGGTAAGCAGGGTAGATAGGCATGATCCCTCGTAACGATCACATCCACTACCTCCCCCCTGTTGGCAAGAAACGGGGGACAGTACCCGCGCGGTGGGGTTTTTTTGTTTCCCCGCCCCAAAGGGGCAAAATGAGATAGCCCAGGGCAAAGCGAAGCGCCCCCCTGGGTTAGTCGACGCATGGATTTCCGCGCCGTTGAGTTCCGCCCCTTCAGGGCGGGAGTCTATTTCGACGTTCGAACCCACAGGGCGTTGCCCTGGGCTATCACCTTGCGCCCCGTTGGGGCAAAAGGCAAGAAACCAGGGACAGTCCCCGCGCGATAAGGTCATCAATACGACGATGGACTGTCACGGGGTTTTTTCCAACCGTAGCATGGCCCTCCGAGGCCGTGCGTGTAGATGACGAATCAATCGCGTTTATCCACAAACAGGTCGAAGCCCCATTTACGGGCCGACGAGGCGTTGCTGGTCTGATCAAAGCCCAGACGCAGCTTCCTGGCGGGCTTGGTTAAATCGCCCAACCGCTGGCGCTGGTTGGCTCACCGGTTGCTGGCACGAAACCGGGGACAGACCTCGCGCGGTGAAACTTGGAGTTTGACTAATCCAGTCTGCCAATTCATTTCGAAATGGCAACACAATGGTCCTTTACTTCCAAATCGGATTCGACATCCAAGATTGCGTTAGTCCCATTCGAGTGTCGGGGGATGCGACAGCCGGTGGCGATTGCAAATGTTCCTCCACCCGAATCTTCCAGTTCGACGCAAAACGATTGGCAGCCGGAATTCGCTTTAGCCAATACCTGAGAAGCATCAATGTTGCAAGCAGATGTCGGTTGCTGCGCAAGTTTGGTACAGCCCAATCTTTGCCGTATGGCAGTGTCGGCTTGATTGCCCAAACGCGATCCCAAAGCCGTGAATGGTGTGCACAGAGATTTCGTACGTAGACAAAATGGTGCATCCAACTTTGAAGGATGATCGGCTGTAAACTGTAGCGATTTGAAATCACTTTTTGATCGGGGCGACTCATTCCCATAAACATCTTCGATAAGCCGCCAAACGACATCACCTCCGTCACCATCCAAACAGGGAGGTCCGGGAATTCGATGTATGCCCGCTGAAAGTGGGTAACGAAAAGTTCGCTCGATCGATGCGCCTCTTCCTGGAGTCGAAGCAACCAGTCCGTGTGCCCAAATCCTATATGGAAATTTGACGCAACAGTATGACCGAATGCGCCATACCGCTGACCGAAAAAGTAAGCTATCGCAGCTCGCAAATCAACTTCGATGATTTCCAAAGCTTCGGTAACTAAGTCTCGCAATCCAAGATCAAATTGATAAGCGTCGACGATCTGCTCGAATGTCGTCCCCGCTACAAAAGTATGACGTTGCGATTCGAACGCTAAGCAATACCCGCTAAATCGATAGTAGTTGAGGTGAGATAAAAACTGCTCTGCTTTGCGAAGGTCCGACACAACCAGCCCGCGATGCTGTAGGAGCTGGACTTGGTCGGAATAGGACAGCCAACCTTTACAGTATGGCTGGCGCATAGAAGTTTCTCCTCATTCACCAATCGCAAATAGGAAGAGTGCAAAAAAATAACTCGCCCTTGATGCACGTCATCCAAAGAGCTTAGGGCTCTTTCGGCGAGGGGTGCGGCGAGTGTGTTGGAAAGAGTATCGGTCGCGATCCATGCAAAATCAAGGGGCGGGGCCATGAACCGAACGAAATACCCTGAATCGTGGCAAGTTACAGAGATTGCAGCAGAATCTATAGCTAGCAATCAAGGGAATAGGAAATCTTAGTGGGTTGACAAGAAACCGGGGAAAGTCCCCGCGCGATGAGGTTTTTTTCATTTCTCCGCCCCAAAGGGGCAAAATGAGATAGCCCAGGGCAAAGCGAAGCGCCGCCCTAGGTACGTCGGCGGCTTTTTTCCAACCGTAGCATGGCCGTCCGAGGCTGTGCGTGTACGTGACGAATCGATCGCGCTTACCCACAAACGGGTCGGAGCCCCATTGTACGGGCCGACGAGGCGTTGCTGGTCAGATCAAAGCCCAAACGCAGTTTCCTGGCGGGCTTGGTTAAATCGCCCAACCGCTGGCGCTGGTTGGCTCACGGGTTTAACTGAGTACCCGGGGACAGTCCCCGCGTTTTTGACAAGAAACCGGGGACAGTCCCCCCCCGTAGGCTGGCGGAATGCTTGCTTTGTTTCCGTCGCTGACGGCCGATTCGATCGCGAAATCGAACGTGTTGAGCGGTTCTGCCCTGTCGTGAAAGCCCATTTTGCGGCTCTCTACGTCATCCACCGGGGGTGGCGATTCGACTACCTCTGGCTAATGGATTGGATCCCTCCGGAATCCCGATGCGGGTTGCGGCCGGAGCGGGACGACGGGCAACCGGGGACAGTCCCCGCGCGGTGGGGTTTTTTTTGCTTCCCCGCCCCAAAGGGGCAAAATGAGATAGCCCAGGGCAAAGCGAAGCGCCCCCCTGGGTTAGTCGACGCATGGATTTCCGCGCCGTTGAGTTCCGCCCCTTCAGGGCGGGACTCTATTTCGACGTTCGAACCCACAGGGCGTTGCCCTGGGCTATCACCTTGCGCCCCGTTGGGGCAAAAGGCAAGCAACCGGGGACAGTCCCCGCGCGATAGCGTAGCGTTCATCCACAAACAGGTCGGAGCCCCATTTTACGGGCCGACGAGGCACCAACCGTAGCATGGCCCTCCGAGGCCGTGCGTGTAGATGACGAATCGATCGCGCTTATCCACAAACGGGTCGAAGCCCCATTTTACGGGCCGATGAGGCGTTGCTGGTCAGATCAAAGCCCAAACGCAGCGTCCTGGGGGACTTGGTTAAGTCCTACGCCGTTGGCTACGGGTTAAACGAAATCGCCGAAATACATTCCATAACGTGATGATGAGACGGACCGCCCCCGGGGTTTTTTCATTTCCCCGCCCCAAAGGGGCAAAATGAAATAGCCCAGGGCAAAGCGAAGCGCCGCCCTGGGTTCGTCCGCGAATGGATTTCCGCGCCGTTGAGTTCCGCCTCTTCAGGGCGGGACTCTATTGCGACGTTCGAACCCACAGGGCAAACAGCCACGCCGCCTGAGGGCGGAGGCTTTTTTGACTGGATTGACGGTGTTGACTGGATTGACTGTGTTGAGAGCGGACAGAGTGGACACTGTCAACGAGGTCAACAACGTCCGCCGTCAATCCAGTCAACACGGTCAATCCAGTCAACACTGTCCAAAACCCAACGCGCCCGCCGCAGGCGGCTGGAAAAAACCCGGGGGCAGTCCCCGCGCGCGGGCGAAACAGCCCTGATGCGCGGTCGGACCCAATCCGAGCAGGCGTTAGGCTTTAGGTGAAGAGCCAAACAGCCTTACGCGCGGTCGGCCCCCTCATCCCCCCCGCCCCTTTCTCCCCCGGCCAAAACCCCGGGGGCGAAGGGGTGCCAAGCGAATATCAGGGATCGCAATTAGCGAATATTAGCAAGAAACCAGAGACAGTCCCCGCGCGATAGCGTGGCGTCCATCCACAAACGGGTCGGAGAATTCAAAAGTTGCAAATGCGCTCACCGGGTCCAAGGCCTATAAAAAGGTAGAGGACATGCCTTCAAAAGGGAACGAATCGTCCGGAGACGTATCGATAACCACTGCGACTGACTACTCGGCCAAACGATGCTTCATCACTCGAAGTCCATGTTTTTGTTCGATGTTCCCAATGAGTTCAAAGCCGAATTGGTTGTATAACCGAATTGCGCCGGCATTGTCGGGCAATACCTTTAAGGTCAGCCACTCAACAGGTTGCTTGAGTTCTTGCTTGCGTTCACCATTCATTCGATGGCAACTCGATATCAAGTGATTCATGATCTGATGCGAGTACCGCCATTCTTTCTCCGGTGGCTGCCCATGGTACCTCTGGTCAATTCCAATCATTGGGATATACAGCACCGTCGTGTAGGCTCCGTCCGGTAATGGCCAGTGCCATTTCACGAATCCCACTGAGCTGTAGCCAACGACATTTTCCGTTTGATTCCGGTAAATCCAAACTTTCGTTTTTCGTTTCAAAGAATCCAGGACACCAGAACCGGAAATCCATTCCGTACATAAACGCCCCGAAGTGCTATCCCCACAAGAAAAGCCGACCAAGTCTTCTTGGTCGGCTTCGGTGAATTCGTCGGCGAAAAGCTCAAACTCATCCATCGTTGGTCTTGAGATCCTTTCGTGATCTCAGAGGCTTGCCTCGGATACTCGAACGTGGCTGGCTATTGCCGCGAAGTCCGCGTGCCTCGGATTCGCTCATGACATAGCCGTCTGATTCTGCTGCTGCAATCTCATCCATGTAATGAATAATCTCCAAGTCAGGCCAAAGTTCAAGCACGTCGACACTGAGTGCTGACGCGATCTTGTCTAGCGTTTTTCTTTGAGGGCGACACTTTCGATTGAGCATTTGAGAAATCGCAGGCTGGGAGCATTCGATACGCTCAGCCAGTTGTTGTTGAGTGATGTTTTTGTCTTTCATGATCTGACGAAGCCGATCCGAAAACAACGCTTCTTGGGAATCCATCTGTTCGACTTCTCTTGCAAGCGTTGGAAAACGCTCGGCGGCTCCTGCCTCTGATCGAGCCAGATCCATCCCGTAACGACCTTCGTCATCGGGCAGTAAGTGGAACTGGTCAAGCAGAGTATTCCACGCGCAAAGAAAGAATAAGCCTCAGGATCGCGGTATTCGAATTCTCGCGAAGTGTGTCTGTCGTTGATGTTGTGCTCATGGTAATCCAAAGGGGTTGTCCACCACTGCAGTTTCAGTACCTGCCGACGTAGTCTTGCTCGGCCAGACAACCTGGGGAAAATCACGTGGGCATCCCGGAACGCCGGCAAGCAGATCCGCACATCTTGCCGAGGCGGAAGGTCAGTGTGTTGCAATTCTTCCATCGGCTCGATATAACTAAAGTATAACTAAAAATCGCATTTGGCAAGCCTGAATTGGCCAGAAAGGACAATATATCACATCTTGAACAAGCACCCGGGGACAAGAAGCCGGGGAAAGTCCCCGCGCGGTGGGGGTTTTTTGTTTCCCCGCCCCAACGGGGCAAAATGAGATAGCCCAGGGCAAAGCGAAGCGCCGCCCTGGGTAAGACGACGCATGGATTTCCGCGCCGTTGAGTCCCGCCCCTTCAGGGCGGGGCTCTATTTCAACGTTCGAGCCCACAGGGCGTTGCCCTGGGCTTTCACCTTGCGCCCCGTTGGGGCAAAAGGCAAGAAACCGGGGACAGTCCCCGCGCGATGGCAAGAAACCGGCGGCAGTCCCCGCGCAATAGCGTAATGTTCATCCATGCATTTGGCAGGAAAATGCTTGTCGTTGTCTATAGGTCAGTTCGCTAAAACCCACGAACCGATCTGTGGACGGTTACGAGCGTACATCGAACCAAAAGGGATTTTCAATTGGTTGAAGTTACCACGATACAAGATTTAGTCTTGTCCGATAGCAATTAGCCAATGGTATCGTACAGAGGGCCATGAGATATGGTCGAGAAAAGGGTGGTTCTTTCCGCCATTTCAATGACTTAGACCCCATTTCCCTACAAATGAGAGTTGTCGCATTCAAGTCATTATGCAAGTATTGGTCGTCGTACTCAGCGGGCGATCTCGCTGGAAATACTCGGGGTTTTAAATGCTTCTCTTGCTGGTGTAAGCTTTTTTCAACGTGGTTGCTCAGTAACCCATCCACACTGCGATGTGGCTGGCAACTCGCTATGTAACTCGAAGTTAAGGAATTTGGCGATGAAAACGGATGACCATGGTTTGTATATCGTCGATCAAGCGACGGTGATAACATCAGTTTCTCCAGTCGAGGGTCATGAGGGTACAATCGTAACTCTCAAGGGGACAGGTTTTTCAAAGTATGTCAGGAATAACTGTGTTGTACTTGGCAATCTCGGAGCCTGCGGACGCGCGCAGGAAGGAGCGACTTCAACCGAATTAAAGGTTCGGATCGATCCAGTCGCCATGGTCAAAGAGGGCGACGTAATGATGTGGCCAGGAGCGGGATCAAACTATTACAACGATCGCATATCTTCCGACAGTACCGCCCTGCGGTTCTCTGAAACAGCGATTTTTCGCAATGGAGCTCCGATTGCATGTGCCGGCGTGAATTTTAAGCTCACGAAGGCATCTCCGAATACTTTTGGGGCCGAATTGCAAAGGACGGCACCTGAGAACGCATCGCTGGGGGGCCATGAAAAAGGGTTTGTACTTTCTGCTCGTATCCCTAAAAACTATAAATTACCCCAAGGTTCAACAGTCGATGTCTGCCTTGTCTTGAAAGAGCATCCAACGCTTGCAGTTGATTTCACCGCTAAGATTGAAGGGGAGAGCCTAGAGCATTGCCTTCGAGCAATTGCGAAATCAATCGTAATCAATGGTAGCCATATTGGAGAGCGAATATTTGCCGACGTCGTTTCGCATCCAAGATCGGGCGATTTTGAACTGTGTGTAACGAAGCCTTATCTAGAAAAAGGGCTTTTAACGATCCACTTCAATTTTTCGAAATTGGCTTAGTCTTTGGAAATCGCTTGGCAAGCAACCGGGAACAGTCCCCGCGCGATTAGGGCCACGTATTTTTTTCCAACCGTAGCATGGCCCTCCGAGGCCGTGCGTGTACGTGACGTTTCTATCGCGTTTATCCACAAACGGGTCGGAGCCCCATTTACGGGCCGACGAGGCGTTGCTGGTCTGATCAAAGCCCAGACGCAGCTTCCTGGCGGGATTGGTTAAATCGCCCAGCTCGCTTGCGCTGGTTGGCTCACGGGTTGCTAGCAAGAAACCGGGGACTGTCCGCGAGCGATGAGGGTTATTGAGCGAGCCAACCGCCATCGATATTCCAAGCGGCACCGCGGATGGAGGTTGCGTGAGGAGAGCAGAGGAAGACAACGAGATCTGCAATTTGTTGTGGGGTGACAAATTGGTGGGAGGGTTGTTTTTCGACAAGAAGTTCCATAGCAGCATCGGCCGGGGAAATGTTCCTTTTAGAAACCCTATCATCGATTTGTTTTTGGACTAGCGGGGTTAGGACCCAGCCTGGGCAGATTGCATTGACGGTGACGTTGGTAGAAGCGGTTTCGAGGGCGACAGCTTTGGTGAAACCGACAAGACCATGTTTTGCGGCAACGTAAGCCGATTTTAGAGGGGAAGCGACAAGACCGTGAACGGACGCGATATTTATGATACGGCCCCAGTTACGAAGTCGCATGGAAGGCAGGGCGAGTCGAGTGATATGAAAGGGTGCCGAGAGGTTCACGGCGAGTACATCATCCCATTGATGAGTCGGGAATTGTTCGACCGGAGCAACGAATTGGATTCCTGCATTGTTAACGAGGATATCGATGGGACCGAGTTGGGACGAGCAGAATTCAACGAGTTCCTGGATTTGATCGGGGCAACGCAGATCGGCGGGGTGATAAGCGATGCGAGGTCCCAGGAGGCTCAGATCATGGAGTGCTTCTTCATGGGGTCCAAGACCGTGGAGCAGGACATCAGCACCTTGGCGGGCGAGTTCGGTAGCGATCGTTAGACCGATCCCGCTAGTCGACCCAGTAATCAAAGCAACTTTCCCTCGCATCTACCCTCTCCTTTGTTAGCATTCCCAAACCCTCGCCCGGGGGCAGTCCCCGCGTCACCCAGTCTATGCTAAATTGCGCCACCTCATTCCAGGTGCGCTAGGGGAATGATCTGCTCTTCCAATGAAAATGACAAGAAACCGGGGACAGTCCCCGCTCGATAAGGGTTACATCCATCCACGAACGGGTCGAAGCCCCATTTTACGGACCGACGAGGCGTTACTGGTCAGCTCACGGGTTTAAACGACGCCGCCCTCGGTATGTCTTTCGACTTGCGGTCTACGGAGCGCGCGGGTTCTCAGGAAGGTTGCAAGGCGTACTGCTTGGCGTGGATCTCACCAAGCCACTCGATCGCTTGCTCCATGACTTGCTGGTTGACCTCATGGACGGTTTGCACGTGACCGAGACTCTTGAGCATCGTCAGCGTCAGTCGGCCTCCTAGGTGCTGTCGAAATTCTTCAAGTCCCTCGAAAACCGTATTGGATTCCAACGCCGAATCGTAAACGGGTAGGTGCAGATCGAGCAGCGCTTGCACGGCACTCAAGGCATCGTGTCGGTCTAGTCCGAACTGTAGATGCGAATAGAGCGTATCGAGCGCCACTCCGATCGAGACGGCCTCGCCGTGTCGAAGTCGATACTGGGTGATCTGCTCAAGCTTGTGCGCCGACCAGTGGCCAAAGTCCAACGGTCGGGCTTCCTGCATTTCGAAGGGATCCCCTCCGTGGGTGATGTGATGCAAGTGCATGAGCACGCTCGAGCGGATCGCTGGCATCACAGCCGTCCAATCCCTAGCGGCGATATCCTTGGCATGTTGGCATAGAAAGCGGAACGCCGAAGGACTCTTCAGGAGCGAAACTTTGACCGACTCGGAAAAGCCAGCTCGGAAGTCTCTATCTGGGAGTTTGGCAAGCAACCCTTGATCGTTGACCACTCCCCAGGGAACGGCGAACGTCCCTTTCCAGTTCTTCTTCCCAAAGGCGTTGATCGCGTTTTTGACCCCGACCCCCGAGTCGGCTTGGGCCAACGTCGTGGTGGGGAATCGGACCAATCGGATCCCCCGGTGGGCGATCCCGGCCGCATAGCCAACCGCATCGAGCACCGCCCCACCGCCGACAACCATGATGTAGGATCGACGATCGAGCCCGTCTCGTTCGATGGTCGAGAAGATGTGATCGACGCACTTGGTGTCGTTCTTGACTTGCTCGCCGCCGGCAATAAGCTGGATGTCCGAAACCAATTCCAAGTCGGAGCGATGCTCTTGGAGCCTGCGATGGATGCTCGGCATGATTTCGGGTTGGGCGTCGGCGACCGATTGGTCGACCCACCACTGCATGCGGGCCCGCCCTGTGTCGCTGTGGAACAGGGGCAAGAGGTTTTCCCAGTCGGCTCCGAAACAGTCCCGGGTAAAACGGAGCCTCAGGAGCTGGGGGACGGAGAAGTTGACGTCCAAGGAATCTTCGGAGATCGACCAGGGGATCGAGGACATTTTCGTTACAGCGGCAGGATGGAGGACGCAACAGCGGCGTGTTTGGAACTCGCCGATTCGGTCTTGGACTTGTCGGTGCGAACCGATCAATCCGGCCCTGAGCCCGCGATTGCTCACCGAGTAGTCTTCGAGGCTCACTTGGCGCTCCAACTGAGTCCCAGCGATCCATTGCTGGTAGTTTTGGTATCCTGAGGCGGATTGTTTCACGTCGGTGATGCGGCGAACTTCCTGGGCGGCTTGTTGCTCGGTGTCTCGGCAGATCGCGTAAGCTGCCACACCGAATTTCATGGGAGGAAGTCCAAGCCGATCGCGTCGGGCTCGCATATCCTGGATCTTCAGTGCGACGCGCTCGGGCGGATCGCCGTGCATGAGGTACCCATCGCATTTCGAGGCGATCAACTCCTTGGCCGATTCGGATTCCCCTCCGGCATAGATGGTCGGTCTTGGCTTCGTCAGGGGCTTGGGTTGGAGTATCGATTGCTTGATCCGATAGAACTCTCCTTGGTAATCCACTCCGTCTTTGCTCCAAAGGGCATCGACGATATCGAGCCATTCGCTAGTCCGTTGGTAGCGTCGATCGTGTTGCTCGAATTCGACGCCGTATTTTTCAGCTTCGTCTTGCCACCAGCTCGATACGACGTTGAGGCTCAGTCGCCCCGCTCCTCCGATGTGGTCGATGTTGGCAGCTTGTTTGGCCAGCAGTGCCGGCGCGTGGAAGGTGGGGCGTACGGCGACCATCCACTCGATGCGCTCGGTCAGGGCCATCAGCGCAGCGGCCGTCGACCACGCGTCGAGCGAGGGGGCATCGGGCCCTTTGATGTCGTTGAGGTTCAATTCGGCGATCAAACTCAAGTCGAAACCGAGTTGTTCGCTCCGTTGCGCAAGCCGCTTGCAGTAGTCCCAGGTCCCCTCCATGGCCTCGTCGGGAACGTTCCTGAGCCAACCACCGAAGACGGGTAACCAGTATCCGAATCGCATCATGCTAGTTTTGCCTGAGCTGGTGATGCTTGAATTGGGGATGCTTGAGCTTGGGATTGCTCGTACCGCTCGACAAGATAATCCGCTAGACGCGAAAACGGGTCAAAGCCGATGACGTTGACTGGGTCGGCGACGAAATTCGAGAGCGCATTGATGTCGTAATAGACGACGCTCGAGTCTCGGTCATCGATCATCAGTTCGATCCCGCCGACATCGATGTGCGACTCGGACATGATCGCTTCGCAAGCGGCGATGATTTCGTCCGATGGGGTGCATGCTTGGACTTTTAACCCGGACTTGGGCGCATCGATCGGGCAGGCCGATCGGACCAGTTCGACCCCGTCGGAGCGTTGGCAAATGTCCGCTGGACAAAGGTTGAACGAATCGCCGTTGGTGTACACCTCGATTGCATAGAGGAACTTACCCCCGAGCAATTCCACGCGAACGATGTGACCGTTGCGCGCAGGGATGAACTCCTGGACCAGTGCCGTATGATCGATCCCGAAATCGAGTTTGTTGTCGTTGGCTGCCTCGAGGATCGCTTGCGGGGTATCGAAGCGGACGATACCGGCACCGGACCCTCCGATGTTGGCTTTCAAGACTATCGGGAAACGAAGCCCCTCGATGGCCTGGGGAATTTGACTCGGATGATTGAGCGTTCGGGACCTTGGGTATCCGAGCCCAAGGTTTTCGAGAAGGGTCAGTTGGCGAGCTTTGCTCGTTTCGATGGTGAAAGCTTCCAGGCCGTTAATGACCGGCACGCCGAGGCTCTCAAGATGGTGTAGCCACTGCAGGGTGTAAAAGGTGCCTTGGAGCCCCCCTCGCAAATAGGCCGAGGGGCTCATGCGATTGAAGACCAGGGAGTAGGGAGATTCGCGTTGGCTCGGATCGTACCAGTGGGCGCGCGGATCGAGCGCTACGGTCTGGATCCCTCGTCGATCGAGCTCAGCGAAAAGTGGACGAAACCAATGTTGGTGTTCGTGGTAGATGGCCCAAGGTTTCATCGATGATTAGGTGGGAAGGTGCAGGTTGAAAATCAGTGGTAAACGGTCGCAGAGGGAGACGATGGTCTCAGTCGATGGTCTCAGTCGATGGTATCGGTCAGGATCTCAGCGCCTTGACGCGTCGAGAGCCCGCGCCAAAGGGCCGCCTCAAGGCGGTCGCTGGTAAATGTCGTCGAACCGTCGGCTTTGAGGATCATCACCCCACCGGCATGACGACTGCGTGCGGTCCGCCATCCGAACGGGGTGTAGATCGTATCAGGTCCGCCTGTCATGCGAACACCAAGGCAATCGTGGGTCGGATCGTTCGGGAGCAAAAAATGATTGTAAAGCGCTGAACGATACTCGCCGTTGACCCAAGAAAAGCCTCTCGGATCGGCAAAGTTCCAAGCCACCGAGAGTCGGCAAGCTTGGGCCGTCAGCGGGGTGGCAAAGGTGAATCGGTAAGCGTTTTGAGGATCGGTTCGGGTGTTTCCGGTCGCACCTAGGATGCTCTCCGAGGCGGCGATGGTGTTGGACAGTCCGTCGCTGACATCGCCTGCTCGGATCCTTGAATTGACGAAGAAGAGCCCATCGGCGAGGCTTGGAGAACCGCCATTGGTTCCGCTCCCGGAGCACATCGCGTAATTGGTGGGACCAAAACTCGGATGCAATCGTCGAAACTCGTCGCTTGGACAAAGGAAGGTCGGCACGATGGTTTGGGAACCGGCGATGTTCTCAGGAGTTACCGAAAACGTGACGGTGTACAGAGGTTTGTCCAAGTCCAGGATGTTGTAGGCGGCAGTGTTTTCTAGGTAGGGCGAGAGCATCGCCAAAGCGGACCAACGGTAGAAGGTCCATGGAGTGCTCGGTACGTCGCGGTACGCTTTGGCGACGGAGCCTGGCGGAAAGGCCTTCAGGGCCGATTCATGGTTCTGAAGTGCCAATCCAATTTGACGGATGTTGTTCGAACAGGACATCCGCCGGGCGGCCTCTCGGGCTGCTTGGACCGCAGGCAGCAGCAATCCAACAAGAACGCCGATGATCGCGATGACCACGAGCAATTCGACAAGCGTAAAGCCCCTCGGATGCCGAACCTTGACTCCGAGCAGGTCATTTCGATCGGCGGGTCGGGCTGCTTGGATCAAAGGTTCCTCAAGACGTGTGGATCGACGCTATCTAGGCTGAAGGGTTGGGGGTTTTCCGTCGACGAAGCCATCCGAGAGTCACCAAGCCTGCTGCTGTGGCAAGCAACGAGGTCGGCTCCGGTACGGCGGTAAATCCCAATGCAGAGCTGTAGGGGGTGGTTTGAGCGTTAGCCGCTATTAGACTACCCGTCGAGGAAAAAATAAATACACCACCGTTGTTTTGAAAATTGTCGGCTGCGGAGGTCGGATTGGTCCTTCCGAGCGCTGCGACAATGATATTTCCTGAGGAATCCAAGGTCACTCCGGCCGGGCTGGTAAAGTCAGGGCTTGCGAAAGCTTGGGGAGGTTTGGGCAGGACCGACTCGTCGATCGCAATCGAGCCGACGATCGTCCCGGAGGAGCTGAATTTGGTGACGTTGTTCGCGAAAGCTGCGCCACCCACGTACGCGTTGCCCGCGTTGTCGATCGCCACTTGGCCATTGGCCACCGGGTTGGCGCTGCTGAAGCTCGAGAAGTTGCCCGTTGAAGGGTTGTATTTGATGACTCCTGCGCCGGCGAAGGTCGAGATGATCAAATTTCCTTGAGGGTCAAATGCCAAGCCGCTGGGCTGGTTGGCCCCGGCCCCGAAATCGGGAATGTTGATTTCCGCGAGTTTGTTCAACCCCGAGTCGTACTTGATGACCGAGTTTCCACCGTTGTTTGCCACATAGACAAATCCGCTTGAGTCGACCGTGATGCTCGCGGGGGTGACGTCGGACCCGAGCTGGCGAAATCCGGTGACATTTCCGCTATCTGGATTGATCAGATAGACTCGCTTTGAAATCCGAGCCGTGGCATAGACGGTGTTGCTGATCGGGTTGTAGGCGAGCCCTGAAATTCCTGGAAACGGGTCAGCACTGCCGCCGATTTGCGAGAACAATGTGACCGCGCCGGTCGTCGCGTTGACTCGGTCGACATTGCCTGAGAAAAAACCTCCGACGAGGATGATCTCGGCCTGAAGCGAGCTGGCCAAAAAAGCAATCGCCAAGATCCAGTTCATGGCTAGGATGGGAAATCGAATCGACATCGGTTCTCCGGTGCAGGATGCAGAGTTCAGTGGTGCAAAATCTCAGGCGATCTTTCTCGTTAGATAAGTGTCTATCGTATTCATCCGAGTTTGGATACGCAAGGAACAAGCTCTGGATTCACTCCGAATCCCATCGTTTGGGAGTGCGAAGCGAATCGAGGCCACTGGGGCCACTGGGACTGCGAATCTTGGGTTTTGCGCGGTTTTACGGCGTCGAGTTGGTCTTGGGCTCCGGAGCGTTCGGCACGTCGATGCTCCAGCAACTGATCTCCCGTTCCAAGGCCACCAGGAGCTTGACGTCGTCTTGCCAGGTGACCAAGGAAGCACCCAGGATTCGGGCGTTCAAGGAGGCTTGGTCGACGAGTCTCAAATCACCGGAGAACAGGTGCAAAACCCGGCTAGGGCCTGTGGCAACGCCCATAAGTGTCCCGTCTTTCAATCGCGTGGCTCCGAGCAAGCGGGTCTGCTCGGGTCTGGCGCACAGGGCGCGCCGGGCGAGGGTTTGGTGCGAGGGGTTGGCCACGAGGATCCCGGTCTCGCCGCTTGGTAGTTTCCCCAGAAACATCTCGACGGTTCGGCTCGGGGCGCTTCCATGGTTGCCCCAGAGCCAACTACCGCTAGCGATGCGAACCTCGAGCCGATCGAGGCGGGCTTCAAGAGTCCCTGCTCTGGATGCGTCTTGGCTGGCGATGTTTAGGTTGGAGATTTTGTGAAGGCTACCGTCGTCATAAAGGACATCCCACTCGCCGATTGAGCCTTCGGCGGTCAGTCCTGGAACGAAAGCCACTGGGGGTTCTCGAAACGTTCCATCGAGTCGTTGCTCATTGATCGGGTTGATGATCATCAGCCTCGATTCGCTCGTTGCGATCGCAAGTTTCGACTCAACGGAAGACGTCCCTTGGGATTCCGGCGTGGAGAGTTGCTGTGGGAACCAAGCGTGGCACACAGGAGTCTCGGCCGCTTGGGTGTTGTAGGCTGTCGCCAGTACGGGCGCATTGTTTACCGGTTGGCTCGGCGCGATCCAAAACCGAGGTAAGCCCTCGGGGACAACGGCGATCCACTGATGGGTCCAGGGATCGACAGAGGTGATAAGTCTTTTGGCTCCATCGGCCAGATCGGGGTCGATTTTCGCACAGAGTCGCTTGGTCCCATCGACGGAAAAAGTCTGGAGCAATCCGTCTTCGTCGAGCGTTGCGATCGAAATCGCGTTTGGCGATAGTACGCTCTGCGCGTTGAGGCTCGATTGGGGATACCAGACCCCCGAGGCGCTGACCAGGGGTGCATCGAGTTGGATTTTCCAGTCCCTGCGCATGCCGAACATTGCGAACGGGAATTCGGTGATTTCAGGCAGTTTGGCCGTCTGCTCTTTATCCAGAGCTACACGATGCAGGGCCGCGACGAAACGGGATTGGTTGTCGAGGTCTTGCTGGAGCTGTCGGCTTGCAAGGTCCTGTTGGCTACGGAGCTTGCTCAGAAGCTCAGGGATCGACGCGATGGCTTGCGGGGTGACGACATACTCGGCGACTTGGACGCGTCGAGCGCGATCCAGGATAATCATCGCCGGAGAGCGACGGACCTCAAAGGCTTTGTGCAAAGTGTCGTCGCTATCGACGGCCAGGGGTAAATCGCAATTCCAGGCGGCGAGTTTTTCCCTCAATCCGGATGCGTCTTTGGCAGAGGTCACCAGGAGGATGTTGCCTGCGGGCGCGAGTTCTTTTTCCAAAAGGACACGGCGGACGTTCAAAAGATCGTCCAGAAGGGCTCGCGCTTCGGCTTGGTCGTCGATCCAAAGGAGCACTTGGAAAGGTTTCTTTGGCTCGGCAGTATCGAGCAAGATCGCCCCGTCGGGGTCCTTGAAATCGATCGGATCGATCACTTTACCGAGAATGGGTGTCGATGCGATCGGAGGTGGTGCGACCCACCGTGCAACTCGCACCTCCTGCGGGGAGCTCGCCATCTGCCATTGGCTCCAATCGATCGGTTCGTCTGTACGAGCCTCGGAGAGTTCTATCGCACAGGTGATGCCCGAGAGCTGATTGGCCGTTGCGCCGGGGTAATAGAACTGTGGGGGAAGTTCGATTTTCCGCAGGAGCTTGGATTGCGGATCGATCCACAAAACCCATCGCAGGGACTGCGAGTCGATCTGCTTCTCGACGGCGATACGCTCGCAGCGGACCTCCTCGAACCCCATGGGTTCGAGGACCTTAAGGATCGAATCGTTGCTGGCGAGACGTTCGGTCAAATCATTCGATAGAAGCAGTTCGAGTTGGATGGGTTTGGTCATGGGATCGACCAGCAGGCCGCCCATCGTATCGTCGCCGATCCAATCTAGATCGATGCGCGCTGGCAAGGGTCTAACGAGGCGTTGGTTAGGGAATGGGTTGACCGTGCCGCGACTCTGAGCTTCCCATGTCGTGCTGGTCCAGAGCCCTTGGAGCGATCCGGTCTGGAGGCCCAAGCGGTTGGGTTTTTCCCAAGCCACTTTCATTGGGAGCGTGAGGTTCGAGGCTCCTTGGATGACCAAACGAGCATCGTCTTGGTAGCGTTCCGCCGAGCGGTAGGTCTTGAGGCATTCGGCCAAAAGGCTTCGAGCCGCGGCCGTGGGGGCTAGAGTCAGGCTCGCTGGATCCTCAGCGGCCGACGAAGGGGTTTGGCTAGCCGACGCGGCGGCTTTCGCTGCGTCGGGGTTTGCGGTGTTTTTGTTCGGTTCGCATCCAAGGAGCCCCAAAGCCAGGAGTATGCCCGTCGCTAGGAAAATGCCCGTTGGGCCGCCAAGGAGCCCTTGGGGATGGTCATGAACAAGCCGGAAGAAACCCGTCATAAGTAGCTCTGGAAAAGTGGGGTATTTGGTCAAGGTTTTCCGGATTATACGAAAACAAGGGGATTTCGGTGCGTACAGATCGGGTTCGACCCGACGTACTTGGTGCAGTTGGCTTGGAAAATCCCTAGATCTGCTTGGGTTTGTAGGCACAGATGCCGATGGACACCACTAGGTGATGGCCTGCGCGTGGACTTTTGGTGTCCTTGGGGGGGATTCTCAAGGATGGGGCAGGGGCATCACCCAACAAACCATCCTCCAAGCGTTCCGGGTTGACTCGGGACTAGGACTATCGATGCAACCGATTTTCAACGTCGCGATACGTTCGACGCTTAGGCATCGCCTTATGGCTTTCGCCATCGCGTGGGGTGCTTTCTATTGCGGTTTGACGATGCCCGTGGAGTCCTATGGCCAGCAAGGTTTCGGCCAGCAGCAGATATTCGGTACCAAGGAGTTTGAGGAAGGCTCGAGCACGCGTGAGACTCGGACCACAGCGATCAAAAGTCTCCCTTTTCAGCAACTGACTCCGGATGCCTCCCAACGCATTCGTACCGTGGTCGATGATGTCAGCTATTTCCGACGCATGCCCTCGCAGACCCTCGAGAGCGATCCAGACATGTTCCGGTTCTTGGTCCGGCATCCCGAGGTGGTCGTCAACATTTGGGATTTGATGGGGATCACCAAAGTCAGTTTGAATCGTGTTGGAGACTACAAGCTCATCGGAAACGACGGAGCCGGTACGACGTGCAAAATGGATCTGATCTACGGAAGCGATACGCTGCACATTTATCATTCAGACGGAGCTTATGAAGGTGGGCTCTGGCCGAGGGAACTACGTGGCCAATGCGTCGTGGCGCTGCACAACCGTCCTGTGAAATTGCCCGACGGTCGGCCGGGAATGGTCGCCTGGATGGACGCCTTCATGCGGCTCGACAATGCCGGAGCGGATTTGGTCGTCAGGACCCTAGGTCCGTTGGTCGGAAAAACCGCCGACCAGAACTTTGTGGAGTGTGCCAGTTTCCTGTCTCAGATTTCGCAGACCGCTAGAGTCAATCCGCAAGGATTGCAGCAGGTCGGCTCGCGTCTGAGCAAGATCTCACCAGAGGTTCGAACGGAGTTCATGAAAACCAGTGCGATCGTCTCGATGAGGACAACGCAACCGATCAACGCGCAGCAGGCTGTGACACAGGGGATCGCCACATCGACCCGCAAGCTGGTCCAGAAGCGCAGTCCGCTGTTCCAAACGGCTGATCCCCAGGACGCACTGAGCGAGCTCGAAGAGACCGAGTCGCCCACCATCCGGATGCTCACGAGCGAAGGGGCATTTGATCCGCCGAACTAGGCACCATTCTCAGGGGCAATCTAGATTCCGCCGCGTGCATCGGCGGTAGAAGAAATAAACGCAAAGACGCAAGGGCGCAAAGACGCAAAGGAAGATCCCGGCTGTTGCACTAGTGGATCTCCCGTAGAGATCCCGA
Source organism: Pirellula sp. (assembly GCA_021299695.1). Lineage (GTDB taxonomy): Bacteria > Planctomycetota > Planctomycetia > Pirellulales > Pirellulaceae > JBKCUI01. The sequence continues at coordinate 22,766 of JAJTEK010000018.1, read as the reverse complement.
TCGGTCGGATCAGTCGGATCAGTCGGATCGGTCGGATCGGTCGGATCATCCGACCCGGCTCCGCACCGGGTGCCTGGCACCGATTTGGGCACCCTGTTTGCACCGCCACTCCAGTTGCCCCCAGAACTTTACCGCTTGGCCTCAAGCCGGTCGAAAGACCGCGAAGCGATCGCGACGAACAGAATGCTGCCGATCGATCCGAGCAGGCATGTGGTCAAAAAGACGCTTGCAAAACTCGTCTCTGGAATCGAGCCGACGAAGAAATTCTTCGATAGGATCAATATCGCGTATCCGAAGTAACCGACCGAGTCGGCCACATACATCATGAAACCGACGTTAGCTCGGTCGCGAGTGCATGCGATGATCCGCTCGAAGACCGTCGTATGGACTGCGACATAGGGCAAATACAGACCTGCCCCAATGCACACCATCAATGCTGTCGGCGAGATCTCTATCCAAAACCGATGGCCTAAGACGCTCAGCAAGATCAGGAAAAAGCCCATTGCGCAGGTCGCAAAGGCCAAGCGAAGCGCTGTGCGATTGTCTTTGACCAATACCGCCGAAGCGTTGGCGATGGTCGCCACGAGCATCACCCAAAAATCGATGTTCGCGTAATCCGAGGATTGGATCTTGGCCCCAAGTCCGGTCAAAATCTCTCTGGCAAAATCATCCCGAAAACTTCTCAAGATGCTCACGATCAAGTACATGCTAGCGATCGCACCGATCCCCCAGGCATACGTCCGTACCATGTGCCAGCGATCCTCCTTGCGCATCGGCTCCCTGGGACTGCGGACGGTCTGGTCCTGGAGCGTCGGTGGTGGAATCTGATGGAGCATCCAGAGAAAAAAGCAGATCGGTAGGAAGAACAACAACCCGGAGAGAAACGGCATCCAACGCTCCGATTCGGCCAAGTTCCATCCGAGCCGTTGCTGCGTTGCGTCCATCACCTGCTGGCCGACCGTCTTGGCCACGCCACCTGCCAAGATGAAACTGGCACACAGACCGGCCGCTAGAGCCTCGGTCAAGCGACGACCCTCGAGCGACCCTAGCACCAAACCGAAGACCATTCCCAACGGTAAGCCGTTGAGAAACATACAAACCACATGCCAAGGAGAGGGGACGATGGCAAAGAGAAACAGCGAGCCTAACGCCGCGAGAATCAACAGGAGGATCGTCCAAGCTCGTCGCTCGGGGCCTGCCTCGGACACCACGCGGATCCCCACCAACTTCGAGACCAAATACCCGATCACCTGCGCCGAAACCAAAACCGCCTTCTGATCCCAGTCCCCGCCGAACCCTTCCCCGCCGAACCCTGGTGCCAAAGCCTCTTGCTTGAAGGCCGCCACCGTAAAGGGCTTGCGGTACATGTACATGCAAAAATAGGTCCCAAAGGCAGCCAGGATCGCCCAGGCGTTGACCAACCAAGCCGATTGCATGAGACGATGGATCAAGACGTTTGCCTCATCGATTGTTTTTGGGTTCCTGCACTCGTTTGCTTCGGCTTGCCGACCGCATGACAGCATACCCCCAAGCGAGCTATATTGGGTATTACCCTGCCGGGATTTCATCCCGTTTTCATCAATACCTGCCAACTGCGTTGCGACCCGAGTTCCAAGCAACCGATCAACCATCCTAACTACCAACCTACCGTACCATGTGGAATCGAACCGCCTTGCTCCTGTTGGTCGCGCTGGCTCAGATCGCGCTGGCTCAGATCGCGCTGGCTCAGTCCTCCTCGAATCCCGAGGGCAACCCAGGGATCGAGCTGACGCGCCGAGCATTGAGCTCCCGGGTCGAGCAAATCGAAAGGGCCAACGACTTGCATGCTTTCGGCACCCAAGAGTCATGGAGCCTTGCACAAGAGACACTCCGCAGGCAACTTGCAGAAATGCTCGGTCTGCCCCCACTCGAGTCACGCCCGAGCCAACTTCATGCGGTCACGACCGGGACGCTCGAGCACGAGGACCTCATTGTTGAAAAGATCCACTTCCAATCGAGTCCGGGACTCTACGTCACCGGGAACCTTTATCGGCCCAAGCAGATCGATAAACCCCTGCCGGCGATTCTCTATGTCTGCGGGCATGGCCAAGTCAAAGAGAATGGGGTGAGTTTAGGGAATAAAACCCACTACCAACACCATCCGGCTTGGTTTGCCCGTCAGGGCTACGTCGCCATGGCCATCGACACGATCCAACTCGGTGAGATCGAAGGGATCCACCACGGGCTCTACCGTTTCAATCGCTGGGACTGGCCTTCCCGGGGGTATACCCCTGCAGGAGTCGAAACATGGAACGCGATCCGAGCCGTCGATTACTTGGTCACTCGGCCCGAGGTCGATGCGTCCAAGATCGGTATTACCGGCCGCAGCGGCGGGGGAGCTTATAGCTGGTATGCAGCCGCAATCGATCCTCGGATTCGAGTCGCTGTACCGGTCGCCGGTGTAACGGATCTTCGCGATCAGATCATCGATCAAGTCGTCCGAGGGCACTGCGACTGCATGTTCTTCAACAACCGCTACGGTTGGGACTACACGACCCTGTGCGCGATGGTCCATCCTCGCGCCCTGCTGATAGGCAACACCGACGAAGACCCCATCTTTCCGCTCCGAGGCGTCTTTCGCGTCCAACAGCAACTGCGCACGCTCTATGCGCTCGAACCGAAAAGCAATCTCGGTATCCAATGGACCACCGGTGGCCATGAAGACACCCAAGAACTCCAACTCGGCTGCTTCGTTTGGTTCGATCGCCATCTGCTCGGCACCCAACGGAAGCTTCAACGCATCGCCGAACCCCTCTTTGCCAAAGCCGACCTGAAGGTTTTCGAGTCGCTCCCCGCGGACCAACGCGTCACGGATGTCCAAGACTGGTTCGTTCCGATCGCTGCGAGCGCCTTTGGGACCGAGGCCCAGCTTCCCGTGGACCGAGCGTCCTGGGACTTGCGCTGCGAAGCGATCCGCCTTGAGATCTCCCAAGCGGTTCACGGCCGACTGCCAAGCTTCCCATCCGATAAACAGTCTGCTGGGGCACTTGAGACTGCGCAGGAAGCTCAGGCGCTTGGGGCATCGCGAGCGATTCCGACGGCTCGATCGCCGAAAATGCGACTCGAGCTGACCGAGGCGCAAGACAGGGGCGCTCAAGGTGTCAGGGTCTCTCGGGACGATTGGGAAGTGACCCAACTCGAATGCCGATCCGACTCGATCCCCTGCTCGACGCTCCTGCGGATCCGCGCATGGGGCCATGATGAGTCGATCGACCCGTCGGTCCAAATCGTTCTTGCGGATGAATCGCTCTGGAGGGCTTGGACGATCACCACGGACCCCCGGTCGCTTGAGAGCCAGGGGGTCGGCGGCGATGGTTTGGTCAAAGGCCAGATCCTAGGCGAAGCTTGGCGAACCCTATTGGCCCAAGCCGCAGCCAACCAGACCACCTACCTGGTTTTTCCGGAGGGACGTGGACCTTGGGCTTGGGATCCGACCGATAAGATCGGACTGCACTGGAGACGATCGTACTTGCTGGCCGGTTGGTCGCTCGAGGGTCGTCAGGTCGCAGGCATCGCCAGTTCGATCGAAGCGGTCTTGGCCGAACATCGCGTCGATCGGTGCCGACTCAAAGCCGGTGCGCAGATGTCGGTCCATGCCCTGCATGCGGCCCTGTTGTCCCCAGACAAAATCGAATCGCTGGAGCTTCATTCTCTGGACCCCGAGGCCTACTCCAAGGGGTTTGTGTTGATCGGTATATTGCGATTCTGCGAACTGCAGGATGTGCTTGCGGCCGTTTCGAGCCGGATCCCGACGAAGCTCAGGAATGCGGCAAGCTATCGCAAGCTTCCGCTCTTTGAGCATCTCGAGAATCGCTTGAGCCTAGAGCCATTGGCATCGACAGGCCCCTGATAGCATCAACCGTGACTTGATCTTTGGCGCTGGTCAAATATCGATTGTCGTGCAGGTGCACGTCGAGCACGCGATGAGTCGATCGCGACTGTCGCGAATCTCGCATTCGACAAAACCCATACGCAGTCCACGTTGTTTGACTTTGGCGGTGGCTCTGAGCAGTCGGCTCGTGACCGGGCGCATGTACTGGATTTGCAGATCGACGGTTGAAAAGTCCTGGCCGCTGTCTAGCATCCGGCCAAAGGCGATCCCCATCGCCGCGTCGGCCAGGGCTGCTAGGACCCCGCCGTGGACTCGACCCATGGGGTTGTGCAACCGCTCGTCGACCTCCAAAGCTACCACGGCCGTTCCCAGCTCCTTATCTTCTTGGGTCGCTTGGGCGACTTGGAATCCAATCAGTTGGGAGATCGGGGCACTGGAAAAACGGTCGAAGGGCTCTTGTGTCATTATTTTCGATACTTCAGAGGGCTTCAGCGGGCAGATCCTCGAAATCGAGGACGGGTTTTCACTACGAGACGGAGTAACTTTAGCTATACTTGGAGATCCTCCAACTCCTAGTTGTCCGATTCTTTTGGCTCCGATTCCGAAATGGAAAGCACAACTCGACCCGTGTTTGCACTTGGCCTATCTACCGTGTCGTTCGTGTCGTACTTGGACCATCTCTTGGGCAGTTGCTTCTGCAGCCGCCTCTGCAATCGCCTCGGTCGGACGGCCCGTTTGAACACCCATCGAAGAGCTCCCCGGCTTTTTTTGGGGCTCCTTTTGGGGCTCCTTCTGGCGTGGTGGCTCGTGCCGATGGCTTCTTGCGACGTGCGGGGTGCAACGCTTAGCGGTACCACGCCCAGCGAGACTTCCGAAGGTCGGGGCGAGCAGGCAGGGAGCTTGAAAATTCTCCCTGAGATCCTGCACACTTCGGAGCGATACCCTGCGCAGGTTGTGGTCTTGCTCGTCGGATCCGACGGAGCAGCGATCGATGTGACAGGCCAGGTGCAGTTGACTTGGGAGGCGCAAGAGCCTGAGCTTGCACGGTTCGAAGCGGGTCGATGGATCGCTTTGAGAACCGGTACGACGCAGATCACCGCCCGCTACGAACAACCTTCGGGTTCGATCGCAGCGCAAGCGACGCTTCATATCGCTTCGGACTCGCCGGTGGCTTTCGATCGCGAGGTGATTTCGACGCTGACGCGCAGCGGCTGCAATCTCGGCACATGCCATGGGAACCTTCACGGCAAAGGGGGTTTTCGCCTGAGCCTCCGAGGGGATGATCCGATTTTTGATTACTACCGGCTGGCGGTCGAATTCGGACAGCGTCGTATCGATGCTTTCGATCCGTCCAAAAGTTTGATACTCACGAAGGCCACCGCAGCGCAAGCTCACCAGGGAGGCAAGCGATTCTCAGAGGACAGTCCGCACTACAAGGCGATCCTCGATTGGATCGATCAGGGAGCCATGCCATCGAGCGCCCCGTCGGTCACTTCCCTGGAAGTCTTTCCGGCCAGTCAGCGGATTGTCCAGGGGAATCGAATCGCACGGATCATCGTCCAAGCTCGCTTCGCAGACGGTGCGGTGCGGGATGTGACCAATTGGTCGAGGCTCGAACCGAGCTTGCCCTCGGGGGTCGAAGTCCGGGGAGACGGGACGATCGAGGCGGAACATGCGATGGACCTTTCGATTGGGGCGACCTATCTCGATGGCCGTTCGGCCTCGCGCATCGTGTTTCTTGGGGACTCGAGTCTCAACCAAGTTTCCGGTCTTGCTCAAGGTTCGCTCCCTGGAGAGACCGACCATACTTACGACCATACCTACAACCATCCTTACGACCGGACGATCGCCGAGCAGTCCGAGCAGCTTCAGATCGCTCTGGCGGATCGAGCCGACGATGGAATGTTTATCCGAAGGCTCTTTTTGGCGACGGTCGGGCGGCTCCCATCGCCCGAAGAGACCTTGGAGTACCTCGCCGATCGGAGTCCGATGCGGAACGATCGGTGGATCGATCAGTTGCTAGCCGACCCAGGGTTCGATTATGCGTGGGCGATGCGTTGGAGCGATTTGGTTCGCAACGAAGACAAGGTGATGAGTTCCCGAGGAGCGAGTTTATTGCATGAATGGCTCCGAGAGCAGATCGCATCGGATCGTCCGCTTCAGGAGTGGATCGGCCAGCTCGTCTCGAGTCTCGGGAGCACGTACGAGAATCCACCGGCTTCGTTCTATCGCACCCATCGCGACGCGGAGATCGCCGCCGAATCCTCGGCTCAGGTATTTCTCGGCGTGCGCATCGCCTGTGCCAAATGCCATAACCACCCGTTCGACCGATGGAAGCAAGACGACTACTATGGTTTGGCCGCCCACTTTACGACTCTCGAGCGCAAGCAGATCGACAACAAGCCCAAGGATGCATTGGACAAGCATGTGATTACAGGCGACGAGGTGATCTCGCTCAGTGATAAAAAGCCTCAGATCAAGCATCCGGGTCGATCGAAGATGGTCGGTCCTTCCGGGTTGGGTTCCGTTCACACGCAAACCCGTGACGCTTCGGCAACTCAGGAGCTAGAGCCCCAGCCGGGCCGGACGGTTCTCCAGGACTTTGCAAGCTGGCTAACTCTGGACAATCGTCAATTCGATGCCAATTTGGCCAACCGGATTTGGTACCAGTACTTTGGTCGAGGGATCGTCGAGCCTCCGGATGACTTTAGGGAATCGAATCCGCCTAGCAATCCCGAGCTTCTCGAACAACTCGCAACGGATATGCGAGCGGAAGGCTATTCGCTCAAGCGGCTCTCGCGGAATATTTTGGCAAGTTCGACTTTTGCCCGCGCGAGCATCGCCGAGTCGAGCGATGAGAATCTCTTACCGACAACGCCTTACTTTGCTTCGTATCCTCTTCGGCGACTCGCCGCAGAACCGTTGATCGACGCGATCAGCGAGGTGACCGGCGTCCCTAGTCCACTACGAACCGGGGATGAGGACCATTCGACGGTTTATAGTGCCATGCGAATGCCGGGAATCCCAAAGAAACCGGGCTTCTTGACCACCTTCGGAAAACCGAATCGTCTGCTTGTGTGCGAATGCGAGCGCTCAAGTCAGATCTCCTTGGGGCAATCCTTGGCCATGACCAACGGGGTTGAAATTCGAGACAAGATCGCCGCCCCCGGCAATCGCCTCGATGGGTATGTCCAGCAACTTCAGTTGCATGCCAAGGGGGATTCGAGCGCGATGAGTCCCGAGCAAGTCATCGAAGAGATGTTCTTGAGAGCTTTGTCTAGAAAACCCTCCCAACGCGAGCTTCGCAGCAGCCTTGATGCGTTGGAGCCGACGGTCGATTCGGATCGAGCCGCGGTGCGTGTGGTCTTGGAGGATCTTCTCTGGGCGCTGCTCAACAGCAAAGAATTCATGATGCTTCGCTGATGCAAGGCCGATGAAAGGGCAATACCATGGCTAAAGGATGTCTTGAATTCCAACGATCGATCCACCGACGGCAATGCTTATTGCAAGCCAGCCAGTTTGGGCTCGCTGGTCTTTTAGGTGGCGGGTTGAATCTTGCGGGGATTGGGAGTCCTCCGAGCGACTCGAAGCCTCGCAAGGCACGGGCCAAGAGCGTGATTTTTCTGCATCAGTACGGGGGCCCGAGCCATATCGATACATTCGACATGAAGCCTGATGCGCCCGATGGAATCCGGGGGGAATTCAAGTCCATCTCGTCGGCCGTCGCCGGTTCGCCCGTCTGCGAGTATTTGCCCCGATGGGGGGCGCAGCTCGATCGCTGGGCGCAGATCCGCAGCGTCCATCACGATATGAAAAACCACAATCCGGCTTGCTACTACTCTTTGACTGGAAAACGGCCTGCGACCGACGACATCCGACTGCGCGATACCCTGGAGCTGTTCCCCGCGTACGGATCGAGTGTAGCGAAGTTCTCCGAGCCGGTTCCAGGTGTTCCCACCTTTGTGGCTTATCCTCACGTGCTTCGCGACGGAGCGATCGCACCGGGGCAGCACGCGAGTTTTTTGGGCAAGCAATACGATCCCTATTTTTTTCAGTCCGATCCGAATTCCGCCGAGTTCGGTCTACCGGAATTGCAGCTTCCTGCGAATATCGATTTGGCCCGTCTTCACAGACGCCGTGGATTGGTCGAATTGATCGATCTGGAGAAACGGCTCATCGAGCAATCGTCCGACGCAAGAGGTTTGGACCAACTCCAGCAGCAAGCATTGAAGATTCTCTCATCGACCGGCTTGAAAGACGCCCTGGACCTCGGGAGCGAAGACCCGGCATTGCGGGACGCTTACGGACGTTCGACGTACGGCCAATCCTGCCTTTTGGCAAGGAGGCTCGTCCAATCCGGCGTGCGGTTCGTCACGGTCTATTTCTCTCAGAGCATCGGAGGCAAGGGGAGCGAGGGGTGGGATACCCACCAAGAGAACTTCAAGGACCTGCGCGAGCGGTTGTTGCCGATGAGCGATCAGACAGTCCCTACGCTCATCGAGGACCTTGAATCCCACGGCTTGCTCGACGATACCCTTGTCTTGTGGATGGGTGAGTTCGGACGGAGCCCGCAGGTTGGGGATCGGGATGGGAAAGGGCGAGGGCACTGGCCCGATTGCTACACTGTGATGATGGCAGGAGGGGGAGTGCAAGGAGGTGCGATCTACGGCGCTAGCGACGCCAAAGGGGCTTACCCTGCCTCTGATCCGGTCGGCCCCGAAGACATCGCCGCGACCCTTTATTGGGCCTTGGGGATCGACCCCCATGCCGAAGTCATCGACACCCAAGGCCGACCGCTTGCCATTTCGACCGGCGATCCGATCGACAAGATTTTTTACTGAACCAAAAAAGAGAAAGCATCGATGAGTCAATCGGTTACGATCGACGGAGTGGCACTCTCGCTTGCCAATCCGGTGAAGAATCCCATGCGTTGGATCGGCCAATCGGAACCCTTGAGGCAATTGGCTGCCTGTTGGCTGACGGTCGCACCGGGTGATTTGCCCCTGACACCCAGGCTTGTCGGAGTCCCGGGGGTCGGCAAGACAGCCCTTGCGATGGCCGCGGCAACAGCCCGTCAGCAGGAACTTTACATCTTCCAATGCACCGCAGACACCCGGCCCGAGGACTTGTTGGTCACCCCGGTTCTGGCCAGCAATGGCAAGATCGCCTACCACGCCTCGGCGATGGTCACGGCCATGATCCGAGGGGGCGTTTGTGTTTTGGACGAAGGGAATCGGATGAATGAAAAATCATGGGCATCCTTGGCTCCGCTGTTCGACCAGCGTCGGTATGTCGAATCGATCGTCGCTGGGATCACCATTTCGGCCCATCAAGACTTTCGAGCCGCCGTGACGATGAACCAAGACGACTCGACCTATGAGATCCCCGACTACATCCTGAGTCGGCTCCAGCCGACCCTTCAAGTGGGATTTCCGAATCGAAAAGACGAGCTGGCGATCCTCGAGTACCATCTGCCGTTTGCTGAGGCGGACATTTTGGAGCTTACCGTCGACTTTCTCCAGCAGGCCCACTCGCTGAAACTCGATTTCTCGGCCCGCGATGGGATCAATGTTCTTCGGTACGCGATCAAGCGTCTTGCGGCGCAGGATTCTGGCCACCCGCTTTCGAAAGACAAGGCGTGGCATGAGGCCATCGTCGCTTGTTTGGGGGATGAAGCCTTGGATTTGGCGGCTTTGGCCGAACGCAAACGCCAAGCCCTTGGTGGCAACACTCTGCCGATGGGCCTCGATGACTTCTTTTTCGATCCCGACGATCCGCTTCGCCCGCGTCATGACGATCTTGAGGATGACGATCTCGACGATGAAGACCTCGACGATGACGATCTCGATGATGCGTTGGATGAGGATCCATCCGACGGCAAACGGCCTTAGATATCACTTTTAGCCATTTAGCCTGTTTGGCTAGCCACTTGCGTGGATCGTAGGGGAATCGATGATGGAACCTGCATTGAACGACCAGATGCTTCAGACCCAGAGGATCACGACCCCGTGGTCCCAATGGATTCCTCGGTACCTCGTGGCGATCGATCCGAAGCGCATGGGGCATTACTTTACCGACGTGCTTGTCATCGGCGGGGGACTTGCCGGGATGCGTGCGGCCCAGGAGATCGACCCGTCGCTTCGGACGATGATTTTGACCAAGGACAAGGTTGAGGAATCCAATAGCGCCTATGCCCAGGGGGGTATTGCCAGTGTGTGGGACCCCGAGGATCGGTTTGATAATCACATACAAGACACGCTCGTAGCCGGTTGCGATTTATGCGACTTACGGACTGTCGAGATGGTGGTTCGTGAAGCCCCCGAGCGGGTCGCCGAGTTGATCCGCTGGGGGACTCGTTTCGACCAACTCGATGGAGCGTTGGTTCTTGGTCGCGAGGGGGGGCATTCCCATCAACGCATCATCCATGCGCTTGGGGATGCGACTGGCAAAGAGATCATGCGGGCGATGATTCAACATACCCGCAGCCTATCGAATATCGAGATTTGCGAGGAAGCTTACACGATTGATCTGTTGACTTATGATGATCGATGCTGTGGTGCGATCGTTTCGATCCAGCAGCGAGCTCCGGTGCTGATCTGGGCCAAGCAAACGATCCTTTGCACAGGCGGATGTGGTCAGGTCTTTCGCGAATCGACCAATCCGCGTGTAGCGACGGGGGATGGACACGCGATAGCATTCCGAGCCGGAGCCTTGATGCGAGACATGGAATTCATGCAATTCCACCCAACCGTGCTCTATATTGCTGGGAGTTCCCGAACCTTGATCACCGAAGCGGTCCGGGGCGAGGGTGCTTATTTGGTCGATTCCAATGGCTATCGATTCATGGAGGACTACGATCCTCGGCTCGAGCTAGCCCCTCGGGACGTGGTCAGCAAATCGATTGTCGCACAGATGGAAAAGACGCAGTCGGCGTGTGTCTACCTGACCTTGGCCCACCTCGATGCCCATTACGTTCGGCAGCGGTTTCCTGGGATAGCCAAGGTGTGCCAGAGTTTTGGTTTGGACATCACCAAAGACGCGATCCCGGTTCGTCCTGGTGCTCACTACATGATCGGTGGAGCGTTGGTCGACGACCAAGCTCGGACGAGCCTACCGGGTCTATGGGCTGCTGGCGAGGTGACCAGTAGCGGCCTTCACGGGGCCAACCGTCTAGCCTCGAACAGTTTGCTCGAGGGCTTGGTCTATGGTGCTCTTGCAGGCCGCCATGCTTCCGACGCAGCCTTGCAAGACCCCACAGTATCGTTGAGTGTCCTACCGATCCAAAATCAAATGCAGGTTGCCGACCCTCAAGAAATCGATCTTGCGGATATTCGCAATTCGGTACGATCGTTGATGTGGCGGCATGTGGGAGTCCAACGGACCGACCAGAAGCTCGAGGAGGCGCTACAGCAGCTCAACCGCTACAGCAGTTATGTCCTCTCGCACCAGCCCGGTGGGATGGAAGGCTGGGAGTTGCAAAACATGCTGACAGTCAGCCTGATGATGGCCCAGGCGGCCTTGGCCAGGACCGAATCGCGAGGGGTGCACTTGCGGACCGACTATCCCAAGCTTGACAACCCGAACTGGCGCAAGCATTTGTCGATGCAAGTTCGGGATTGGGCAAAATAAGAGCGGCTCGATCAGGTTCCTTTGCGGAACTGCTCGAGCAATCGCCCTGGGCTACCCATGATGTTGTAGCCGGAATCGACGTGAAGGATTTCGCCGGTGATTCCGTTGCTGTAGGAGCTCAGCAGGTAGGATCCCGATCGACCTACCTCTTCGTGGGTCACGCAGCGGCCCAGGGGTGCGACGTAGTCGTAGTATTCCTGCATTTCACCGACGCCGGCGGCAACACCGGCTAGGGTCTTGAGGGGACCTGCGCTCACGCCGTTGACGCGAATACCTTGAGGGCCAAGATCGTAGGCGAGGTATCTGACGGTCGCATCGAGGGCGGCCTTGCAGATCCCCATGACGTTGTATCCGGGGACGCATTTTTCGCCGCCGAAGTAGGTCATCGTCAGGACCGACGAGTCGGGTTTGAGCATGCTGCGAGCGGCGTTGGTCACTGAGATCAAGCTGTAGACACTCACGTCCATGGCCAATTTGAAACCTGCTCGGCTTGTCTCGACGGTGTCTCGCGTCAGGTCGTCTCGATCGGCAAACGCGATGGAGTGGAGCAGAAAGTCGATTTGTCCGAAGTCCTTGGCGGCCGCGTCCATGAAGTTCTGGACTTGGTGGTCGTCTTGGACATCCAAGGGACGTAGGAAAGCCGTTTGGGCCGGGTATTGCTCGACGCACTTGCTGACGCGCAGGTGGTTCTTTTTCTTATCGTCATCGGGCTTGTCGGGCAAATGGGAGAAACCGCAAATGCCCCCTTGCTCCATGATTTCTTTGGCGATGGCCCAAGCGATCGAGCGATCGTTGGCCACTCCGAGAATCAGTCCTTTTTTGCCTTCGAATAACTTCATGGGACAATTGCCTTTCATAGAGAAATCATGGAAACGTGAATCAGGAGAGGTTGCAAATCGGATCGATGCTATCTCGATCGTCTGCAGGTTCTGAGTTTATTTGGGCGTCGATCCCGGCGTGTTTTGGGAAGTACTCTTCGACCACTTTGTAGAATTGCTCTTGGTTTTCGACGCGTGAGATGTGGGCTCGGAAATGCCGAGCGCCGTGTTTGTTTTGAGCGTAGCAGCAAGCGAATTTTCGCATGAGCATCGTACCTCGGTGGACACCGAAGCGTTCGACGACAAGGTCGTAGTGGTGGAGCATGATTTTGCGTTGCTCTTCGATCGTCGGGTCCGGTGGGATCGCCCGACCTTCGAGGGCCGCGGCGGCTTGGGCAAAGAGCCAGGGCTTACCGAGGCTTGCGCGAGCGATCATGATCCCGTCGACGTTGTAGTTCTGGTAGGCAAAGAGGACTTCCTCGGCGGTTTCCAGATCGCCGTTGCCGATAATCGGCATGTGGTCTAGGTGCTGCTTGATCTCCGAGATGCGATCCCAGTCTGCAGAGCCTCTGAAGAAGTCTTCGGCGGTCCGACCGTGGACGGTCAGGGCCGACGCACCGGCGCGTTCGACGGTTTTGGCCACCTCGATATAGTTCATCGAATCCCGGGTGCAACCGAGTCGCATCTTGGCCGTCACGGGTGTGGGCCAGCAGGCTTCGACCAACCGGGAGATGATCGCGTACATGCGTTCTGGGTCTCGAAGCAGGTAGGAACCGCTGTGGGCTTTTTCGGTGACTTGCTTGACCGGGCAGCCGAAGTTGATGTCCACGACGCTCACACGGTATTCCTCGACAAGCCTTCGACCGACCTTAGCCATCGTTTCGGGATCATTGTCCCAGATCTGGACGGCCAGAGGCCTGGGCTCTTGGGCGATACCCCAGAGACGGTCGGGATGCTCGCAGTCGTGTTCATCGAGCCAGACAAACCCGCGGGCATTGACCATTTCGGTGGCTTGGAGGCCCGCTCCACCAAACTCGCGGACGATCTGACGGTAGGCATAATTGGTATAGCCTGCCATCGGAGCCTGGAAAATCGGTGGATAAACCTCCATCGGACCGATTTGGACCGGTTTCGGAGGCCGGGATGTGCTTGGTTGGGGTGAGCCTAAATTCGATTCCATACGTAATACTGTACCGATCTCGGAGCATTTCGCCCACTCCAACCCAGTTCGCCCAGCCCAAACCAGAGAGGACCCCCCGATGGGGCTGATCAAAAAATCACCTCCGAGCGTTCGATTCGTGGCGGTTTTTTCCGCTGAGGATCGTTTTCTGCGGATTGCCCTCGAGCGGCTCGAGGCGCATTGGGGCAAAATCGCCTCCCTGGGTCAAGCGTTCGATTTCGTCGAATCCCCCTACTACTTGCGAACCATGCTCGTGCCGCGGCCATCCGAAACTTCCCTCGATCGGACCCCTCGAGCGCTTCGCAAGCAGATGGCCCTATTTGCCGACCCCTACGACCCGGCGGAACTCGCCGCCGACAAACTCCAATCGAACCGCTGGGAGCGGGACTGGACCGAGGAACTGACCTCGAGCCAGGACGACTCGAAACGGCTCGTCAACATCGATCCGGGGTACTTGAGCATGACGAAATTGGTTTTGGCGTCGACCAAGAACCGTGAGCATCGGATCTACCTTCGCGACGGCATTTACGCCGAGGTGACGTTGGCCTTTCGCGATCAAGTTTGGACATCGATGCCCTGGACCTATGCAGACTACCAGCGCCCCGATGTTCTGGAGTTTCTCAAGCTTGCCCGAAAGGGCTTTACGAGCAATCTGGCCTCTCGAAGCTCCACGGAAAGCGATTCATGAGCCGCAGCCAAATTCTACTCGGTGCATCGGTTCTGGCCGTGTTGCTGATCGCCTCTGGGGTGTCCTTGTTGGTCGTCGGTTGGGTCAAAAAGAATGCCCTAGGGCTCGGGTTGATCGATCTTCCCAACGAGCGCAAGGTCCACACGAGTCCGATCCCGCGCGGGGGTGGGCTGGGGATTTGGTTAGGCGTATTGTCGGTTTTTGCGTTAGGAACCCTCGCTGTAGCTCTGGCCAATACTTGGCCGAAGCTCGCCGAGCAGGCCCTGCCTGCGAGCCTTCTGGAACTGATTCCTGGGATGTGGTCCAAGCTCGGTTCGATCTGGCTGCTACTGGCAGGCGGCTCCGTGGTCGCTTTGCTGGGGCTCATGGACGATCGTTTTGGGCTCGATTGGAAAGTGCGCATCGCGGTGGAATTTGCCGTTGCTGCGTCGGTCGTCTACGGACTTAAACTCCAATTGACCGCCTACATCGATCTGCCTTGGTTGACCCCGATCCTGAGCATTTTTTGGATCGTCATGCTGATCAATTCCTTCAATATGCTCGACAACATGGATGCCCTGAGCGCGGGGGTCGCGGCGATCGTCTCGGGAATGCTTGCCCTGATGCTCCTGAGTTCGCCTGAGCCAGCCCAAGGCCAACCGCAGTGGTTCGTGGCGATCATGGTCTTGGCGCTTCTTGGGGGATTGCTGGGTTTTCTCCGTTACAATTGGCCCCCTGCCTCGATTTTCATGGGGGATTCGGGGAGCTATTTCGTCGGATACTGGATCGCGGTAACAACATTGTTATCCACGTACTCGGGAGCTCAGGGTCAAGCTCCTCATGCGGTGTTCGCACCGCTGTGTTTGTTAGCCGTACCGATCTATGATACTTTAAGCGTCATCGCGATTCGATTGCGTGAGGGTCGCAGCCCGTTTCAAGCCGACAAGAAGCACTTTTCCCATCGACTCGTCGAGCTGGGGATGACCAAAAAGCAGGCCGTCGGGGCGATTTATCTCGCGACGCTCACGTGCTCGTTGGGCGCTTTGCTTTTGCCTCGAACCGATTGGATCGGGGCTGGTCTAGTGCTCGGGATTGTCCTTGCGATGATGGCTTGGATCGGTCTGCTAGAAAACTTCACGAGCAGAAAAATTTCCTGACCCAATTGGCTCTAGAGCTGACAATTCGGATGGTCGTTGACGGCCATTGCATGATTCCAACGCGACTTTAACACCACGGTTTATCGATGTCCTCTTCGTTGCCTTATTCGATCGACTCTTCTCCATCGGTTTTGTCCTAGGAGCCTGATGTTTCTGGAACTGGGTTTTCATTCGAACCACAATCGACTCTGGGGAGGTTCGCAGAGGCTGCATCTTGGGTGTTGCTCGCGCTGCTGATGGTCCTCTCGTTCTGGTGGCCTTGCGATACGGCGATCGCGGTAGCCAAGGGGGAATCGTTTTGGCATATTGGGCTTTCGCTAGGTGTATTTTTTTTCGCTGCGATCCTCGCAGGCTCGGTCGTTCGAACGGTCGCTTGGCAACGTATGTCAGTGCTCTGGCTGCTGATCGCGATGGTCATCGCTTGGCATGCTTTGGTCACGGGGTATTCGATCGGACGGGTCAACTCAAAGAATGCGATTTATGGATTTTGGCAATCGACGGCCCTGTGGTGTTTGATCCCCTCGGTCGCTTGGTTGGCACGCACTCCCGAGCGGGCTGCAAGGTTGCTTAAGCTCTGGTGGGTCATCGCCTTTTTTGTGATCTTGTGGGGATTTTGGGAGTACGCCGTGCTCCAACCTTACCAACAAGCCCAGTTGGCCAAGGACCGTATCGGATACTTGCGAGCCAACAATATCGATCCGGATTCGTCTGCTGCGGTGCTGATTGTCAATCGCATCGAGAGCACCGAGGTCCTGAGTGTCTTTGCCTTGGCCAATTCCTATGCCGGTTTTCTCGTGGCCCTCTGGCCTGTTTGGTTCGGTTGGATGCTCCAGGGCTTGGGGCGATCCCCAGGGTTGCACTTGAAGGCCAAATCCGGGGCTACCAAATCCGGGGCTAGCGGTGCGAATCGATTTTCCGACCGAGCCGTTTGGCTGGTTCCCCTGGTCTTGGTCATCGCCACCGGGCTGGCTCTGTTGCTGACCAAAAGCCGGACGGCTTGGCTTGCCACTGGAATTACCACGGTCCTTGCGATGCTGCTCGATCCGATTCTGCGGAGCAATCTTGGGAGATGGGTCAAGCAAAAGCCTGGGGTATTCGCTGGTCTTGGTGTCATGATGCTGGGTCTCTTCGGCGCCGTCTATGCGATCGATCCTTTGATTTTCCAAGAGGCAGGCAAGTCCCTGGCCTACCGGATGGATTATTGGCGGGGTGCCTGGAAACTGATCGCCGAACAACCCTTGTTCGGTTTCGGTTCTTTGAACTTTCAGACGACCTATTTGCAAGTCAAATCGATTACCGCTTCGGAATCGCCTGCCGACCCGCATAACTTCCTGCTTGAGCTTGCGCACAGCGGCGGGCTAGTGCTCTTAGGGCTGACGGTCCTGCTGATGGTTTGCTTGTCGTTTTTTCAGCTTCGTTCGCGATTGTTCCGAACCGAAAAACTCAGCGAAGGGGTTTCCAACGAGCCGGCTTTCAACGAGCCGGTTTCCAACGAGCCGGTTTCCAACGAGCCGGTGGGGGCCTCGATGTCCGGTCCGAAGTGGTTTTGGGGCGCGGCGATCATCGCGTCGGTCTTGGTATTTTTGTTTGCATTTTTCACCGCTGGAGATCTGGAGCTCTATGGCACGGCGATTGTCCTGGCTGGAGCCTTGGCCTTTGGGGTTTGGCTGACTCGAAGCCCTGCGGCGAGCGCTTCGGTGTATGTGTTTGTTAAAAATCATCCGCTCTTGTTCCTCGTTTCGTTTCTGGGGGTCCTGGTCCACTTCTTGGCCTCTGGTGGTTGGATGTTCCCAGGAACGATGGTTTCACCTGCGATCGCTTTAGGATTGTGGATTGCCGGTGCCAATTGGGCCGAGTCCCCCCAATCGCTTGGCCAACCCAGTACGCTTGGCCAACCCAGTACGCTTGGCCAACCCAGTTTGCTAGGTCGCTCGAAAGGGGTCTTGGCTGCTCTGGCGATTTTCGGTCTGTGGGGATGGTCGATGGCCATGCCCTGGTTCCAAGCCCAGAGGGCTTATGCCGCCTTCCCCAAGGACAATAAAACCGGTCGGCTCGTGCTCGATAAAGCCATTCTCGACAAGAGTTTGCCGACGGTCGACGAGTACTTTGCTCTCGTCACTTCGGCTCCCTTGGATCCCGATTTAGCTCGGTGGGGGATGGAGTTCTCCGGGGCGGTCATGGATTCGGATATTCCGGTTTCGGAAAAAGCCAGTTGGTTGCACCAGTTCCAGCAAGCATGCAAATTCCTGATCGAAAGAAGCCCTAAGGATTCGACCGCTTATGCCGACGCGGCCGTCGAGTCGTTGCGAACCTCAATTGGTCAGACGCTCGACACGTCCCTGACCGAAGAGATGGCCTTTCGCCGACAGGGGGGCGGACCTGCTCTGCGGGGACCTTCGGCCAGTGGAGGAGCCCGATCCCGGGGCGGAGCCGGCCGAGCGACGGCCACGCGCACGATCGGAACGCAGCTCCAAGAAGATTCCTTGAGGTACTACCAGGAGGCGACCAAGTACGCGCCAGCCAATGCCGAACTGCATCTCCAGACGGCCATCGTCGCTGCGATGTTAGGCAATTGGAAAGTCTGCGAAGCGAAGCTCGATCAGGCCGAGCAAATCGATCGGGAAACCAAGCATCGGGACCGAAAAATCGAAGCGGCCCGAATCTGGATGCCGCACCAATTGGCACCTTTGCTCGAGGATCGAGCCAAGTCGGCCAAGAGAATTCCTGAGGACTCGAGCCCCCAATGGGATACGTTCAAGCGGCTGGTCGATCGGAGCGATTCGGTTCCGGGTGAACCTGTTCGGCAAATGCTGCGTAGTTTTTTCAATAAACCCTAGCTCCTTTTCCTTTTTCTATCGGGCACCATGCGCAGTCTTCTACTCCTTATTTCCTGCATAGGCTTAGGGTTCGGATTAGCCAAGTTCGATCACGACAGGCGGTTCTCCGGGGTAAAGAACCTCATGGGAAGCGCCAAAGGGGTTACGACCGAGTCGGGAAGCGCTGGGGTTCAGTCGGAAGTCCAAAAGCTCAACGCGCAAAAGTTCGGTAGGATCACCGTCGTCAACGGGGCCGAGCTCGATTTCGGAATGATGATGAAGGGAACCAAACGTTCCCATAAATTTGTCTTCAAGAACGTCGGCGAAGCCGACGCAAAGATTTGGTTCAAGGCCAGTACCTGCAAATGCACGGTCGGAAAATTCACCGAAGCGACTCTCAAGCCCGGCGAGGAAACCGACGTTGAACTCGAATGGAAAGCCGAAAGCGTGCTGGACGATTTCTCTCAGACAGCCACCATCGGAAGCGATTGTCCAAGCCAAGAGGAGCTCAAACTCGTTATCCGTGGACGCATCGGTCAAGCTTACGTTTTTGATCCACCGGCCCATAGCGTCGGGGATTTGCTTTCGAGCCAACAGAACGAAATCAAATTCCGAATCTACTCGTTCCAATCCGTCCCGTTGAAAATCGGCGGAGGCCAGGTCAAAGATTCGATTCTGTCGAAAAAAGTTCGATTCGAAGCCGAGGAAGAAGTCGTCATCGAACCAGGCCAATTTCCCGATCTAGCCGATGCGCGTCGCTACACCGATTGCAAAATGACTTTGCTGCCCGGATTGCCCGCCGGTCCGCTGAACCTCGATCTACAAATCTCCCGACGCAATGAGGGTGGACCCGACGAAGAGTTTCTCTCCTACAACGTGCGAGGCCGGGTCGTAACCCCCGTTAGGGTCATCGCCGGGGACGATTACAACGAAACGAGAAATATCCTGACGATCGGAACCGCTAAGTCCTCCCAGGGAATCAAAAAGAGCTTCATGCTCTCGATCCGTACCGACGATTTCCCAGGTGATCCGAACATAAGAATCGCTAAAGTCATCCCAGATCAGCTCAAGGCATCGATTGGAACTCCCAAGATTTCTTCGACTCAGCGGATCTACCCAATCCTGCTGGAAATTCCCCCCGGAAGCGATCCTGTCGAATTTGATGGAACCTTCAGCAAGGATTTCGGGAAAATCGTGATCGAAACGGATATGGAAACCTCACCGACGATTCCGATGTACCTTAAGTTCCGTTTAACCGAGGATTGATCGCCCGCGAAACGCAAGAGTTAGTCTGTGAAACGCACGCTTTGGACCCTGCTGGCTGTTAGCATCCCGCTGAGCCTCTTCGGAAGCTTGCTCTGGGCCCAACCCCCTCGTCTGCGGCTCGGACAACGCAACAGCGCCCCGGTGCAGCAAAAATCTCAACCACCAAAACCCGCCGACGCACAGCCGACGTCAAAACCCGCCTCCGATCCGCCGATCAACGTCGCGACCGAGGAGGAAAAGAACCAGAAAATAGCCCCGGATTGGAACAACCCATGGTTGGTTTTCTACCTCACCGGAAACCAAACCGGCTATCTCGAACCCTGCGGTTGCACTGGCTTGGCTAACCAAAAAGGGGGGATCAATCGCAAAGACACCCTTTTGACTAGCCTTGTGAACCGAGGCTGGCAAGTCATGGCGCTCGATGCGGGCGACCAAGTCCGTCGCGATGGTATCCAGTCGGAGATCAAATTCAACTGGACGGCCCAAGCCTTTCGTCAAATGGGATATGCCGCGAGCACTTACGGCGCTAAAGACCTGCTCCTCTCGGACAACATCCTCGTCTCGATCCTCGACGAGAACGGCAAAAACAATCTGTTCGTCTCGGCCAATGTCAGCATGCTACCAGACGAGGATCTGCGCTATAGGGTTTTAAGCGTCGAAGGCCCAGACAAGAAACCTCGCAAGATCGGTATTACCGGAGTGCTCGGCGAGGAGACCTTCAGAGCTCAAGGACAAAACAAACAGGACTTCTTTAGTATCTCGCCGGCCATTCCAGCTCTCCAAGAGGTCGCCCAGAAACTTCGAGAAGAGCAGTGCGACTACCAAATCCTTATCGCCAACGCGAGTCTCGAAGAGACCAAGAAGATCGTCCAGGCCGTTCCGGGATTCCAGTTGGTTGTCACTTCAGGGGGATTCGGGGAACCGACCTACCGTCCTGAGATCCTCCCGGGGACTTCCACGCAGATCGTCCAAGCCGGGACTAAGGGGATGTATGCAGGGATCATCGGGCTCTTTGAAGATCCTTCGCAACCGACCCGCTACCAACGCATCGCATTGAGTTCGCAGTTCGAGGACTCTCCTCGCATGCTCGAGCTCTTCGAGAAGTACCAAGACGAGTTGCGAAACAAGTCCGATGAGAACTTCGCAGCCTTGGGTCTAAGGCCAGCGACCCATCCGACTGGAAACGAATTTGTCGGAACCTCCAAGTGTGGAGAATGCCATACGACCGCCCATGCGATTTGGGAGAAAACCCCGCATGCTCATGCGACCGAATCGATCGTCCATCCTCCTGAACGATCGATGGCAAGGCACTTTGATCCCGAGTGCATCTCGTGCCATGTTACGGGTTGGAACCCCCAAAAGCATCGGCCATATAAGTCGGGTTACGAAACGCTCGAAGGGTCGCCCGAGCTGCACGGGAGCGGATGCGAGAATTGCCATGGGCCCGGTTCGGAGCACGTTAGGGCCGAAGAGGACGCCAACGCCGACAAAAAACAACTTGAGGAACTGCGCATCGCGATGCGATTGACTTTGGCCAATGCCCAAGACAAGTGCTTGGAGTGCCATGACATCGACAACAGCCCCGATTTCCACAAAGAGGGAGCCTTTGAGAAATTCTGGGAGCAGGTCAAACACGTCGGCAAAGACTAGCGTTGCGAATGGCTTTGCGGACTGCGTTGTCTGGGACTCCGTTGTCTGGGACTGCGTTGTCTGGGACTCCGCGCTATGAATCCCGATCCTACTCCAAGCATCTGTTTGGTGGGAGCATCCTGCCGCGCCGCGGCGCAATCGGCCGCTCGCGCCGGTTGCTCTCGAATTTTAGCTTGGGATGACTTCCTCGACGCAGACCTTCTAGAGATCGCTCAAGCCAGATCGCTTGCAGATTTTCCAGAGAGCTGTCCGCAGAGTTTGGCCGAGTTGCGAGGTATCCCGTTGGTGCTCTGCGGAGGGATGGAGAACCAGCCCGATTTCATCCAGCGGCGGATCGATCAAGGGATGCTCTGCGGCGTGACGGGCAAGATGCTGCGTCAACTCCGCTCGATCGAATCCTGGCAACGCTGGGCTAGCGAAAGTCGCATCGGGTGGCCCACGACAATCCAAGACCTTTCGGACCCGAGACTCGAATCGATTCGCTCGGAGTCTTGGATGCTCAAACCCGTCGGTCGCGCAGGGGGTGTCCACGTAAGGGGCATTGCAAGTCTTGAGGGTTTGGATCACGAGGCGAAACTCGGACCGGACCCAGGCAACCCCAAGTCCAACCTGTGGTATCTCCAGGAGTACATACCTGGGATTTCGATCGGAGTAAGCTACTGCACGGAGAGCAACGTGAGTGATGAGCTCCCTAGAACACGGATCGTTGGGATCGCGCGATCGATCCTCTCCGAGGAGCTCGATGCCCCTTTGCCATGGATTTACCGAGGGAGTCTAGCTCCTTATTCGGTAAGTCCCAAAGTGCAGGCTTCGCTCGAGCGATTCGCCAAGACCGTGGTAAAAAGCACGGGGATTCGAGGGTTATGGCAAGCTGATTTTCAGATCGATCTTCAGGGGCAACTTTGGCTCTTAGAGATCAATCCACGCTGGTCGGCCAGCATGGAGTTGCATGAGACGCTTCAGGGATTTTCCTGGATCACAGAGCACTTGAGGATCCTAAAGAGCGGTGCGTCAAAAAACGTTCCGGGAAGGGGATCGCCCGCTGGCCTGCAGGTCGCCAAGGGGATCCTCTATGCGCCGCATGCGATGCATTTGAGTCTCTCCCAAGTCGATCGGTTGTGGCGATTTGGCTGGCATGGCACCTTGAGGGAACTCCAAACCGGCGAGTTTTGCCTTGCCGATATCCCGCAATCGGACCCCCAGGGGGTCGATTTTGCAGAGGGGATGCCGATCGTTACGGTGCTCGTAGCGGGTGGAGAAAACGAGGATTTACCAAGGAAAATCCGCCAAGCGCGCTCGACGGTGCTCGGGTGGTTCAAAAGCATTTGAACCAAAACCGGGTGTTGCTTGCAAGAATTTGGAGAATAGAGAGCAGACGAAAAACGTCTGTTTTCGGTGTTCCCCTCAAAGGCCCCTCCAAGGGACTCTTGCAATGCCATCAGAACGATTGATCGAGCGAGGAAGGTTGGTCCATCAAGCCCTCGAATGCAAGGAGCAAGCGGCTCGGTACCGGGCCGCTGCGGTCTCGCTTATGGAGGCCATCACCCTTGCCGAATGTGGCGATCCATCGAAACTCCAATCGCTTATCGACTCGATGGATCAGGATCCCTCGGTTCTGAACACTCCGTGGCCCGAGGACACCAGAGCTCTTCTGCAGCAAGCTAGCCTCGGGGAGCTCACGGGGCCTAAACCAGCAACTCAGGCACCAGCAG
>JAJTEK010000131.1 GCA_021299695.1 Pirellula sp. | reverse complement strand
CGGCAGCTTGGGCTTGTTTTGCTTGCATAGCCGTTGCAAGAATCGCGGTGCCGAGCAGCAGGAGCGTCATTGGATGGATGAGTGCATATCGGGCTGGCATCGTAACGGCTCCGGAGTGACCGAGGAGGAATTGCGGGGTGACTTTTACGATTGCATCGGATGCGCGACGGATGAGGGTCGAGCAAATTGGAGGTTTTCGGCTAAAATTGACGGAAGAAATCCGCCTCAAGTGCCAAACGCTTGACATTTCCGCAGGAAACGCCTAAGCTTGCGGTATTGCTGGTCGGAAACGGTTGTGTTCTCCTCGTTTCATGTGCTTAGGCCGCCCTTTCTAGGGTAGCGATTGGCAGAACGGTTTCATTGTTCCTGGTATCCGTGGTGCATGTGAGCATCACCGAGTTGGGTTCCAGCAGACAGTCAGCAACTAGGTTGTCGTGACGTTCACGGAATGTTGGACGTCCCAGATTTTTATAGTCTCGCAGGGTCTTCGATTTCGTTGTTCCCGCGTGCCCAAGGATTCTTTTTTTTCGTTGATTTCTGGGTTATTGTATGCCAAAAAAGAAGCGTTACCGATCGCGTTCACACGGAGATGACATGGGTGGAAGTGGTGGTGGTGCGGGTGCGGCGCCGGGTTCTCGGCCACGCGTTCGTCGTCCTCGCAGGCGACATGGTCCTGGTTATCAACAGGCTTTTGGGAATCCCGACGACGCTCCGGTCAATGACGAGGGCGCTGAGGAACCGCAACTTGACGAGGATGGCAATCCGATTCCCCGACCCGAGGGAGCCGTGGCAGTCCAAGAGGAACCCGGTGAGGAATTCTACGGGATGCTTGAAATGCATCCGAACGGTTATGGATTCTTGCGCTCGTCCTCAAACAACTATTCGCGGGAGCGTTCCGACCCGTTTGTTCCCGGAACGATGATCGAGAAGTTCCGGCTTCGCCAGGGGCTCAAGATCCGCGCGGTGATGCAGCATAGTCGGCGGTCTCAAGGGCCTCGCGTTCGAGAAATTCTCGACGTCGAAGGAATGAAACCTGAGGAATACGCCAACGTCAAAGTCTTCGATACCCTCACAGCGATCAATCCAGAGAAGTGGCTCAAGCTTGAGGTCGGCACGAAGCCTCTGACCAACCGAGTGATCGATCTGCTCGCTCCCCTGGGGCGTGGCCAACGCTGTTTGATCGTCGCTCCACCCCGATCGGGCAAGACGATCATGCTTCAAGACATCTCCAGAGGGATCGCGGAAAATTACCCTGACGTCGAATTGATCGTACTTCTGATCGATGAGCGACCCGAAGAAGTCACCGACATGCGGATGAATGTCAAGCGTGGCGAAGTCATCGCAAGCAGCTTGGATGAAGACGTCGATTCCCATGTTCGATTGAGCCAATTGGTCATCGACCGATGCCGTCGGCTCGCCGAGATGGGCAAGGATGTGTTCTTGCTGATGGATTCGATCACCCGACTGGCTCGAGCCTTCAACAAGTGGGTTGGGAACTCGGGTCCCACGATGTCCGGTGGTGTCAATATCAAGGCCATGGATATTCCCAAGAAGCTCTTTGCAACCGCGCGAGCGTTTGCCGAAGGAGGATCCTTGACAATCGTCGGAACGGCCTTGGTCGATACCGGCTCTCGCATGGACGAATTGATCTTCCAAGAGTTCAAGGGTACGGGAAACATGGAACTGGTCTTGGATCGCAAGTTGGCCGATCGTCGGATATGGCCTGCGATCGATATCACGCAGTCAGGTACCCGTCGCGAGGAATTGCTCCACGACCCAGATACCTACCACTCCGTGACAATGATCCGGCGAACTCTCAACTCGATGAATCCTGTCGAAGCCATGGAGCAATTGACCAAGCAACTCGGTCGATTCGCCAGCAACCAAGAGTTCCTCAAACTCATTTCCAACGCGAAGATCAACGATTGATCCTCCAGTCGCGATGCATGCCTGAACAACCTTCTGAACGATTCCCAAAATCCAAACGGGTTGTCAGGCAACGCGACTTCGATCGTTTATTCAAGACCGGTCGGGTGATTGCCGACTCGGTTTTAGTGATCCATACCGCAGCCAATGCGCTCAATCGTCCCAGGCTCGGGATCTCGATATCTCGCAAGGTCGGAAACGCGGTGGTTCGGAACCGATGGAAGCGTTTGATACGCGAAGCATTTCGAAGGCTTCAACACGTTCTGCCCGGATCGGTCGACTATGTCATCCGCCCTCGCAAGGGGGCCATGCCCGAATACGAGTCGATCCACCGATCGCTTGTAAGCTGTGGCAAACGACTCACGCGGCGACCTTAGGCCAAATCCGCATGACGCCGCGGCGACTCACATCATGATTTCACGGATCGGCGATGCATCGATCACACCGGTGAGTTTTTCGTCCAAGCCACCGTGAAAGTAGGTCAGTTTGCGGTGGTCGAGTCCCATCAGATGCAGGATCGTCGCATGCAAGTCGCGCAGGTGCCTCGGGTTCTCAACGGCAAATTCTCCGAGCTCATCGGTCTGGCCGTAGCTCGTCCCGGGTTTGACACCGGCTCCGGCGAACCAGTAAGTGAACCCCTTGGGGTTGTGATCTCGACCGCCGGGTTTGCCACCGGTGTTAAATGTCTCCGAAACGGGCATGCGTCCGAATTCACCTCCCCAGACGACTAAGGTCGATTCAAGCAGACCAGACCGCTCCAGGTCAGACAGCAGGGCGGCGATAGGTCGATCAACTTCGGGACAATGGAGTTTGAGGTTCTCTTCGATTCCATGATGGCCGTCCCAGGTGTTTTGTCCACCCGCGTTTCCGCCCCCGGAGTAAATTTGAATGAAACGCACCCCTCGTTCGACGAGTCGTCGGGCGATGAGGCATTGGCGGCCGAAGGTGCTCGGTCCGAGAGCCAGTGGGTGCCAATCGGGTTTGGGTTCATCGATGCCGTACATGGCGATCGTCTCTGCGGTCTCTTGACTTAGATCCATCGCTTCGGGTGCTGCGATTTGCAATTGAAAAGCTAGTTCGTAGCTAGCGATACGGGCTTCGAGTTCTGAGTAGCCATTGCGATCTTGCGAATAACTACGATTCAGTTCATTGAGCAGATCGATCTCGGCGCGTTGGCTTGCTGCATCGATATTTGCGGGGGGGCGGAGGTTGAGGATCGGTTGGCCTCCGGATCGCATCAAGGTGCCTTGATAGGATGCTGGCATGTATCCGTTGGACCAATTCGGAGCGCCGCTGGTCGGACCACCTCTGGGGTCAAGCATCACGACAAAGCCGGGCAAGTTTTGGTTGACGGAACCTAGGCCGTAGTTGACCCAGGAGCCGAGCGATGGGTGGCCTTGGAGAATCCGCCCGCAGTTGATCTGCAGCAGGGCGCTTCCATGGGCAAAGGAGTCGCTCGTCAGAGACTTGACCATCGCCAGTTTATCCATGTGTTTGGCGATATTTGGAAACGCGTCGGAGCACCACAGTCCCGAGCTTCCGTGTTGTGCGAAGTTGCGGAGACTTGCTTGGAGGACCGCCTGGGTTTTACTCCCGCGGCGAAATTCGTTTTGAATACTTTGGCCATCGCGTTTTTGGAGTTCAGGTTTGTAATCGAAAAGATCGACTTGGGAGGGCCCCCCGAACATGAAAAGAAAAATCACCGACTTGGCTTTCGACGGTAGTTTGGGCTCCTGGCCCTGGAGCATCGAGGCAAGAGCCAGGGAGCCAAAGCCTGCGCCGGTTTGGGTGCAGAAGTGCCGACGGTCGAGCCGAGGATTCGGCCGGTGGTCTTCAGGGAGCATCAGGATTTAATCCACATAGAGGAATTCGTTGCTATTGAGAACCGATCGGCAAAGGCCTGCCAATCGCTGCGGGTTGTTTTGCAGATAGGAGTTGGCCCAATGGAGCTCTTGTTCGCTTGCGGAACGTTGGTAAGCAAGTTTCCAGAGTCGCTCGATTTGTTGGTTCGGTTCCGAGCCGGCCTCTCGGATCAATCGTTGCGCGAGTTGGTCGGCTTGTTCGTGTAGCCATGGATCATTGAGCAGCAAGAGAGCTTGGGGAGCAGTGGTCGTGACGTTTCGAATGGCTGTTGGCGAGGTGCTGTTCGCGAAATCGAGCGTTTCGAGGAACGGGACTTTGAGGGATCGCTTGACGATCAGATAAATGCTGCGGCAGTTTTGGAGTTGCTTGGGGCTTTCGAGCCACATCGAGACCGAGACTGGGTTGGCAGCGTCTTTGACTTCTTGGCTCAGCGTGGGGTAGATGCTAGGACCGGAACGCATAGCGTTGAGCGTTCCGTTGACCGACAGGATCGAGTCGCGGATCGATTCGGCGTCGAGGCGTCGGAGTTGGGGTTGGTAGTAGCTAGGTGCATCCGGGTCGATCGCAGGGCGAGAGCTTTTGCTGAAAGCTTGGGTGCTCAGGATGATACGATGAAGATGTTTGATCGACCAACCCGATTCGATAAATTCACCGGCAAGATAATCGAGCAGAAGTGGATTGGTAGGTGGCAGGCCGGTGTTTCCGAAATCATCGGTTGTCGGAACGATTCCGATCCCGAAGTGTCGTTGCCATATGCGGTTGACCAGTACGCGAGCCGTCAGAGGATTTTGGGGATGCGCGATCCAGCGGGCGAGTTTCAATCGGTCGGGAGTGTTCGTTTCGAGAGCCGAGTTTGGCTCTTTAACGAAGGGTGAGAAGACCTCAGGAGTGCGCGAGGCGACCCGCTGTTTGGGTGAGTTTGGGTCCCCGCGATGGAGCACATGCGTGGGCTTAGGCTCTGAGCCGATCTCCCAGACCGAAAGGGCTTTATCGAATGGGGGAAGCGAATCGCGAAGGCTTTTGATTTGCATTTCGAGTTCCGACCGCGAGTTTGTATCGAGCGTTTGGTCGAGTGTTTTTTGCAATGAAGCGATTTGGTTTTGGCGGTTCGAGTCCCAAGCTTCGACTTGGGCCGGGGAAGCCAGGGTGCGTTCGATACGACCGGTCCCACGCCCCCCTCCCCCCGTTTTCGAGAGGCCATACGGATCGATTCCTCGCATGAACGCCAGCAGTGCGTAGTAGTCCTCTTGGCTGACCGGATCGAATTTATGGTCATGGCATCGAGCGCAGCCGATGGTCAGCCCTAGGAAAGCCGACCCGATGGTCACCATGATGTCGTCGGCGTCATCGAACTCGGCAGCAAGGGTATCATCGGGCTCATCGTCCCAGACGTGCAGTCGGTAGAAACCCGTGGCGATGATCGCTTCGCGCCAAGCTTCCGGCTGGTTCGATGGACTAAAGCCTTGGGACTCGGCCCATTGGTCGCCTGCGAGTTGTTCGATGATGAATTGGTCGTAGGGTTTGTCTTGGACCAAAGCGTCGATCACATAGTCACGGTATCGCCAGGCGTTGGGTTTGAGACCATCGCGTTCGTAACCATTGGTTTCAGCAAAGCGTACCCAATCGAGCCAATATCGGCCCCAACGTTCACCGTAGTGATGCGAGGACAGGAGCTCCTCGACGATCGAATTCCAGCGATCCGCAGAGGGATCTTGTTCGAACGCTTGGACCTGTTCAAACGTCGGTGGCAAACCCCATAGGTCCAGGTAGAGTCGACGGAGCCGTTCGCCCGGAGGGGCCACTGGTAGGTCATTGCTCGGCACGAGCCGATCGATTCTTTGCGATGGGCTGCGATGAAAATTGTCAGGTTGCATCTCGGGTTTTACTAGGGGTTGGAAAGCCCAGTAGGCACGATCTGCGTCAGTGATTTCGAAGATGCGGTTTCGTTTTTTCGGTCCGATCGAGAGCGACGGGTTATTGGGATCAGAGCCGTTGGAATCTTTGCGAGGGTCAAAGGCCCCCGCGGCGATCCAGGCGCGTAGGGATTGGATTTCCGAGGGCTTCAATGCGGGCTTGGGCGCTGGAGGCATGTGAGACTCCGGATCGTCGCTGGTGACCGCATCGATCAGAGCGCTTTGGTTCGGATTGCCTGGTTGGATGACTCCGGCCGATTGCCAGCCGACTTGGTCTGCGAGACTCAGGTTCCCTTTGGGTGATGGTCCGCTGTGGCATTCCAAGCAGTGGGATTCGAGGATGGTACGGATTTTCGCTTCGAAGAACGCAGCCGAATCGGGGGCAAAGGAGTCTTGGGCAAATGCGCAGGTCAAAGAACCCACGAACCATGGGAAAAAGAACCAAGGGACCAAGCCCCAGGGAGACAGATCCAGCAGCAGAGCGATCGTTCGGTGCAGCTTTGGTTTTCGCATAAGCGATGGTCTCCGCAGATTCGACGGGTTTCTCAAGAAGTCGAACAAACGAAGACTTCTTTTGTTCACGTTATCATACCGTCGATGGAATCCGTCTGCACCGATCCACAAAGGGCCGAGGACCAGGGCCGAGTAAAGGACTGTGGACCGGGGCAGAGGCGGATTTTTCTCACAACTCTCCTGGTCCCATTCCCGTGCCCTGCTTGAAAGTTTGAGTTACGGAGATTCTGAACCGTTCGGATCCCGAGGGCTCAGAGGCGGAGAACTCTCGCTCGGAGTATTCTCTTTTTCAACGCGTCCTGGAGTTAGCTTGAGCTGCGATCCAGGAAGGATAACTGGACCAGCAGACCCACCTGGCAACGAAGGGGGCGTCGCGGGGACCAGACCCGCACGATACATCGACGAGTAATCCACGGTCTGGTTGCTAGCTCCAGGCAAACCGGTTTTACTGAGCAATCCGAGCGACTCTAGCTTGGCCAGCAAAGTCTCGACCTCTTCATGCAGCAGTTCGGTTCCGGCAATGGCCAAGACCGATCCTACCGACTCCAAGCGACTTTGACCTCCTTGGTTGTGCCACTGGTCAGGCTGCAGCGTCGATTCAATCAACAGCAAGACCTTGTCCATATCCTGGCTATTACTGATCACATGCGCCAAATCATAGACGCGGATTGTTCGGTCGAATGAATCCTCGCGCGGATTGACAATTTGCACACTATCGCGGTGGATCACGTAATCCAACTGCAGTGGCCGTAGCAGTCTTCTGAGAACATCGCGCAAGCTCCCTTGAGCATTGAGCGAAACCAAAGGCGCGTCCATTCCACCTGGGTTTGCTAGGTAAGGTATCTTGTGCTCGCCAAGAATCACCTCGAGTGCAGCAGGAAGTTCCGCATTGGCGATGTCGACCGAGGCGTCTTTGTTCAACGCTTCGCGAAGTGTCTCTTCGGCCTTTATGGCCTGCTTGCCTCGGGATAACCAACCCGGTTCGTCACCCTTGGGTTTGACCCACCAAGTCACGGTCGTAGGCTGGTTGGCACTCACCGAAGAAAGCGGATAGCCCGCATAATTGCCAGGGTTCTGGCTTAGTTGTCTGTAAGTTCTTTGACGCTCGGCTTGCGACCAAGCAACTCCGGCAACGACTCCTGTTCCGCAAACCCCAACGAATCCGAGCAACGCGCCGACCCGGAACATCCACTTTCGATAGGACACTTTACCTAACTCCATGTACTTGTTGTTTATCTTCGAACTCGATTATTCCAAGCGGCCAGAAACGCGATCAATTGCTCGTGCACGGGTTCGGTCCCTCGGACCATCAACACCGGGCCATTGAGCGTCATTTCAGGCGTCTGCTGGTCGCTTGAGTCAAACATTCTTCGTAAGGCATCGACCAATTGCGATGTCTGCTGATCATTCGCCGTCACATAAGACAAGCAGTAAGACCGAACGACGGGCCGAGCGTCGAGCGATTCACGGCTTGCAATCTCTATGCGGTTTGGATGGACAATGTACCCAAGCTCCTGTCCTGTGAGGATCCGCCTAAGCATGCCGCTGCGCGACCCTCGTCCTTTGGCGAATATTCGCTGCATTGATTTCGAGGGGTTGGATTCCAACTCGTAAGGAATCTCTCCTAGGACTTTAGCGAGCGCTTCGCTTAGGGGGAAATCTTGTAAGTCGACATCTACAGGCTCATTGAGCAGTTGCAAGAGGTGTTCCTCTGGCGGTGGAGCTAGCGGCTCGACTTGTCGCCAAACTCCGGGAGGACTGACTGGCTGACCGACAATCTCAGGGACCGATGTTCGGCTTCGAGAAAAAGCCCATGGAGGACTTTGGTTCAAGGCGAAAGCACTTAGGATGCCGATTAGCCCCAAGAAGCTCATTAGCATGGCTGGCACAAGCCAGACAGGTCGCTTGCGATTGGCGCTGGAGCGATCGGATTGGATCACTTGCGATGGTAATTGGACATTCAAGGGTTGCTGCACGTGCGCCAGGCATTGCTCAAAGAGACGTGAAACCTCGGCAGCCGACGTGTAACGGTCCGATGGATGCTTGGCCATCATCTTTTCGATGATCCCCGAGAGCCAATCGGGAATCTGTGCATTGAGTTCACGTATGGGCTTGGGCTCGGACTCTTCGACAAGCTTAAGGACTCTCCATGGGGATTCGGCACGAAAAGGGGCGCGACCCGTGCACATCGCGTACAAGACACTGCCAGCACTAAACACATCGCTTTGTTCGGTCAGTTTCTCACCTCGCGATTGCTCGGGGGACATGTAGGGAGGTGTGCCAGGCATCAGCCCCGAGGCCGTAACACGAGCATCGTCGATGGTTTGAGCCAGTCCAAAGTCGGTCAAAAGGGCGCGATCGATTCCTTCTTCGAGAAGGACATTGGCCGGTTTGACATCGCGATGGATCAATCCCTGGGCATGCGCTGCGGCCAGACCAGCCATCAACTGTTTGCCGATTCTCAAGATCTGTATGAGTTCCAAAGCTCCATGGCCATCGATCCTGGCTTGGAGCGATTCCCCAGGAATAAATCGCATGACCAGGAACGGGATTTCACGCTGGGTTTGGACATCGTAGATCGGAACGACATCTTCGTGCACGATGGCCGCAGCAGCCTGGGCCTCCTTGGCGAACCGCTGCCTTGCCGACCCATGAAAGGCCAGCGTCGGCGAGAGTACTTTGATCGCTACGGCCCGATGCAACTGGGTATCAAACCCTCGATACACGATCCCCATTCCCCCAGCGCCGAGCATGCTCTCGATATCGTAGCGTCCGATACGGCCGAGCATCTCCGGATGGCTCGATGGAGACAACAAGCGTTTCGAGAGCGACTGGCTCCAATCGTCTGGAGGCTTGGGCCCGAACTCTTTGCTCGACGAGAGGATCTCGCGAGCCTCTTTCCAATCCCGTGCGTCTCCTGATAAACACTCCAATGACTCGCGGCATAAATCGCATTGTTCGATATGCGACAACGCAAGATCGGAGTCGTGTTGTCCGAGTTGTCCAGCGAGCAAACTCACAAGCTGCTCTTGGTTGCAGCAATTACCTAAAGATATAGGTTTCATTCCTCGCTCTCCCACTGCTTGACCAATTTCCGAATGCGATCCAACACGCGGCATCGACTCAAGTAGACCGTCCCTTGGCGAACTCCGAGTTGACGCGCGACATCCCCAGCGGGTTGATTTTCGATAGTCGATAACCAAAAGGCTTGCCAAGTCGCCTCGGCGACCGCTTCACGTACATGCTTGGCCGCCTGAACGAAAAGCTCCCAGCGGTATTCCTGATCCCAACAAGAAGAGAGGCTCGATATGGCCGCTGGTATCGCGTCCCATTCCCGACTAATACCGTTTTCGGGCCGGGTTGCTTTTCGAGTCAGCAGATCCAGTGTTTTGTTTTTGGCGATTCGAGACAACCAGCCTCGAAAGGAACCGCGCTGAGGATTATCGAGCCATTGATCGATCGACTGCGAGACAGCCAGCAGAACCTCCTGGACTACATTTTCGACGTCGGCAACTTGCAAACCCATTCGCATTGCAGTCTTTCTGATCACAGGCGTGTACAAATCGATAAAATCCTGCCACGCGGAAGCATTCTGGTGGTCGCGAAGTTTGACGAGCAAACTTGCTCGTGTTTCCGGTGGAGAATCGCTCATGGACTTTTCAGTAAATTGCCGTCGTTCTACAGGTTAGACGCACCCAAATCCAGGATCTTTCACGCGATGCGAAGTAATTCCAGGATTGGGTTACCCGAGGTTTTCTTGTGCTAGGGAGCAAAGATCGCCAAGGGTCCCAAGGGCCCCAAGAAAACCAGGACCACTCATCATCGCTCATCGAGACCACTAGCACAGCGACAAAGAAATTTTTTCGCAAAAACTCGGGGACTGTCCCTTACAAACTCGGGGACTGTCCTTTACAAACTCGGGGACTGTCCCTTACAAACTCAGGGACTGTCCCCGAGTTAGATTCCCGAGTTAGATTGGGAAACGATTGCGTTGAGCTGGGCGGTCGGGGGTGGTTGCAAGCGGTGATTCCACCCAAAAGGAGGGTTTAGAAACCAATTCAGGCGACGTTTCTCCCACCTCGGCGCGCACCGAGTGCGCTGGGCCACGCCGGCCATTCAAAAGAAATTCGTCCGAGATCCCTCAACACCCCCTCGCGACCCTGGAACTGGACTACCATCTAGTCCGTCTCGGGACGAATCCCATCGGCCCAGTAGCTTACATTCCGCCGGTATCCCATTTATCTCCCGCTTGAGGCCTTTGCTTGAGATGCCTTCTGCGAGACGCGAGCTTACACGGGAGAACTCGCGGATAAACCGCCGGGGAAGAGCTTCCTAGGGAAAGCCTATTGGGCCTGGTTGCCCTCTGAACCTGATGCTCTGCCTGATTCGGATGCTCTGTCATCCGAAGAGTCCCGCTGCGCATCCGAAACAGGCTTGCATCCAGCCCGATAGCGATACATCTCGCCAAACTCTCGGGCTT
>JAJTEK010000130.1 GCA_021299695.1 Pirellula sp. | reverse complement strand
AACTCTTTTGCGTCAAAGCCCGGGGGTAAAGGGAGGGCAAGCGTTTATTCGCTATCGCGAACTCTCTTGCATTAAATCCCGGGGGTAAAGGGAGGGCCAAGCGTTTTTTCGCTATCGCGAACTCTTCTGCGTGAAAGCCCGGGGGCGAAGGGGGGCCAAGCGGATGGGGGGGGAGGAGGGAGGGGAGCAGCATCGGTATTAAATGCAAGCAAAGGGCAATAAGTAATTTAATGCGAGCGTTTTCTTCATTAGTCACTACAAGAGTCATAGAAACGCGGCCCCCCCTCGCCCGCTGGCGGGAGAGGGGGATGGGGGGTGAGGGTGGAAACGCGACTGGACGGAGCGGGGGATACTTTAATTGCTCGCCTTCTCGGTTCTTGACGATAGGAAAAACCAAGCGTCCAAGCTAGCCTTTCCATAGATTGATCGATCTAATCGCTGCCTTCCGGAACCTAAACGATTTGATTGCTTAATATGGAGTTAGGGATTATTTCGGGGAGGTAATGGTGAAGAAAAGCAAGGCGAGATCAAAACAGAATATCGATTTCGCGAAATCACAAAGGCGTATGGCTAGCGATTATGTTTTGATTGTCTGGCAGTGGGTTCGCGATCGGCAGGTGCTCGGTCAGAAATTTCGACGCGAGCATCCCGTTCCTCCTTATACCGTTGATTTCTTTTGCGTTGAATTGGGGTTGGTTATCGAGATCGATGGGCAACCTCACTTGACCCCAGAAGGAATCGCACATGATCGGATAAGGGATCGATTTCTTAAATCACTCGGATATAAGATTTTGCGAATTCCTGGATATGAGATCCTTCGAGATTCCAACGCTGCGAGAGATCGAATTGTTGGGTTTGTTGAATTCGTTTTGGAGGATAGGAAAAAGGTAGATGGCCATAGCGCTATGAGGGGGGATTGAACAGCCTTACGCGCGGTCTTCCCCCTCATCCCCCCCGCCCCTTCTCCCCCGTCAAAGCCCGGGGGCGAAGGGGGGCCAAGCGTTTTTTTGCTATCGCGAACTCGCCTGCGTCAAAGCCCGGGGGCGAAGGGGGGCCAAGCGGATGGGGGGAGGCATTAAGCAAGAAGAATCAAGAGTAACGAGATATTCAACTAGGCTTTCAGTCGTTGGTCGTAGATTCCATCCCAAAATCTCCGCCGAGCGATCAGGCTACTCGCTGCGGAATCTTCGGCTGCTTTCCAGTTGGACTCGTCGGATCCACATAGCGACTGAATGAGCCTTCGCGCCATCGGTCCATGTTCATCACCGTCCAGACCAATGTGCCTTTGAAGGTAGTACTTGAAGTCCGCCAATTTCCCGTCAGTCTCCGTATCTAATTTGTCGACGATGCGTTGAAAGACATCCGGCAGCAGATCTTCCCGCCCATAGGTGAAGGCTGCCGCAGTGGCGCACAGGTTGCCACTTTCGATGACGGAAAATGTATGCTCCACGAAAAGTCGAGCCGCATGGGGAATGATTGGCTGTTCGAGCGCGGTGCGCACCGGGACACCTTGGCGAAGCTCGCCGATCAAGGAGTCGATCGCCGCGGTCTTGGCGCCACATTGCTTCATCGAACGGTGGTAAATGTCAAAATGACTCGCGAACCCGACTTGGGTATCGCCATCGGATTCTTCGGCAAGCACGATCTCGTTGATGAAACGGCAGGCTTGCGCATCGACCGGCGGTAGCCAGGGGACTTCCACGCAGCAGATACGTCGTTGCAATACCTTCAGCAGCGCCATGAAATCCCAAACCGCAAAGACGTGATGCTCCATGAATTGCTGCAAGGCTTCAAGATGATCCATTTCGCCGTAGATGCGATGGTTCAAGAGTTCAAGCCTGAGCGGTTCGAGCCGTTCCTCTAGTTTTTCAATCCGATTCAAAATGGTTTTGGTCTTTCTAGAATGCGTCGATCGCGCTGAGTGAAAAAGTATCCACTTAAACCGCTGGTGGGGGTTCTTTGTCCAAGATCACGATCAACAGGGTTGCCAAAGGCCCAAGGAACAGGGATGCCGCCCACCAAAGAAGTCCGCTGCGGTTTTTGCTTTGCGCCAGTCCGGCGTTGATCAGGGACAACGTCCCCCACCCGACATAGAATTGTGCTTGGTCATGCATCGACTTGTCTCCAGGAAAGGGATCGGGAATCGATCTGTTTATTTTAGTTTTACGATCTGTCGGAACGTCAAGTTGATTCGTTCGTCGACAGGGAGTTTGGTTTTGGGAACCGAATGTTGCCAGTGCTGCTGCATCGTTCCGGCCATGATGATGAGCGTTCCGTTGCCTGCGAGGAATGTATGCGTTTTTCGGGAAAGGTTGTGTCTGATACGGAATTTTCTCGTTGCCCCTAGCGAGAGTGAGCCGATGGTGTTGCCCATTTCCGGTTCATCGTCGGCGTGCCAACCCATGCTATCGGACCCGGACCGATATCGGTTCACAAGGCAGTAGTTGTATTGGCCTTCGACCGCCTCGATTCGCTTTTTGATCTCTAGCAAGGTTGCCGTCCAGGGTAGCGCCACGTTATCGACGCCTGAATAACGGTAGGTCACGCCTGGGTCACCGTAGGAAGCAATGAGGCGAGGTTGCATGTGTCCGAAGATGCCGGGTTTTTGTTCCCAGGCACATTCGTCGCGCAGTGCATGGAAATAGCGATCTGCGAGGCTCGTGGGCACGAAGGCTTCGTCGTAACGAAGGATTCCGCCGTCTTGCAATTCGAAGGTTTCCACGGTTGGTTCTCGGTAAACGCCCCTGAGTAAAAGCTCTTGGGTAATCGCCCCCTCTAGAAGACCCGGTCCTTCTGGCCACCCGATAACAGAAAGTCTGAGAGAACCACTGGCAGAGCCGTGGGAACGGCTCTTAGATTCCCAGACAAATTGCCAGAAAGAGCGGATGGGGTAGGATTCGAACCCACGGTGACCTTTCGACCACTCCGGTTTTCAAGACCGGCGCATTAAACCGCTCTGCCACCCATCCTAGCTTTGAATTACTTGCTAATTCGTTGGTTGTTGCAAAACCCTCGGGACGGTTTTCGGGCCGAGGCTCCCATTTGTAGGGTTCATTTTAGGCAAGTCGATTCAAAAGTCCATACTCGTTGGGGGAGCACCTAGGAGGGGTAGGGGAGCTGCGGTTTTGCTTGGCCTTGTGGCTTGATGGCTTTTTCGTCAGAGGCTAAACTGTAGCTTGAGTTCCAGGGATTTGCGGCCGATTGCAGCCTCACTGCTAAAGAGCCATTCGCTTCCAACGGCATCGCGGTTTTTTCGACCTCGCCGTTGTCTCGGATCGCTTGCTGCGGATCTGCTTAGAGCTTGCCATTCGTCTGAGTTTTCTTTGGCTATTTTCCTTTGGCTTTTCTTTGAAGCATTCCATGACATCGTCTTCGAATTCCAAGAGCGAACTGGGTTTTGGTACCCAGAGTGTCCATGCTGGCGAGGCTCGCCAGAAGCCCAACGATGCGATCACCGACTCGATCTGCTGCGCGTCGACTTATACGTTTGAATCGACGCAATCGATTCTGGACTATCTCAAAGAGGGCCACGAACGCGAGGAGTACGGGCGCTATGGCAACCCGAACGAGAAAGTCGTCGAGAGGAAGCTCGCGGCTCTCGAGGGGGCCGAGGATGCGATCGTCTACTCAAGCGGCATGGCAGCGATCGTTGGATTGCTCATGTGCAAGCTTTCGGCGGGCGACGAGATTATTTTTTTCGATCAGTGCTATCACCGCAGCCGGGAGTTTTGTGTCAAGCATTTGTCGCGTTTCGGAGTCGTGACCCACCAGGTCAAGACCGGAGACATGGTTGCGATGGAATCGGCGATCAATTCGAAGACCAAAATGCTTGTGAGTGAATCGCCGACGAACCCACACTTGACGGTGATCGATTTAGAGTCGTTCGTCGCGATCGGAAAACGCCACGGAATCGAAACCTTGATCGATTCGACTCTCGCGACACCTTACAATCTCAAGCCCATCGAATGGGGCGTCGATTACGTGTGGCACTCGGCGACGAAGTACATGGGTGGGCACAACGATTTGCTCGCGGGGGTCATCTGCGGATCGACCCAGAAGCTCGAGCCGGTGCGCAAGCTGCGTGGGATCCTCGGATCGATCAATTCGCCGCACAATATGTATCTGCTCGAGCGAGGATTGAAGACTTTTGCGCTTCGGATGGAGCGACACAACCACAACGGCCAGCGGATTGCGGAGTTTCTCGAGAGCCATCCGAGGGTCCAGCGCGTCTACTATCCAGGACTAGAGTCGCATCCTTCCCATGCGTTCGCCAAGAAAACGATGAAGGGCTTCAGCGGTCTGATCACGTTCTTGGTCAAGGACGCCGATTGGAAGCAGACGGCTGCGATCATCGACAAGTGCAAGATTCCTCGGATTGGACCGAGCCTCGGGGGGGTCGAGAGCCTCATCGAGCAGCCCATGGTGATGAGTTACTTTGATTACCCGAGCGAGCAGCGCGAGCAGTTCGGGATTTACGACAACATGATTCGCATGGCCGTTGGTATCGAGGACACCGACGATTTGATCGAGGACTTGCGTCAAGCCCTAGAAACGCCCTAAGCGACGGCTTAGAACACCCTGTTCGGTACGCCTCGTTGGAATCCCAAGGACAACCCGCAATGAAATTTCGAACACGAGCTATCCATATCGGAAGCGAACCGGATTCGACCGGAGCGGTCGTTCCGCCCATCTACCTATCGACGACCTTTGTGCAGCCCGGGCCGGGTGACTGGGGGGCTTTTGACTATTCTCGCAGCGGCAATCCGACCCGGGCGCGGGTTGAAAAGACGATTGCCGACTTGGAGGGAGCCGCAGGCTCTTTAGCCTTCTCTTCGGGGATGGCAGCGACCCATTGCGCCATGGGGTCATTGGAGGCAGGTTCGCATGTCGTGGCCGGCTGCGATATGTATGGCGGGACCTATCGGCTTTTGCACAAGATCTGCAATCGGAACAACATCTCTGTGACGCTGGTCCATGCCGATGATTCCAAAGCGATAGCCGCAGCGATTCGTCCGGAAACCAAGATGGTGTGGGTCGAATCGATCGGCAATCCGCTCATGAGCGTCCCGGACTTGGAGCAGATCTCGCAGATCACGAATAAGGCAGGCGTATTGCTGGCCGTCGACAGCACCTTTGTCCCACCGTGCATCCTCAAGCCCTTGGAGCTCGGAGCCGACATCGTCATGCATTCGGCGACGAAGTATTTCGGTGGCCACAGCGATTGTTTAGCCGGAGCGCTTTCTGCCAAGACCCCCGAACTTCATCGGCAGTTGTACTTCATCCAGAACGCCACCGGAGGGGTCATCGGGGGGCTCGAGGCCTTTTTGCTCCATCGCGGGATCAAGACCATGGAGTTGCGGGTCCGTGAGCAGTCCAAATCCGCATTGGCCATCGCCCGATGGCTCGAGAGTCAGCGATCCGTCGCTCGGGTGCTCTATCCTGGGCTCGCCAGCCATCCGGATCACCAGCGCGCCGTTCGGCTTATGGGAGACCAGTTCGGTGGGATGGTCACATTTGACGTCCGAGGGGATATCGAGACTGCAAAGCGGGTGTGCAAGGCGACGGAGCTTTTCGGGTTGGCCGTCAGTTGCGGGGCCGTCGAGTCGCTCATCGAGCAGCCGGCGACGATGTCGCATGCTAGCTATGATCCTGCGGCTCGGGCTCAAGCGGGGATCCGTGACACTTTGGTGCGGATTTCGGTTGGACTTGAGGACCCCGAGGATTTGATAGCAGATCTGGATCGAGCCTTGGCCATTGCCGGTGGGGCTTGATTCCAAAGAGGGTTTCCCGCTATCGTTTTGGCAGTGCAGATACCGATCAATTAGGCCGTTTGCGAGAAGGATCCCCAGCGAGAAGGCCCCATGGATAATTTTGAGGAAACGCAAGCCCAGGTCATCGAGTATCTGTCGAAGCTCGTCGGTAGCCGGCCTCATTTGGACGATTCGTTGGCGATGATCGGGATCGACTCGGTAGCCATGGCGGAGATGACCTTTGAGCTTGAAAAACGCTTTGCGATGAAGATCGACGACGAGATTCTCGACGTCGAGTCGGTGCGTCAGTTGGTGCACTATCTGCACCAGCGAAAGCCGGCTTAGGGACGCATGGAAAATCCTTGGTGATCGGGCTAGCTGGATCAGTCTTTCTGATAGATCGAGCATTCTGTAGTTGTAATTTTTGTGAATTCCCTTGGAACGGCAGTCGGCCTTTGGTATAGTCAGGGAGTGGTTGCGACTTAGCGACCCCTTAGACGGCACTTTTGGGGGCTAGGATTTCCTATCCGCGAGAGTGAGCGTTTAAGCCCTCCGGTGTTTCACGTCAGTCCTTACGAAATCTGACTTTTCTTCTCCTTGGTGCAGCGACCTCCGCTGCGCGGGGGCGGGCGTGAAACACTTTTTCCTTCTTGAGCTTGAAGCGTCCTTGCTCGAGTCGGGACGAAGTTTCCACGATTTCATTTTTTCCACAGCACATTGTTTACTTACCATCATTTAATCCAAGTTGGAGTCCAACGATCCATGAGCGATGCGACCAATCAATCGGCACCTTCGAATGCATCGAGCGAGCCATCACGCCGGGGGTTTCTCAAGACGGGCGTGATCGCCACGGGGCTTGCGGCTAGTTTGCCGATATCCCGATCGGCCCATGCGCAAGGGAGTGATGCGATCCGTGTGGGTTTGATCGGCTGCGGAGGGCGAGGAACGGGAGCTGCCGGTCAGGCGCTTGACACCAACAGCGAGTCGAATCGGGTGAAGTTGACGGCGGTTGCCGACCCGTTCAAGTTCCGAGCCGACAATGCGCTCAAGGAGCTCAAGGGCAAGCACAAGGAGAATGCCGACGCGAAGGCGTTTATTGGGGTCGACAGTTATAAAGAGGTATTGGCCTCGGATGTTGACTTGGTGATTTTGACAAGTCCACCGGGATTCCGACCTTTGCATTTCGAGGCAGCGGTCAAGGCGGGCAAGCATGTGTTCATGGAGAAGCCTGTCGCGACCGATGCGCCTGGGGTTCGTCGAGTATTGGAGGCCAACAAAATAGCCAAGGAGAAGAACTTGGCCGTCGCCGTTGGTCTCCAGCGGCATCACCAGAGCGATTACAAATCGACGATCAAGATGCTCAAAGAGGGAGCCATTGGCGACATCATTTTGGCTAGGGCTTATTGGAATGGCGATGGGGTATGGACCCGCAACCGGCAGCCGAACCAGACCGAATTGGAATATCAGTTGAACAACTGGTACTACTTCAACTGGCTCAGTGGGGACCATATTTGCGAGCAGCATATTCACAATTTGGACGTGATCAATTGGCTCATGGATGGCCCGCCTGCAGAGGCCCAAGGCCAGGGTGGCCGTCAGGTAAGGACCGGGGATGAGAACGGTCAGATCTATGACCACCACATGATCGAGTACACGTACGCCAATGGCACGAAGCTATTGAGTCAGTGCCGACACATTCCGGGCTGTTGGAATTCGGTCAGTGAGTTTGCCCACGGGACCAATGGTTGGGCCGACATCAGCGGAGGGAAAATTTACAACAAGAAGAACGAGGTGGTATGGAAGTCGCCGGCCGGTGAGAATGGTTGGGCGCAGGAGCACGTCGATCTTTTCGCACAGATTCGCAAGGGAGAGATCCCCAACGAGGGGGATTACGGCGCGACGAGCACGATGACCTCGATCATGGGCCGTATGGCGACTTACACTGGAAAGCTATTGAAGTGGGACCAATGTTTGAACAGCAAGATTGGTTTGGCCGATTTTGACGCCATCGATTCGTTTGATGATGAGGCTCCGATCAAGCCAGACGAGAAGGGCCGTTACTGGGTCCCTCAACCGGGTCAGGACACCGACTTGGTGGTCTGATTTTGTGTGAAGAATAGCGGTCTTGGTCGACCGCTGCTGAAGTTTTTAAATTCTTCAGCCCGGATGGCAGCCTCTCTGATCGCCGAAAAGGGCGAACTGCCATCCGGGCTGACGTTTTTTGGTTCCTGGATTTTATTCGTTGCTCCGATATGGGAATCGCTTTGAGCAAGGGTATAATTTCGAGCATGGAATCCAAGGAACTCAACGAGTCTACCAAGCACGAGTCGGCTAAAGAGGTCGGTGCGAAATTGCTTTCGAAGTACTCCGACACCGAGAGCTTGTTTGTTCGCAACATGCCGTCGGCCGTTACGGCATCGACGCCCAAGGCGATCCCTTTGCAGCGCTCGCAGGAGCTCGAGCAAGCGATCCGCAGTGCGCCTGCGAACCCTGAGCCTTATGTCGAGCTCGGTCAAATCTACATCGATCAGCAGCGATGGACCGATGCGCGTCGGGTCTTGGACGCTGCCGTCGAGTACTGTCCTGAGCACGAACCGGCGTTGATCTTGCATGAGGATCTGATGCTTCATTTGTCGAGTATGGCTTTGGAGCAGGCTCGCAAGCTCAACGCGCAGCGACCTAGCGAGGAGAGCCGTCACGGTTTGGAGCAAGCCGAAACGGACTTGGCCAACCGCAGGGTCAAGGTTTGTTCGGACCGCTACGAGCGTCATCCGGAACAGAAAGAGATATTGATTCCTTGGGCAGTTGCATTGCGTCAGTTAGGGCGAGAGGATCAAGCGGTGGAGAATTTGCGAGAAGCGGCAGAGGATCCATCGCTTCGAGCCCGCGCGAGTTTGCAACTGGGCATGTGTCTTGAGAGCCTCGAACGTCCTTTGGAGGCATTAGCGGCGTTTCGCAAAGCGGCGTTGTACCGTTCACCCCCTCCCGATCCGCTGATTCGCACCCGAGCTTTGGAGTTGGCCATCGCGATTGCCGAAGAGAACGGGTTGATCGATTCGGCCAGATACTACACCGAGCAGTTGTTGCGTTTTTGCGATAGTTCGCAAAAAGAAGCATTGGCATTGAATCTCAAGAGGCTTGAGGCTACCGAGCTTTGAGCTTCGTATTTCGTATTGGTACTGAGTAATCCTTTCCGTTTTTATTTCAATATAACCCCATTTGAATTCTTATGAAAATAGCATCGAAAACCTTGTCCCGCGTCTGTCTTGGGATGCTCATCGCATCGGGAGTCTCGATAGGTCTGACGTCGAGCGTATTGGCTGAGCAACCAGCCAATACCCTTACGCGTGCCGAGTCGGTTGCGGGTTGGAAGTTGCTCTTTGATGGGCAATCGACGCAGGGCTGGAGAAATTACAAGAAGGAAAAGGTCTCCGAGGGTTGGAAGGTAGTCGATGGAGCGATCGTTCGCGATGGGAACAATGCTGGGGACATCATCACCGATCAGAAGTACAAGTACTTTGAGCTATCGCTCGAGTACAACATTTCTAAGGGTGGTAATAGCGGCTTGATGTTCCATGTGACCGAGGACAATCCAGCACCTTGGCATAGCGGGCCGGAGGTCCAGATCCAAGACAATGTCGAGGGGCACGACCCACAGAAGGCCGGTTGGCTCTATCAGATGTATCAGCCTTATCCCATGCGATGGGCCGGTGAGACCGAGATTCCTGATGCGACGCGTCCCCCCGGTCAGTGGAATCAGTTGTTTTTGCGCATCTCGCCTCGGGGCTGTGAGGTCTCGATGAATGGGGTGGTGTACTACCAGTTCAATCTGGGGGACAAGCGGTGGGATGAGTTGGTGGCCAAAAGCAAGTTCTCGAAGTTTCCTGGTTTTGCGAAAGCTGGTCAGGGGCATCTTTGTCTCCAGGACCATGGCAATCCTGTATCGTTCCGCAACATCAAGATCCGCGAGCTTAGCGATGAAGGCACGATTGCACCGCCGGTCGACGGCAAGCTTAATCTCAAGCCGACGTTGGCATTTCCAAAGCTTAAGTGGGAGAATTGGGTCCCGGTTGAGGAAGACGGAACGGTCAATCGCCCTCGACGCACCTTGGAGTTGACTTATGCTCCAGGAGATTCGAAGCGTCTGTATGTTTTGGATCAAGGTGGAACGATCTATAGTTTTGAGAAGGACCCTGAGGTCGAGCTTGCGAAGGTCTTTTTGGAGATCGGAGATCGAGTCAGCAAGTGGAATTCGCCCGGTGGCAACGAACAGGGCCTTTTGGGCTTGGCGATGCATCCGAAGTTTCAGGAAAACGGAGAGTTCTTTGTTTGTTACACCAAACCCAACACCCATGAGTCGGTGGTTTCAAGATTCAAGACTATGCCTGGAGACAAGTTCAAGGGGGATCCGAGTTCCGAGGAGGTATTGATGGTCGTTCCCCAGCCGTTCCAGAATCACAATGGTGGAGCGATCGAGTTTGGGAACGATGGGTATCTTTACATCGCCTTTGGAGATGGCGGGGCCCGCAACGATCCTAAAGCCAATGGTCAGGACCGTTCGCAACTCCTGGGCTCGATTTTGCGGATCGATGTCGATCGAAAGAGCCCGAATGCGGCTTATGCGATCCCTGCCGACAATCCGTTTGTGGGGCTCGAGGGTGTGCGTCCGGAAATCTATGCTTATGGGTTCCGCAATCCTTGGCGAATTGCATTTGATCGCAAGACAGGAAAGCTCTGGTGTGCCGATGTCGGCCAGGACTTGTGGGAAGAGGTCAACGTGGTCAGCAAGGGTGGCAACTATGGTTGGAGCTCGCGCGAGGGTGCCTATACCTTCGGCAATCGGACTCCTGGAGCCGACGCGGCCAATACGATCGACCCGGTATGGGCCTACGATCACGCAGTTGGCAAGTCGATCACCGGAGGGCGAGTTTACCGCAGTGATCGGCTCGAG